>CAMDOF010000119.1 GCA_945903465.1 Opitutus sp. GAS368
GAGGCTCCCATGCAGCAGGGGCGACAAGAGTGTCGCCCATCCGACGGACCGGCGACACTCCTGTCGCCGATGGTGGCCACGAAGGCGTGCTTCGCTCCCCCACCACCCACCCTCTCGCGCTCCCATGAAACAGCTTCTGCAAGTCGTTGTTGGGCATTGAAATCTGTTTCTTACAGTCGGGGCAAAAACTTGTTCTGGGGTGGGGCTCCAAGAACCAACGACTGCCTGGATGGGTTGAAGCGTTTAGCCGAGTTCCTTTGCCGTACAGCCGAGCGGCGGCTCCGCCCGGTGCAGCGATTGCGCGGCCATGCGCAGCGCCGTCGCCAGCCCGATGGCGCTCAACTATTTTGCCCCACCGCTGCCCAGCTAAACTGATCCACCGGTGATTTGCTTCCTTTTCCAAGGAGTTCCGGTTTTTTCCACGTGATCAGAGGAGAAAAGAGCGTTCATGCGCATGAACGAGGGTCAATTTCTGCAACGACAATTATTCCTCCCTGGTGACGACAATTAAAACTCCCCGGGTCTTTGAGGGGGTTGGTGGGGAGCGAAGCTCCCCACTGGTTCGGGGTTTGGAGAGATGCTAAAAGAATCGGGGAGGATGGGGGGGGGTGGGGAGTGCGGGGCCCGCCCCTAGCGCTAACTTGTTTCTGCCGAGCCCAAGTCCCCAGCATCGTCCGACCCCGCCGCGCTCTCAAAATCGACTCATTTACGGCTAACTCAGAACCGCCCAGTCACGCCGAAGTTGAGCTGCGTGCCGTTGATGCTCGTGTAACTCATCCGCGGGCCCGTGCCGCGGAAGCGGCCTTGCGTCTCGTTGAACAGGTTCACGATCTCGCAAAACAGGTTCGCGCTCGGCCGCAGCTGCCAACCGAACCCGAGATTCACGATCGTGCGCGCATACTTGTATTCGTTGCGCGGCGAATTCGTCGCGGTGAACGTCGTGATGTAACGGCCCGTGTAGTTGACCAACACCCGCGTATTGAACGCGCGATACTTGTAGGTGAGATTCACGTTGCCGGTTTCGGGGATGAAACCCGCCAGCTCATTCTTCCCCCTGGCGCTGGCCGTGCCGTAGTCGCCGTGGGTGCGCAGGTAGGTGAAGTTGGCGTTCAGCCCGAGGCCATTGAAGGGACGCGGGAGAAACGTGAGCTGCTGCTGGTAGCTGAACTCCACGCCCTGTACAAACGCGTTCCCCGCGTTGCTCGAGCTGAGAATAGCGTAACCCTCATATTCGCCATTGTAGCCGTTGTTCGCGCCCGCGCCGACGGTGCCAGCGTCGATCCCCGTCACGATGTAGTCGGCGATTTTCTTGTGGAACCATCCGACGGAAAACAGCCCCACCGGCTCCAGATAGTATTCGAGCGTGGCATCCCAATTCGCGGCCGTCTGCGGCTTCAAGGCGGGATTGTTGGTCGTGAGCGTGCGCTGCGTGTCGTTGAACGTCTCGTTCGGCAGGAGATTGTTGAATTGCGGCCGGCCAAAACTGGTCGACCAGCTCAAATGCCCCTTGATCCGCGGCGTGACGTCGTAGCTGAGATGCGCGCTGGGAAACGACTTCGTGTAATCACCCTCAATCCGTCGGCCCGTATTGGCGTAGTCGCGCTGCGCCGATCCGATCGGATCGGCCGCCTGCTGGGCCGCCGTGCTGCCGGCATGCACCCGCACGCGGCCAAAACTGTCGACATCGGTCCTCTCGGTTCTCACGCCGGTGAGAACGCCCAGCTGATTGAATTTCGCCTGCCCCATCACGTAGCCGGCCGTGACCGTTTCGCTGACGTCGCTCGTCGTGGTGTAGCGGCTCTGCTCCCGGAAATACACGTTCTCGGTCCACAGCGCGGGATCGCGTGGTTCATCGTTCTTGAAATACCACGCGCCCTCCCAGGTCGGCAGATGCCGGCCGGTCTTCACCAAATCCGTGCTCATGAACGCAGGGTTGGCTGGCAGCGTCCCCCGCGCATAGGTCCACCGCCGGCTACCGCCGACGTTGCCTGACGTCTGCGTGCGGACATCCACGCCCGACTTGAGGAAAAGCGGAAACGAAGCCGGCAACGTGTAGCGCACATTCCCACGCGCCCCCTCGACCCCGGAGTTCCTCGTCAGATGTCGTGTGTCCGCACCGGTGATACGGTAGTTTGCCGGATTCGTCATGTCGGGTCCCTCGGTTTGGACGAACTGCGGCCAAAGGTCGGACTTGCTGCGGTCGAGGGTCCAGCCGACGCCCGTGATCGTGTTCGTAAACGCCGCCGCCCCGGGGCCGCTCGTCAGGTTGACGTGCGTCTGGTGGTAGGCGGCGTTGTAATCGACGTGCCAGCGACCGAAATCGTGCTCGCCGCCAAGATCGGCTCCGCGGGTGCGCAGAAAAAATCCCGTCGCGGTGTCGCGCACCGCGATGGTGGAGGCGGCCAGACCGCGCACCCGCGTGACCAAATCGGAGTAGCCGGGCAGAATCGTCCCCGTGGTCGACAGCTGCCCGCTGGCGCCAATCGTGGCAAGCGTCTGCGAGGTGGAGGCCTGGGTATCGTGAAAGACGCGGTTGGGTTCGAAATGATCGGTGGAATAGGCGTTGAGATAAAACTTGGAATTGCGCGACAG
The DNA here is from genome assembly GCA_945903465.1 of Opitutus sp. GAS368. Classification (GTDB taxonomy): domain Bacteria; phylum Verrucomicrobiota; class Verrucomicrobiia; order Opitutales; family Opitutaceae; genus ER46. The sequence goes on from CAMDOF010000119.1 coordinate 2,593, forward strand.
GCGGAAATCCATGCGCAGGTTCAGGCTCGTCTGAAAGCGGCGCGCAAAATCGTCCCGGGTGCGATAATCCCACAGATACGCCGGCGAAGCTCCGGTGTTTTGGAAATCGCGGATCGTATACGAATATCCAATCACCTTCTCGCTGTAGAGGGCGTTGAGCGCCAGGCCGAAGTTACGGGAGCCGCCGAAGACGTCGAAGACTTCCTGATACGTGCCGCTGGTCAGCGGCGCCAGGGCGCGCGTGCGGCGCAACGGCGTCTGGTCGGTGAAGGGCGGCGCCCAGATGGCACCGAGGTTGTAGGTGAAAACGCGTTTCTCCGCCTGGCTCAGCGCGGAACGCGTCTTGAAATTGATCGTGCCGCCGAGCGAGTCCGCGCCCTTGTCGGGCGTGTGCCCCTTGATCAGTTCGACCTGGTCGAACATCGCCGTGGTCACAAACTGCATCTGGTAGCCGCGGCTCATCGATTGGTTGGCGGGCACCGCGCCGCCATCCACCGTGAGGCGGTTCAACGTGTTGGCCACCCCGCGCACCACGATGCCGCTCACCGTGCCGTCGTCGTCCACGGCGCCCGCCGCGCCCGGCAGCCGCATGGCGAATTCGCCCCCGCCCATGTTCGGCATCAGCCCGTAGGCGTCGATGGACGCGATATTCTTCACGTTGTCGGCGTTGCGCTGCGCGGTGATGGCGGCGGCGGTGCCTTCGCGCTCGCCAGTGACCGTGAAACTTCCCAGCCGGTAGATTCCCTCGGTGAGTTCGATCCGCAGCGTGTGATCGCCGCCGGGTTGGACGCGCACGGTTTCATCGACGCGGTCGAGCCCCACGTAGAAGATCGCGACATGGTGTTCGCCGGGGGGAAGATCGTTGAGGGAAAACCGCCCGTCGTCGTCGGTGCGTTCGGAGCGCCCCAAGACGGCGATCTCGACCCGGGCCCCGCCGAGGAGCCGCCCCGTGGCGAGATTGCTCACCGTGCCGGTCAGCCGCCCCGTGGCGGCTGGCTGGGCCCGGGGCACGGAACCGAGGGCCAGCGAGACGAAAAGAACGCTAACGAAAACGCGGAGGCGGAAGCATGGCGGCGAGACGACCAGGCGGGGCGATATTTTCATTTTATCGGGGGGGATCCGGCGTTGCTTGGTTACGGCTAGTCGATGCGCAGAGCCGCCAGGGGAATGACCGCCAGTTCGGCGCTGTTGTGATTCCCGCTGCGGCCGCCACTGTTGGAATAGCCGACGTAGAGCTTGCCCTCGTGCTCGACCGCGCAAGCATAGGCGAGTCCGCACTTGGGATTCGATTCGCCCGGGCCGGCGGGGAACAGCGCGGGCCGGATGACAAACACGCGGCTGAACTCGGCCTCGCCCCGGCGGCTGACCGCGATCGTGAGCGGCGAGCGCCGTTTGCCGCTGTCGCTTGTCGTGGTGCAAACCAGATAACGCTGACCGTTACTGAGCAGCCCTGCGCACGGTTTCGAAGTCGCCATCGGCAGGTTGCTCGACGCGGACGCCGTCCACGTGCGGCCGTAATCGTCGCTGACCGCCGCGAGCGCTTCCGCCTTCTCGCCGTAGCGGGCGATGTTCAACACCCGCGGGCCATCCACAATGATGGCGGACTCGCCCCACAGCTTCAGTCCATCCGGCGTCGGAATGCTGACAAGGTCCCACTTTCGAAAATCGTCGCCGCGGCTGATGGCGACAGCCGCGGGATTCGTGCTTTTTTCCGAGTAAACGCCCGCGCGAAAGCCAGCCATGATCCAGTTACCGTTGGCCTGTTTCACCGGCTGGTTCATCGGCCAGAAACCGCCCTCAATCACGACACCCCTCGGCCGCCATTCGCCGGTGCGCTCCTCCAACGTGTAGGCGCGTGTGTGAATCCGCCCCATCTTGCCGTAGAACGCGCCCTGAAAGGCCCAGAGCGTGCCTCCGGCCGAGAGAAAGACGCCGTGCGAGACGGCGAGGTCCGGCGCGTCGGTCCCGGTATCGATCGTGAAGACATCGCTCCAGGTCCGCCCGCCATCCGCACTCACCCGGCCGCGCGCCTCCTCGCTCGCCGTGTTCTCCGCGCCCTTGTTGTGGCCGAAAGACGCATAGAGCTTTCCTTCGTGCAAGGCCAGGCCCACGCCGTGCAGCCACGGGTAGCCGTCTTTTTCCGGCTCGTGTTTTTTGATGACGTGAAAAGTAACCCCGACGAGTTCGCTCAAGGCCGCCGATGGCGGTACAGCGCGATCGGGCTTCCAAAGCGGCGGCACCGCGGAAATCCGCGAGCCGAGGAGAATCGCCAGCAACGTGACCGAGTAGAAAAATTTCACGAGGTGATGGGAAAATGGCAGGAGGGAAACAAGAGGATGACGGCGAACGCATTTACGCCGCACAATCCTTGGCCGGGGCACCGGCAAACTTCATCTGGTCGACAACTTTTTTCACCAGCGCGTCGACCTCATCCGTCAGCGGCAGCATCGGCCGGCGGACGGAACCGACGTAACGACCCCGCAGGTCCAGCCCACGCTTAATCACAGCGATCCAATCGGGACGCTGGCCGTCCCGGCCAACCGTCACCAAATCTACGAACGGCATGATTTCATCCCACAGCGCGCGCGCCGCGACGAAGTTGCCGTCGTCGATGCACAGGTGGACGATCTTCGACCAGCGGGCCGGATCGAAATTGCCCGAGCCGGATACCCAGCCCGTGGCGCCGAACGCAAAGGCCCCGAGCGCGTTATTGTCGTGACCGTAGAAAAGGCCCAGCTTGTCGCCGAGCATCATGCGCAGCCGGGTGATCGCATAAGGGTCGGAATCGGCATCCTTGATGTATTGGATCACGCCGTCGTTCGTCAACCGCACCAGCGTATCGAGCGCGAGCCGCACGCCGACGACCGGCGGGTTGTTGTAGATCATGATCGGCTTGGTGGTCGCGCTGCGTACCGCCTGGTAGTGCGCCTCGATCTCTCGCATCGTGTGCACCTGATACCACGGCGGGATAATCAGGTGGCCGTCGTAGCCGAGGCTTTCGGCAAACTTCGCCTTCTCAATCGTGCCGGCCGTGGACAAATCGGCCGTGCCCGCGAGCATCGGTACGCGGCCCCGATTCTGTTCGGCGCAGATGCCGAGGACGCGCTCCCACTCGCCGCGGGTCAGGTTCATGAATTCGCCAGTGCTGCTGCCGCCGCAGAAACCGTCGGCGCCGTTGGCGATGACCCAGTCAACATGGTCGCGCAGACCCTGTTCGTTGATATCACCGTTCGCGTGGAACGGCGTGATGAGCGGCGGATAGAGGCCCCGGAAGGTTTTCATGCGAGAAGAATTCAGTCGATTGAGCGTGAGTGATTCGGCATAGTCAGCCGTCACGCGCCTCTGATGATCCCCTCACTAATCAGGATCAAGCCATTGCAGCCCGCGCTTGCTGGATTGACGGTGCGGGCATAGTCCTGTGGTCGATTTCGCATAATTGATAGGATGACCGACACCGAACTCCGCCGCCTTTCCGAACTACGTTCCCTGCTGGAGGGCTTCGCCGCCCGCCACGCGGCGTCGCACGCGACACCGGAGGCGCGCCAGCCCGAACTCCTGCGCGCGATCCTGAAACGGCTCAGCACGGCGGTGCGCCGGCGGGACTACTCCGCGTTCCGCGCCGCCGACGCCCAACTGCACGAGACGGTGGTGACCGCCGCCGCCGTGCCGGTGCTGCTCGATGCCTGGAAGGTCGTATGGGGTGGGCTGCAGGGTTTTCATCAAAAGGGATTTGAGGAGTGTTTCCCTGACGCGCGCGTCTTGATCGAGGAACACGAACACCTCGTTGAGACGATCGCGCTGGGCGATCCGGTGGCGGCCGAGGACGCCGCTCGCAATCACGTGGAGGCGGTTTGGTTTCGCCTTGCTGAGCAGCACCATGACGCCGCGACGCGCGAGGCCGATCCGCTGCAACGCGCCGCGGCCCACCTCGCGTTCCGCCTGCACAGCCCGGTGCGTCTGAGCGACGTCGCCGCCAAGGTGGCCTTCACCAGCCCCGGCAACCTGTCCCGCCTTTTTCGACAACGCTACGGTATCAGTTTCCAAGGCTATCTGCAAAAGCTTCGGATGGAAAAAGCCGCAGAACTGCTGCGCACAACGCGGCTTCCCATCGCCAGTGTCGCCCGCCGCGTCGGTTATCGCGACGTCTCAAGATTCGGGCAGCACTTCAAACGCCGGTTCGCCACGGAACCGAGCCGCTGGCGGAAGTCAGGCCTCGCGAGGCGTCGGGGATCGCACCGCGCCTGAACCTGATATTTGCGGGGCCCGCCCCCTAAGCGCTAACTTGTCCTGAGCTCCTTTCCTGACCCCATTTCTGGACCATCTTTCCGGACCGCGCGCGGACCACTTTTCCTGAACACTTTTTCTGAGCACTTTTCTGGACCCCATTTCTGGAACACCTTTCGGGAACATCTTTCCGACCGCGTGCGCAGCGTGCGCAGCGTGCGCAGCGTGCGCAGCGTGCGCAGCGTGCGGAGCACTTTTCCTGAGCACTTTTCCTGAGCTCCTTTCTGGACCCATTTCTGGAACACCTTTCTGGAACACCTTTCCGACCGCGTGCGCAGCGTGCGGAGCGTGCGCAGCGTGCGGAGCGTGCGCAGCGTGCGCAGCGCGCGGAGCACTTTTTCTGAGCACTTTTTCTGGAACACCTTTCTGGAACACTTTTCCTGAGCTCCTTTCCGGGTTGGGTCTCCTTTGTGAGGGCAGCCGGAAGGCGTCAACCCGCTGATCGCGGTGGTTTCATTTGGATCGCCCGCCCCCTCGCGCCCCCTGCCACTGCCAGCGTGTGGTCGACCCCATTTGCGGGTTAAGGAAACCGCGACCAGCCTTTGTCGAGAGTCGCGACGTAGCCCCGTCAGTCCATCCCCATCGTGACCCCGTTGGTCCATCGTGACCCCGTTGGTTCATCCCCATCGTGACCCCGTGAGTCCATCCCCATCGTGACCCCGTTGGTTCATCGTGACTCGATTGGTCCATCCCGGGCGGTTGAAACGTGAACGGGATCAGCGACTCACCATGACGGTAACGGAAAAATCTTCCCGCTCGAGGATCAGTACGCGATGGCCGTATTCGCCGAGGATGGCACCGGTCGATGCACCCGCGGGACCGCCGCCGATGATGGTGGCGTCGTACTTTGTGGAAGAGGAGGCGGAAGTGGCGGGGATGACATTCGCAAAAAATGACGAAGGGAAAGTTAGGAGGCTGCCGCGGGAGCAGGCCTGCGCCGCTGACACTGAAACAGCACGTAGCCGAGACCCGCGCCAAAACCAAGCCCGTGCGCCGCGCCCCAGAGCAGCCGGCCGTTGGCACCGCGCACGACCGCATAGAGGTACTCGCCCGCGTAGTAGCCGACGCTGTGCAGCGCGAGCAACCCGGCAAACATCGCGAGAAACCCGCGCGGCTGGCCAAACGCGCGCATGACCAGCCACGTCAACACCGCCAGCCCCGTCGCCGCGCCGTGAAAATCTGCGCGCATTTCTCCCTTCAGGCCGAACCAAAACGCGCACCAGCACACCGCGTAGGCGAGAAACACCGTCGCGAAGCACACCGTGAAACGCCACGCCGCGCCTGGCACCGCGACGAGCCGGCTGAGCGCGAGCCCGCCCAAACCGAGGTAGACCAAGGCCGTCGTCGTATAGAGGCCCACCGTGCCTGGCACCAAACGAAACGCCCAAATTGAATACGCCAGCGTGCTCACCGCCCCGAAACTCAGGCATCCGTAGACCATCGCAAACCAGAGCGAAAATGGCGGACATGGGGCGGCAGGGTCGGGAGCGAGGCGGAACAGTTTCATGGGGAGTCAGGGAATCGAACCCGGAAGACGCAGAGCACAAGGCGAAAGATGCGCAGTGCAAAGCTTGCGTCGCGTTTTTCCGCCACTCACAACGAAAGACCATCCGCGCCACCATGACTCGATCGCTCACTCTGTTCCAACGCTTTGTTTTCGCCGCGCTCTTGGTGGGCGGCACGCCTCCGCTCGCGGCCGACGATTGGCCGCAGTGGCGCGGGCCGCAGCGCGATGGCGTCTGGCGTGAGACCGGCATCGTCGACAAATTTTCCAGCCCCCAACTGCAACCGGTCTGGACCGCCACGGTCGGCCCCGGCTACAGCGGTCCGACGGTCGCCGGTGATCGCGTTTACCTCACGGATCGCGTCAACGAACCCGTGCCCCAAGAGCGTGTGCTCTGCTTCGACCGCCACACCGGCAAACCGCTCTGGACGCACGCCTACCCCTGCGTCTATCGCGACATCGACTATGCGCTCGGTCCCCGGGCGGCGGTCACGGTCGTCGACGGCCGGGCCTTCGCGTACGGTGCGATGGGGCACGCGCACGCTCTCGACGCGGCTTCCGGCCAGATCCTTTGGGCCCGCGATCTCGCGACCGAATACGGAGCGAAGCTCAATGTCTGGGCCGTCTCCGGCGCGCCACTCGTCGCGGGCGATCTCGTGATTTTCCAAGTCGGCGGGCCGCCCGATGCGTGCGTCGTCGCCCTCGACGTAAAGACCGGCCGCGAACGCTGGCGCGCGCTCGACGGCCAGCCCTCCTACTCGGCACCGCGGCTCGTTCGCCTCGGCGAGCGGGCGGTCGTGCTGGTCTGGACCGGTTTTTGGATCGCCGCCCTCGACCCCGCGACCGGCAAGGTGTGGTGGCAGGAGCCTTACAAACCGGTCAACATGATCCTCAACGTCGGCGATCCGGTGCTCGACGAGTCGGGGACGAAGCTATTTTTCTCCGCTTTTTACGACGGTGCGCGGCTCTACGAACTGCCGCGTGACACCTCACCCCCGACCCTGCTCTGGCAACGCAAGGGCGTGAACGAGCGCAAGACCGACGCGCTGCACAGCATCATCATGACACCCTTTGTGCGGGGCGGCTACGTCTACGGCATCGATAGCTACGGCGAGATGCGCTGCCTCAAGCTCACGAACGGCGACCGCGTGTGGGCAGACACGACGCTGCTCGCCAACGGCCGCTGGGCCACCGCGCATTTCGTGCAACACGGCGACCGCACCTGGATCACCACCGAGAAAGGCGAGATCGTGATCGCGAAGCTCACGCCAGCCGGCTTCGAGCGGATCAGCAGCGCGCACTTCATCAAGCCCGAGACACCGTTGCGCAACCGCACGCATCCGATCGCTTGGTCCCATCCCGCCTACGCCCATCGGAGCCTGTTTGCACGCAACGATACCCAGCTCGTGTGCGTCTCACTCGCCGCGTCACCGTAATCTCCGCCCCCCCCTTGTCGGCTGGCTCCCGCAAGGCCGTTTTCGTTTTTAAGCCCCCCTCCTCGGGAGCTCCCCTGTTCTATCCCCGCGATCGCCGGCTGTCTTGCCCTGAGTCTGGCACCGACCGCGGCGGCGCAAACGTCGGCCACCACCAGCGCGGCCACGAGCGTTATCCTGAGTCCGTTTGAAGTCATCGCCAACACCGGCGGTTACGCCGCCACGACGACGCCGGTGGCCACCGGTTTCAACCGCGACGGCCAGCGGACGCCCCTCGCCATCAACATCCTGACCGAGGAATCCATCTGGGAACCCGGTTTCAATTCCTATCAGGAAATGTCCGAATTCATCCCCAGCGCCTCGGTGGAGCCAAGCAACCTCGACGGCAACAGCAACGCGTTTGCCCGCGGCCACGCACGAGCCTCTACTCGCAGGACGGCCGCCGATTTTACACCGACCCGGTCGAGCCGAACAGGGTCCGGTCGAGCCGAATAGAGTCAGGCTTTGGGGTTTGGAGTTTGGGCTTTGGGTTTGGGGTTTTGAAGAGCAGAGATTGCCTCCGCTTATTTGGCACGAGGAAGTCGCCGCGATCCGAAGCTCGGACCACGATGCGGTTCGAGCGGATGCATCATGGCCCCTGGACGGCGCGCGAGGCGGGCTCAAGGGCCGCAGAGAAATTGGGCAGGCGTTCGCGACGGGCATAGGCCTGAAAACGGCGTATGGCCTGGGGAGAGAGTTTCACGGTCTTCGGCAACTTCCCGGTCGGTTTACGGCCTGCCCCCGGTCGTGATCCACCGTGGGTGACGGCCGCGCGGACGGCATCAAAATAGTCCAGAACGTCGCGACCGCTCGCGAAGCGCGATTCAAGGTTGGACTCAGTCGTCTTAGCCGCTGAGTTCGCGGAAGAGAGCTTTTTTAGTGGTGCGGGAGGGGTGCGCAGAGATGCGTCGTCGGTGGTCGCCGCGGGGGGGCGTAAACCACCGTCCAGCGTTTCCCCTCAATAAGCCCGATGGCGAGATGCCGCAACTCGTCCGGGTTTCTTGACGGGAGCGTAAAGACAGGACTCGACCAAAGAACCCATGCCTCAGCCAAGCTGATGCCATCCTTTGCCTGATTGTGTGGGTTTTTAACCGGATCCCAATCGAAGTTCAGATTTGAAATCAAACTTAGGTTATCAAACGCAGCGACTCAAATCTCGCTGGACTGCAAGTAGGCAGGGTTGACCCGCCGCACGTTGCCGGCACAATGACCTGCCGGGGATTCAGCCAGCGGCTTGAGGAGCCGTCGCCATCACCTCACGGGTTGTTGGTGATCTTAGCTCCCAAAGGGTGCCTTGGGGAACGCGAAGAATTGGCGGATTTGGGGGATGTCGCATTTGGAGTTGCAGGGGGGCGACCGGGGGACAATTCAGTTTCAGCCCGTTAGGCCCCCCATGAAGCCCCACCCTGATCCGATCCCCGTGAAAATCCAATTTCCGAGCAAACCGCTGAGGCAAAACGCGAAATAATCGCGCGGAGCGGCGCGCCCTTTGCGCCGCCCTGCTCGATCATTTTGCCGTCTCGCTCACCCCACTCCATGAAACACCTCCACTCCCTGCCCACCCTACTGCTCGGTTGCCTCGCTCTGTCAGCGTCGCTCGCCGCTGCCGCTGAAGGCGTCGACCCCGCCAGCGCGAGGGCCGCGTCGACGGGAATAATCACCGGGCGGATTCTCGACACCACGTCGGGCGCCTACCTGCACAAGGCTCGCGTCACCATCGAGGGCACGGCGCTCGAAGCGTTTAGCGATGACCTCGGGCTCTACCGCTTCGATCGTGTGCCGGCCGGCCGGGTCACGCTGCGCGCAGAGTATGCGGGTCTGTCCGCCCAAAGGACGGAGGTCGCCGTGATCGCCGGCAACAGCAGCAGCACGGACTTCGAACTGGCCGCTGCCCAGCCGAAATCGGCCGGCGTGGTCAAACTCGGTGCGTTCAAGGTCACGGACTCTAAGGAAATGAACCAGGCCTCACTGGCCCAACAAGAGGAGCGCTTTGCGGCGAACTTCGCGAACGTGATCTCGACCGAAGAATTCGGCATCATCCCCGAGGGAAACGTCGCGGAGTTCCTGAAGTTTCTCCCCGGCGTCACGGTCGGTGGCGGCCAGGATGCGCGTGAAATTTCCATCGGCGGCGTGCCGGCCGCCTACACGCCCATCAATGTCGACGGCCTAGCGCTCGCCAGCGCGGCCTCTTCGGCCGCGAATCGCACGATCGAACTTGAACAGGTGACGATGACGAACCTCGCCCGCGTCGAGGTCGATAAAACCCAGACCCCAGACCAGCGCGCCGATGCCATCGGCGGCCAAGTGAATCTCATTCCGCGCAGCTCCTTCGAGCGGAGCAAACCGGTTTACAACTACCGCTTCAGTCTGACCGCGATTGAGAGCGTCACCCTCGATCCGCTTAGTTTCAAACGAGAGCCTGGGCCCTACCGCCAACCCCGGAGCGGCGTGCTCCCCGCTTACGAAATCTCGGCGGTAGTGCCGCTGCGGAAGGATCGACTCGGCCTCACCTTTTCGCTCGGCGACTACAACCGCCGCACCTACCTCCGCAACGACAACTTCACGTGGTCGAACCACGGCGCGATCCCGGCTGGTTCCATCGCGACCAGCCCGGACAACCCTTACGCCCGCCTCTACTCAGTGGTCGACGGTGGATCGCAAACCCGGCAACAGGCCGGCTCGGTGGGCCTGGACTTCAAACTCGGGCGCTCTGACGTGTTCAAAGTGGGCCTGGATTACACGTTTTACTACGCGACATTTTCCGACAAGACGCTGGCGCTCGACGTCGGCCGCGCCACGGCCTTCACCGCGACTTCGACAACGGGCGCGATTGGAGCGGGCGGGATCAATGCGAGTATTTCACAGCGCGACAAGACGGGCACGACCTACACACCCTCGCTCCGCTACTGGCACCGTGGTCCGGTGTGGACGCTCGAGGGCGCGGCGGGTATTTCCCGTTCGACGAACCAATACCGCGACATCGACAAGGGTTATTTCCAAACTCACAGCTCGGCGATCACCGGGGTGAATATCAATTTTACCGACCTCAACAAAATGCGGCCCGGTGGCTTCCAGGTCAGCCGCACCGTCGGCGGCGCCACCGTGCCCGTGGATCCTTTTAGCGTTGCCGACTACGTGATCCGCACCGTCGGCAGCGCGCAGATCGAATCCCAGTCCATCACCAGTTCCGCGAATTTCAGCGCTCGCCGCACCATCGACCTCGGCCGGCCCCTCCGCCTGAAAACCGGCGTCGATTTTCGGCGCAATCAACGCGATCTCGCTCGGGAAAGCTACCAATTTCCCGGCGGCACCTGGGTGGGGCCCGATCGCGTTGCGCTCAGCGCCGACGACGCTTCGGCGCCCTACCTCGACACTCCGCACGCGACGAAACCCGGCCCCTCCGGCCTCCCCTCCATTCCGTGGATGAACAATTTCTTGCTCTGGGAGGACTACGTCGCGCACCCCAGCTACGTCGTACCGAATTACGCCACCGCCTACACCACCCGCGCCGGCGCTTCACGATTTTTCGAGGAGACGGTCTCGTCGGGCTACCTCCGCTTCGATGCCAGGCCCTGGCAAAGGCTCTCGGTCACCGGTGGCGTGCGGTGGGAGCACACCGACGACTACGGCGAGGGTCCCCTCACTGATCCCAGCGGCAAATACCAAAAAGACGGCGCGGGCAACGTGGTGCGGAACGCCGCCGGTCAGCCGGTGCTCGCTACCACTGATCCGCTGGAACAGGCGAAGCGGACGACCCTCTATCGAGGGGTGAAAGCCAAAAGCGCCTACGCCAGCTACTATCCGAGCGTGATGGGAACCTACAACGTCACCGCCAATTTGCAGGCCCGCGCCTCCTACGGCCGCACGCTGGGCCGCCCGAATCTGGGCTCAATCATTCCTGGCGTGACGATTCCCGAGCCGAGCATCGGTGTCGCGCGCGAGGTCATCGCCATCACGAACACCGCCCTGCAACCGTGGACGGCGAACAATTACGCGTTGGGCCTCGAGTATTATTTCGAAAACCCGTCGGCCGGCTCGCTCTCGATCCGCACCTACCGGCGCGACGTGACGAACTTCTTTGTCAGCGTCGATCGCGACATTACGCCGGACTTCCTGGCCGAGTTCGACCTCAGCGCCGAATACGACAATGCCATCATCCGCACGACGCGTAATGATTCCACCCGCACGCAGCGCTTGTATGGCACCGAGCTCGCCTACAGCCAGACCCTGGCCTTTCTGCCACCCGCTTGGGGCCAGGCGCGAGTTTATGCAAATGCCGCCCACTTTGCCGCCCGCCCCTCCACCACTGGCGATCTGGCGACCGGGCCCGGCGAAGTTTACAATTGGGGCCTCAACCACGCTTACCGCCGGCTCCGCGTCGCCCTGAATTGGAACCACGTCGGTCTGACCCGCACGAGTCAGATCGCCAACACGCCCACCGTCGGCCCGAGCGTCTGGAGTTACAATGCACCTTCGACCAGGGTCGATGGCAGCGGCGAATTCCGCCTCACGCGCACTCTCTCGCTTTTCGCGGCGGCAAAAAACCTGCTCAACACGAAGCGTGAATTTCTGCGCTATGGTCCGACCACCCCCTATTACGCCCGCCAAAATCAGAGTTCCGAAACCGGCGTGTCGTGGTCCCTCGGCGTCAAAGGCACGTTTTGAACCGACTCCGCCCGGGGAGACCAAACTGTCGAAATTACTTGGCGAGTCGGGCAAGAAAAGCCCCAAGGGTCAGGCTTTGGGGTTTGGGGTTTGGGGTTTTTGGGATCGTCTTTTCGCCCTCGGCGCCTCTTTGCGGCCAGGGCTCCTCGCTTTGCTACCCGGGCCGCCTTGCTCCCCGGGCCGCCTTGTTCCCCTCATCCGGCTTTCTTCGCTGGATTTCATCCATGGTTGATCGTGGGCAGAATCACCCGATTCCGATTCACTGATTGCGCATCCACCCCCGCGTCCACCGTCTCCGTCGTCATGCTTGCGTCGCGCTTCACGGGGTCCCTGCGTCGAAACTTAGTTGTGGGCATCGCGCGCCTTCTCGCTGGCACCTCCGTCGCCGCGCCGACCGCGATCAGCACGCGCGCCGGTAGCAGCAGCCCCGCGATCGCAGCAGGCAACATCGACGCGACCGGCACGCCTGCTAGCAGCATCGGCCACTGACATGAGCAATCCTTCCAAAGCAATTTTCCTTTCCTATGCCTCGCAAGATGCCGAGGCCGCGCGCCGCCTTTGTGAATCCCTTCGGCACGGGGGCATCGAGGTGTGGTTTGATTCCGATGGCGGACTCGAACATGGCGACGAATGGGATCAGAAAATTCGCCGCCAGATTAAGGAGTGCCTGCTTTTCATCGCCGTCATCTCCGCCAACACGCAAGCACGGCAAGAAGGCTATTTTCGACTCGAGTGGGAACTGGCGGCGCAACGGGCCCTGAGCATCGCCTCAGGGGTCGCGTTCATCTTGCCCATCGTAATTGATGAGACCCGCGAGCCGGACGCCCTCGTCCCAGATCGTTTTCGCGCGGTGCAATGGATGCGACTGCCCGGCGGGGCAGCCTCACCCGAGGTCTTGCAACGATTCCTTAAACTTTGGTCGCACCGTGCCGGGGTCGTAAAAAATAATCTCAACCCCGCGCCGCTCACCCCTCCCGCCAACGATTCCCCGTCAACCCTCCGGCCGACGCCCGCCCAAGGAAAATCACGCCGCATGAAAATCGGCGCGGCGACGTTGATTTTGGCCGGGATTATTTTGGGCGGGTGGCAACTCTGGCGGCCAACCGAGCGACCGCGTTTATCGATCGACTCAACCCAGCCGATCGCGGCCCGCCCGCTCAGCGAAGGAGCGCAGCTGGCGGAGCGAGCCAAGGCAATTTATGAAAAGCCTGGCTTCACCGCCAGCGACCTCGGCCCCGCCGAAGAGCTGGCGCGTCGCGCGACCGAACGTGAAACCGATAATGCCACGACCTGGGGCGTCAGTGCAGGCGTCCAAGCATCGTGGCTCAACCGGACTTGGGATCTGAGCGAGAAACGACGCGGGGAAGTTCAAACCCGCGCGAACCGCGCCCTCGCGCTTGATCCGAACGAACCCGAGGCCCTGCTCGCTCTTGCCTTCCTCCTGATAGCCCAAAATGCCCCTGCCGCGGCTGTCGATCATTTGCGCAGAGCAATCGCGGCTAACCCCCAGCACGTCCGTCTGGCTCGAGCCATGGGCCGCAACCTGATCAGGATTCAGCGGGTCGATGAAGGTCGCCAGCTACTGCTGAATTTAACGCAACGCGCGCCGCGTGATCCGATCATCCACTATGAGCTGGCCCTCTCCTACATGACAGGAGACATGGGGTTTAAGGACGAAAATAGTTTAGCCCAAGCCATTAACCATCTTGATGCTGCCCTGCAGATCTACCCGCTCGCCAGTGCCTTGAATTTGAAGGCGTACGCGCTGGCAAACGGTCGCGGTGACTTACCCGCCGCACGCCTCGTGATCAACCAGCTGGCCGAGTTACCGCTGGCCGACCGCGCAGAAGATCGCTCGGTCGCCACCGCGATGTGGATAGGGTTACTGGAGCATCAGCCACACCGAGTTGAGTCCGCCGCCGCCTTGACCACGCGTTCTTATTTCACGGACTCCTCTATCGCCCTCGCCCCGATGGCTTGGTCGCTCGCTCTCGCGCATCGCCTCGCCGGTAAGGATAATCGCGCCCACGCCGATTGGCAGTCGGCCGAGACGGTGCTACGCCAGCTGCTTAAGGAAGATCCGGCCAATAAGGTGCATCAGGTCGAGCTCGCGGCGACGCTCGCTTGGTTAGACCAAAATGACCAAGCGGAACAACTTGTCGCCTTGGTCGAGCCACTTTGGAAAGAAGACCTCTCGGGCAGACGGATCCTTTTGCTGGCTCTGTATTACGCAGCCCGCGGGGACGTCACCAAGGCGACGCCGTATTTAACATTAGCGCTAAACGGCAATTCTCGATCCATCACAACGCACACCTTGCGCCTCCATCCGTGGTGGGATAAACTCCGCCGCCAGCCCGAATTCGAAAAGCTGCTCTCAGCGCCAACACCTACCCCCTAGTCATCGCGCCAAGATCAACCGTCGAGCAGGCTTTCGGACTTATAAAATCAGGGCCTCGGGCATCAATTGTCGGGGAGTTTGCGTTCATAAAAATTCGAATATTGAGCCAGAAAACCTTCAAGCAGCTAACTCCGCCGGACTCCTTGCCATAATCATAAGCTCAGTTTCCACTGCCCGTTTCCGCCGCCACCGGCCCCTCCCCTCCTCCACCTCTTGCCGTCCCCGCGTCATTCCGTTGCCCGTGCCTCCCCCCCTCTCCTCACCTCAACCCACCTTTCATCGGAGCCCCCCCCGCCATGCCCTCATCCTGCCATCGCCCTCGCCGCGTTCGTTCCCCGCGCGCCGTCCTTCTGAGCCTGCTTACCCTCACCACCGCCCCATTCGCCGAGGCTCAAAGCGCCCCGGCCCCGAGCGCCACCGCATCATCGTCCGCCACCGCGTCTGTCCGCGAAACCGACACCATCGTCCTCAGCCCCTTCACCGTCTCCGGCGACCAGGACAATGGCTACCAGGCGGCCAACACCCTCGCCGGCAGCCGCCTCAACACCAAGCTCTCCGAAACCCCCGCGTCCGTCTCCGTCTTCACCGAAGAATTTCTGAAGGATCTCGGCGCCACCGGTCTCGCCCAAGTCCTCGAGTACGGCGTCAACTCCAACGCCGATTTCAACGCCGTCACCACCGCCCCCAGTTTCTTCTACTTCGACGGCGGCCTCCTCAACGACGTGCGCGTCAACAACCGCGGCCTCGCCGGTTCCAAGACCGTGGATTTCCTCGAGACCACGCTGCCCACCGACACCTACAACACCGGCCGCTTCGAGGTCTCCAGCGGCCCGAACTCCGTCCTCTTCGGCTTCGGCTCCGCCGGCGGGATCATTAATGCCCAGACGAAAACCGCCGACCTCCGCCGCACCTCCGTCAAACTCAACGCCGTCGCCGGCTCGTGGGGCGCGTATCGCGGCGAGTTCGATTTCAACGTTGTCGCCCTCAAGGACCGCCTCGGCGTCCGCCTCTTGGCCGTCCACGACGAAGCCGATACCTGGCGCCGCTACGCCGAGCGCAAGACCGACCGCTGGTCCGCCGTCCTCGGCTACAAGCCGTTCAAAAACACCACAGCGACCGCCCTCTACGAACGCGGCGAAATCGCCCTCCCCACCGATCGCCCGTTTAACCGCGTGGACGCGCTCTCGTTCTGGTGGCGGCAGGGCCGGCCTCTCGTGGACAACACCTCCTTCGGCACCGGTACCGCCACCGTCCAAAACACCTTCGGCATCCGCGGCCCCGGCATCAAAAACATCCTCGTCGCCAACGACGGCCGCACGGTTTTCACCCGCAACGGGAGCGCCAACAGCGTCATCTACCAGAGCGCCAGCATCTACGAGACCGGCATGAACAGCGGCATTCCCGTGCAACGTCAGGACACGCCCTACAACACGCTCCTGCCCACCGCACCCCGTGCCGACGGCCTGCCCTACGCGCCTTACGACATCAACTACTACGGCCCCGAAGCCCGCCGCAAAAACGAGATCTCCCGCAAATTTTTCCGCATCGAACAAAAACTCGGCAAGGAGGGCTTCTTCGAATTCGCCTTCAATGAAGAAGGCGGCAGCGGTTTCTCCAAACAGCTCTCCGGCGCCTTCTCGCTCTTCGGCGATCCCAATCTCTATCTCCCGAATCCCGATGGCACCGCGACCCGCGTCGCCAATCCCCGCGCCGGCCAGCTCTACGTCGAGCAGACCAATTACCAGAATTTCGAAGACACCGTAAATCGCGTCATGCGCGCCACCGGTTCGTGGCGCGTCGATCTCGGCCGCTGGGGCGATCACCGCCTCGCCAGCATGGCCGAGCGCTCCATCCAGCACTACCGCACCAGTCAGGGCGCCGAGATTCTCGTCAACGCCGCCACCAACGTCCCCATCCTCGTCCCCACCGCGCCCGAGAATGGCCAGAACCAGCTCTCGCGCCGCTCCTACGTCACCGCCGGCGCCCCCGAGACCTACATCCCCGGCACCCGCGTCGACCCCGCCCCGATCGTCTTCGGCGGCGTGAACTACAAGGCCCGCTTCATCGCCGGCGCCGGCACGCCCGGCGCCAACCGCGAGATCGCCAGCCAGATGCTCGCCACGCAGAGCCGTTTCCTCGGCGGCCGTGTCATCGTCACCGGCGGCGTCCGCCACGACAAAGTCGACATCGTCCCCCTTCTCGTCGACCGCCTCCCCGCCAACCACCCGCAAGTCCTCGCCGGCGAGAAACTCGTCAACGAATACGGCTACGTCGGGGAGGACACCATCACCGCGCGCTCCTACAACTTCACCACTTACACCGCCGGCGCGGTCGTCAAAGCCAACTCGTGGCTAAGTGCATTCGTGAATCAATCGAACAACAACGGCGCGCCCCAGACCACGCGCCGCATCTTGCCCGACGTCACCTTCCCGCCTCCGCCCGAAGGCCTCGGCACCGACTACGGCATCATGACCAGCTTCCTCGACGGCCGCATCTTCGCCCGCGCCACCGCTTATCACACCGCGTCGAAGAACGATCCCACCGTGCGCGACAATTCCTTCATTCTCGCGCACCGCCGTATTCTCATCGCCTACCGCGACACTGCCCGCATCACTCAGGCCGAAGTCGATAGCCGCTCCATCCCTGCCTATCTCGGCGATTTCCTCTCCGACCTCGACACCAGGGGCTACGAATTCGAACTCAAAGGCAACCCCACCAAAAACTGGACCATCACCGCCGCGTACTCCTACACGAAGCTCGAACGGAGCAATCTCGGCCAGGAATGGTTCCCATGGTTCGCCGCGCAAAAAGAATATTACGCGAAGTTCCCCACCACGCTCATCACGACCGCCAACATCCCGATCGCCACTGAGATTTCTCAAATCGAAACCGGCGTCGCCAATCTCTTTCAGCTCAACCGACTCGGCTACAACAACCGCCCCCACAAAGCTAATTTCTTCACCCGCTACTCCTTCAGTCAGGAGCGCCTGAAGGGCTGGTTCATCGGCGGCGGCGTCCGCTGGCAGAGCAAGAACGTGCTCCAGCGCGAAATCCTCGGCTTCGACGCCCTGGGTAAAGACGTGCTCGGGAAAATCCTTTACGGCCCCGAAATCTACAACGTGGACGCGCTTACCGGCTACTCGACGAAACTCCAATCCGGCTTCCTCGGCGCCGGCACGACCGTCCGCGTCCAGCTCAACATCGCCAACCTCCTCGATAATCAGGACGCCCAAATCATCCGCTACAACCGCGTCGGCGACGGCTACTGGCGCGTCGTCCCCCGCGAGCCCCGCAGCTTTCGCCTCAGCGTAGCCCTCGGCTTTTAACCCGAAGTCCTCCGCCGAATCTGCGGGGGGCGATGAAGGTGACGTTGTTTCAGGGCCAGCGCGCCGCCGACCACGCCAAGGTACGCCCGTATCACGAAACCGGCCCGCTCATTCGCCACCATGTCCTCGCGAACTAGGATCGGGCGGATTACGGCGCCAAAACCATTCTCCGCCTCGCCGCCGATTTGCAGATCGACCGCAGCGGATTGCAGCGCTGCGACAAATTCTACCGCGCATTCCCAATTTGGGCCACGTGGCCCAAATTGACCTGGGCGCACTTTCGCACGTTGAGCCCCATGGCCGACCCCAAGCTGCGCCGCGCGCTCGCGACCGAGGCAAATCACCACGAGTGGGCCGTGGTTCAACTTGGGCACCGAGTTCGCAAACTCGCCCCCCCAAAAAGCGACCGAGGTCATCGCGATTCCAACCGGAGAACCGCCCGCGCTCCTCAAGCCCATCCGCGGCGCACCGGGGTTACACCCCATCGTCGAGCGCGGCGGCGAACTCGCGGTCGATCTTGGCTGCAAACTTTGCTGGCCTCTGACCGGCGAACAATCGAAGCGGTTTGCGAGGGATGATATCGTCCGGATTTCGCCGGATGATTCCCTGCGGTTGGCGCCGGATGCGTCGAAGGCCGATCTCTTCACCGACTCCGCACCAGCGCGATTGACGTGGTATCCGGTAACACTGCGGATGCGTCGAAGGCCGATCTCTTCATTGACTCCGCCACGCTCCGTAGCCTCGTCGATGGCGACACGCCGGTCTTCGCGCTCGCGGTTTCCCCCGGAGTGTTCATCGAGCAAAAGCGGCGGCTCCGCGGGCTGGCCTGTCCCGAGATGAGCACGCTAAACCCCTCCCCCACAAATCCAGTTTCCGAGCAATCCTTCTGCCGCGCCCTGCTCAACGCCAACGAGCTGATCTTCGTGGAATAGGTAAGAACTTGACCCTGAAAGCCGACGTCACATGAACAGCCCTGCGTCCTACCTGCACGCGGCCCGACTCCATTTGAGCAGCACTATGTCATTCCGCAGCCATTTCACCCGGGCCTCTGCGCTCCTCAGCCTAAGCCTCGGCCTGATCGGCATCGGCCGCGCGGCGGAGCCCTACGAAGCCTTCATCGAGAAGTACTGCGTCCGTTGCCACGGCCCCGAAAAGGAGAAAGGCGACCTACGCCTCGACCGCCTCTCACGCGACTTCAAACTCGGTGCCGACACCCATCACTGGGCGGAGGCCATGGAGCAGGTGAACTCCGGTCAGATGCCCCCGAAGAAAGACAAGGAACCCAAACCGAATCAGCAGGAGATCGCTGCCTTTGTCTCCAATCTCGACGCGCTGATCAAAGATGGCCGAGCGATGCGCATGGCGGCACGTCCCTCCGTTGCGCATTATCGTCTGAGCCGGAAAGAATATCAGAACACGGTCTACGACTTGCTCGGTGCGCGCTATAATCCAGCCAAGCCGGGAGAACTCAACGAGGACTCCTTGTGGCATGGCTTCGATCGCATCGGTTCGGTGCTGTCCCTTTCACCGTCGCATGTGGATCGTTATTACCGTGCCGCCGACACCGTGCTCGACCGCGCCCTCTCAGCCACGACCGGCCAGGCTCGCAAGGTTCATAAGACGGCGTTGGAAATGAGCCGCGGCGGAGGTAAGAACGTGCTGGAGTCACTGGCGAAATTCGATATCCAGCGCCCCGTGCGGTACCTCATCTTCCCCGGGAAGATTGAAACCGCGCTTACGACCCAGTGGTTCGGAAAAACCGGCCCGGAACACAGCGGGCTCTATCGCCTGCGCATCCAGGCCAGCGGCATCCGCCCGCTCGGCGGCCAGCCGGCCCACCTGAGCATCGGGAAATCGACCGGGGAGGAGACCGTGGCTGCCCTCGTCGAATTCGATATCACCGCCCCCGAGGACAGCCCAAAGGTCTATGAATTCGAGGTGTATCTCGACATGCCCGCGACGCTGCACTGGACCGTGGTGGCCACGAACAGCGTCGACCGGAGATCCGGCGCCGCCTTCCGCAACGTCCTTTCCAACGGCCCCGCCTATATCTTCACGCACAGCAGCGAGACGCGGCTCCTGAATGCCAACGCTCCGCAGATGTTTGACGACAAGGGCCACAGCATCTTCTCCATCGTGCTCGTCGACTGGATCGAGTGGGAGGGCCCGCTGGAGACCAAGGCGGAAAAATCCCGGCATGAAGGCCTCCTCCCACCTGCTGATGCCTCGCCCGAGGTCATCACGGAACAACTTCGCCGCTTCGCTGAACGTGCCTGGCGCCGACCGGTCCGCGCCCAAGAGCTCAGTCAGTATCTGAAAGCCTATCTCTCCGAGCGCACCGCCGGCGAAAAGCCGGCCGACGCCTATCGCATCGCCCTGCAAGGCGTGCTCACCTCCCGTAATTTCATCTACCTCGTCGAAGGCGATCCCGTGGCGCGCGAAAAGCTCACCGACTGGGAACTCGCCTCACGGCTCTCTTATTTTTTGTGGAGCTCGATGCCTGACGACGGCCTCTTCAACGCCGCCAAGGGGAACGCGCTCAAGGGCGATGGCCTGAAAGCGGAAATCGACCGCATGCTCAAGGATCAACGCACCAGCCGCTTCGTCGATGATTTCGCCCGCCAGTGGCTCCAGCTGCACCGCGTGGGCATGTTCCCGCCAGATAAGAAACTCTACCCCAACTACGACCCATGGCTCGAGACCAGCATGCGCACCGAGGTCACCGAGTATTTCCGGGAAACGTTCGCCAAGAACCTATCGGTCGACGCCTTCATCCATTCCGACTGGACCATGGCCAACACCCGGCTCTGCGATTTCTACGGCCTGCCCGAGCCGAAATCAGACGGCTTCCAACGGGTCTCGCTTAAGCCCGAAGATCATCGCGGCGGTCTGCTCACGATGGGCGCGGTCCTCGGCCTGACCTCCGACGGGACCCGCCACCGCCCGATTCACCGAGGCGTCTGGCTGAGCGAGACGATCTTCGGCAAGACACCCCCTCCCCCACCCGCCAACGTACCTGCGATCGAACCCCCTACGCCGCAAAGCCCCAAGGCCTCCCTGCGGGATAAACTCGCGGCCCACTCCCAGAACCCAAACTGCGCCGCCTGCCACTCCAATATCGACCCCCTGGGCTTCGCCTGGGACAACTACGACGCCATCGGACAGTGGCGCACCCATGAAAAAGTCGCGGCCGGACTCGGCGCCGACCCCGCGCTCGATCCCGCCGGTGTAATGCCCGACGGCCGACCCTTCAAGGATTCCAACGGTTTCAAACAACTGCTGATCGACGACCATGATGCCGTCGCCTGGGCGTTCATCGAACACCTCTGCACTTACGCTCTCCGCCGCGTCCTCACCTTCGACGATCGGGAAGACATCAAGGCCATCGTCGCCGAAGCGAAAAAGCACGACTACGGGATCAAGGATATGGTCACAGCTGTGGCCACATCAGAACTCCTGCAGAAGCGATGAGTAATGTTCCTGATTCTTTGTTCTTGGTTCCTCGTTGCCCAAACCACAAAGAAGCCAAAATCGGGGACATCGCGCCCCGTGCAAAGAACCAAGAGCAACCAACCAAGAACGACTAACAACGAGCCAGGAACCCCTGCCGCCAACTAACAACCAAGAACTACGAACCCCCTAAACTAAGAACCCCCTAAACTAAGAACCCCATTTATGAACTACCTCTCCCAATCTTGGCGCATGGATCGCCGTCACGCCCTGCGCGCGATGGGCGCGCTGATCTCCCTGCCTCTCCTTGACTGCATGCTCCCGCTGCGCGCCTTCGAGAAGATGACCGCGACCCCGCGCCGAAGCGCCTTCATCTACCTGGCAAACGGCGTCCATTCGCTGAACTACCAGATCACCAAGGACGGCCCCGATTACCAATTCTCCCGCTCGCTCAAGCCGCTCGAGAAGCACCGCCAAGCCATCACCCCGATCAGCGGACTGCACCACCCCGGCAGCCTCGGCCACCACCATAACTGCATCAGCACCTGGCTGACCGGCGGCAAACTCGGTCCCACGGATCGCAATACCATCTCCGTCGACCAGAAAATGGCGGA
>CAMDOF010000120.1 GCA_945903465.1 Opitutus sp. GAS368
GCCGGGCGGAATCTTCCAGATCCCGCGGTAGCAGAGTTAATATATACGGCCATTCCTTCTCGTCGTGCAGCGACGGCGGTGCTTCCATGCCACGAAAACCATCGCAAAAGGCGAAAAAAGGCAATTCCTTATTTTAACGCCTATGGGGCTTCGCCCCCCCCTCCCCCGGAGGGTGGCAACGGTGGTCGTTTAGTGTGCGTTTTTTCGACACGGCGACAACTGACCCTCACGGCTCCAACGATGGGCTAGAACTCGAAGGTTCCCCCATGCCTCCGCTGACTTCCCCCACCGTGGCCCGTCTCGTTGCGGTTTTGTGCGAACAGAAACCGCACAAAGGGAACGAAAAAAGGGGACACCAAGGGGACACCTGTATTTTTTTTGCTGAATACCGAACCTTATAACTCATTCACATTACCACGTTAGAATCGTATTACTATCAACTTACAAAATGGGGCGGCCAACGGGACTCGAACCACCTCAGACCTGACAACGGAAAAGCCTGGAGGACAGGGCTTTGGAGTTGATTGTTAGTGAGTTAGAACGTGAAAAAGAATGACACGGAACGAGCCGAAAGGAAGCCAAAAACACGCTCGCGGGCAAATCCGTGGCAAAGCTTGAGCGCGAAAAATATGCTGTAGTCGAATTGTGGATTCACGGATCACGCTATCCTTTCCCGGGCTTCCGCCGGATCGCAATTCCGTCCTTCCGCAGGACTGGTGCGACGAATTCTCGAACGGCTTCGATCAGCTCCTCGAAGTTCAGGGCTACCTCATTCAAGCGGATCAGGGGGCTTTTAGAATTTCCTCGGGCTTCAAACACGTGACATCGATAAATTTCCGAAAATCGCGGTCGTAACTGGCGACGGGCGTCGCACTGTGGGCCGCGATGGCGGCCGCGTAACAGTCCGGAAAATCGGCGTTGACGCGGGCAAAGCGGTCGAGGGCACCCAAGATCACGTCTTGGTCATCAATTTCGACGCCCTTGTGTAAAATGAGTCCGCGCAATCTCGGGCCAACCTCGTGCCGAGGAAAATTGAAGAAAGAACCAAGCACCCAAACCAGTTCGGCGACGGCGACATGAGTAAGGCGCAAACGGACACGTCCCGATTCAGCGAGCACGAATAGTTCTTTGGCCTTGGGAGATTGGGCAGGGTCGTCCGCCAGCAGGAACCGCAAAACGACGTTGGCATCGAGGATGAACGTTTTCACCGCGAATATTTTGCTGCGTAGTGTTTTTGCCGCGCGGCAAGGAGTTCCTCCTTGGTGGGGGGCTTGCGCCCTGACTTGAACACACCGTAAAGCGCTTCGGTAGAAGCGACCGCTGGTTCCAAGAAAATCCGATTCCCTTCAAACTGATAGACCAACTTGTCGCTTGGCCCGATGCGGAGAAACTCCCGGACTTTCGCCGGGATGGTGGTTTGCCCGTTTTGAGAGAGGGTAGAGGTTGTCATGGAGGATAGTGCTTTTCTGTAGGGTGATCAGTATTCTTTAGGTCCGGCCATTGTCAATGGTCGCCCGGCTACCATGGATGGGAGGCCAATGGATCATTTTGGGCAGAATGCCAACGACATCGTTTGTCGTGAGATCGCATGAGCCGCATTGCGGTTCAATGGCTCCCCCCCCGCCCGTGTATGCCATCCTTGGCCTTGGGACCGTTTCCACGCCACTACTCAATGCAAGAGCCGAGTGCGCTAATTGCGGTCGCTCGGATCTGTGCGGGGGGCCGGGCATTAAAGCCCGGTTCCCTACCGCGACCCCACACCCATTTTGAAACCGCGATAAATTTCGCGCTGAACACTCGTTGCTCTATCGGCGGCCTGCCTTTCATCGCTTCACTCAAGGGCGATCTGTCGCAATTGGCACAGCCTTTGTCGTCACGCTTTTTCGGTTCACGGGGTAATATTGCACTGAATTGACTTACCCTTTCACTATGCATCGCAAACTACGTTTTGGCATGATCGGTGGCGGCCGGGGTGGATTTATCGGCGCCGTGCATCGTATCGCCGCGCAGATGGACGCTCAGGCGGAGCTGGTTGCAGGGGCGTTCTCCTCCGACCCGAAACGTTCGCGGGCTTCAGGCAGGGACTTCTACCTCGATCCGACACGCGTCTATGGGAGCTACGGCGAAATGGCCCGGGCGGAAGCCGCCCAGCCGCGTGAGCGCAGGCTCGATTTCATCGTCATCGTCACCCCCAATCACGAACACTTCCGACCGGCCAAGCTGTTTCTGGAACTCGGCTTCAATGTGGTTTGTGACAAACCTGTCGCCTTCGATCTGACGGAAGCCAAGGCGCTGCGCGCGCTCGTGGCGAAAACTGGAAAGGTCTTTGTTCTGACTCATAACTACACCGGCAACGCGATGGTCCGTCAGGCGCGCCAACTCGTCCGGGCCGGAAAGCTCGGCGTCATTCGTAAAGTCGTGGCCGAGTATCCCCAAGGCTGGCTTGCTACTCGGCTGGAGGCCACCCGCCACAAGCAGGCCTCGTGGAAAACTGACCCTAAGCGCTGCGGCGCGTCCGGTTGCCTAGGCGATATCGGCACCCACGCGGAGAACCTCATCCGCTTTGTGACCGGTCTAGAAATTGATGAACTTTGCGCGGACCTGACCACCTTTGTGCAAGGACGGAGGCTGGAGGATGACGGGAATGTCATTCTACGGTTCAAAGACGGAGCGCGAGGTGTGTTGCAGGCATCCCAGATCTGCATCGGTGAGGAAAATGCGCTCACCTTGCGGGTCTACGGCACAAAGGCGTCGATTGAGTGGCAGCAGGAACAGCCCAACGAGCTGATCATGAAATTTGCCGATCGCCCGCGCCAGGTCTGGCGCCGAGGGAATGGCTACCTGCACGCCGAGGCGGTGCGCCATACCCGGGTCCCTGGCGGTCATCCTGAGGGATATCTCGAAGCCTTCGGCAATATTTATCGGGAAGCGTTTCGCGCGATTCGGGCGGAGGTTTCCGGCCGGCGGCCGCCGCGCGATGTTTGCTTCCCGACGATCAGCGACGGTGTATCTGGAATGTAGTTTATCGCCTCGGCGCTGAGAAGTGCCCGCGAAGGTGGAAAGTGGGTCAAGTTGCCGTCTATCGCAAGGCGTCCAGCCGGCCCCGATCGGCAGTGAAGCGTGGCAGTCCCAGGCGGACTAGCGGAGCGAGGTTACGAATGCGGCCTCGCGGGTGGTGACGCACACGAGACGCGAGGGCGCTGGAGCGAAGGCGATGGAAGTGGGTTTGAACGGCAGCCTGATCACCCCAAGGTCACGACCGGCGACATCGAAGACATGCACTCCGTCGAGCGCCGCACACCAAAGGCGGCCGGCGGAATCAAAAGTCAGGCCGTCGAGCCCCTTGACCTTCAGAGTGGTGAACACCTCGCGCTGGCCGAGCGTGCCGTCGGCATTCACGGTGAAGCGCAGCACATCGAAGCCGCCGCTGTCGGTAACGTAGAGGAATCTTTCGTCCGGGGAGAAGGCGAGGCCGTTGGGTTTGTCGAAGCCACGTGCGGCTGCCGAGAGGGCGCGGGTGCGCGGATCATAGCGGTAGAGATTTTGCTCGGTGAGTTCTTTCCGCTCTTCCTTGCGCAGCGCAAAAAGATAATCGGGATCAGTGAACCAGATCGTGCCGTCAGAGCGGACGATGCAATCGTTAGGTCGGTTTAGGCGCTGGCCCTCGAATCGATCAGCGAGCACCTCGGTGCGTTCGGCTTTGGCGTTCCAGCGCGCGAGCTGCCGCGTGGTTTGCTCGACGACATAGTAGCCGCCCTGTCCGTCAGGACGGAATGACGTGGCCTCGGGCGAGTCGTCGCGCCACACGGCAAGGCCGGTGTGTTCGGTCCAAGTGAATGCCAGCCGATCGTGGTGCGCGGCAAAGTGCAGTTTTTGACCGATCCACTGCGCGCCTTCGCTGCCGGCGTAGCCGCCGCCGAGCATAGTCCAACGCGCGCCGGAAACGAAAATTGGTAAGGCTGGCCCGGACTCAATTGGCGGGCGGCTGCGCTGCTTGAGATGGAGTGTGAAAAAGGCGTCGCAGGTGTTGACTGCGATATCGAACGAGCGCTGCTGGCCGAGGAAGGAATGAGGTGCTTGAGGGATGACCGTCAGGCCGGTGGCGATACCGAGTTTCATCATATCGCGACGCATTTCGTCGGCCCGTGTGCTCACGTCATCGAGTTCGCCAGTCATGAACGCGAGCGGTGGATCGGCGCGATCAAGATGGTGGCGCGGCGAGCCGAGCGCGAACGTGCCGGGTATCTCACTCTGCGGTGCGCCAAAAAAAGTTCGATAGAACTGATCGTCGGCTTTGGCCGAGAGCTCGCCGATCCGAGCGGATTCGAGATCTGTTTGCGCCCCCATGGACATGGCCGCTTGCACGGCGGCGGACTGCGTGCCGTGGCCGCCATCGCCTTCGAGTTGCGCCACGCCGCCGCTTGTCGCGAGTAGCGCGGCGAGGTGGCCGCCAGCGGACAGTCCAGTGACGCCGATGGTGTCGGGGTCGATTCCGTAGACTGATGCGTGGGCGCGGAGCCAGCGGACGGCCGCCTTTGCGTCTTGGATCGCGGCAGGAAATTTTGCTTCGCCGGTGAGGCGGTAGGAAATAGTGATCGCAACGTAACCACGCGCGGCGAGCGCCTGCGCGAGTTGCGTCATGTTTCCCCGCTCACCCTTGAACCAGCCACCGCCGTGGATGCACACTATGGCGGGTAGCACCTCGCCGCGCAGTGAAGGACGATAGAGGTCGAGCTGAAGTTCCCACGTGCCGTAGCGGGCATAGGTGAGTGCGAGGTGGGATTCGAGGCCGCCGAGTAACGCAGGGGCGAGGACAGTTTTTTGTGGTGCGGTTTTTTTCGCCGGGGCGGTTTGGCTGTAGAGCGCCGGTGCGAGCAGCGCGGCGAGGATGAAGGGTAATCGGCGCATGGCGGCGTGGATGACAATTTCACGCCGATTGTCCAGAGAGAGCCGTGTTTCTTGGGCCGATGGATATACATGGTGACGGGTGTTTTGTTGCCGGGTTGTCGGGTTGCGCAGGTCCCCGTGTGTGATTGCAGAGAGCGCGTGTAGCTGGTGGTGGGGAGTGGTGCATCAGGTTTGGTCCGCATGATTTTCCACCATTGGCGTATGTCGTTTTTAGTTGATTGGGGTTGAGTTCGCTAGGCGAGGAGGCGCGTGCAACCTCCGATTGAGTGTCGTAGATCGCACATAGTTTGTCGTCACGCTCTGAAGCGAACGGGTGTAAACTTTGCGATGCTTTCAACTCCACCCTGTCCGCCTGATGTCAGCCTCTACTTTCAATGCCACCTTGCGGCAGCCGCATTCGGTGCACTGCCATTTCACGGCGCCTCTGCCCATGTGGGATCACCAATCTGAACAATTATGAATAAAGCTTCTCAATCCATCGCCCTTGTAACTGGAGCGAACGATCCGGCGGGTTTGGGTTTCGGCATCGCCGAGGCCTTGCTCGCAGACGGCGCTATCGTCTATTTCGGCTGCCGTCTCGATCAGCAGGTTCGTGCGCTAGCCGAACCCTTGAAACGGTTCGAATCCCGCGCCCGGGCCGTGCAACTCGACGTTTCCGATCCGGTTTCCATCGCCCGCGCGTTCGCACTCGTCGGATCGGAATCGTCCCGTCTCGACATTCTCGTGAACAATGCCGGAGACGGTGCCAATTGCGCGGCACTGGACGAAACCGCCGAGCAGTGGGACCGGATCATGACCGCCAACGCGCGCGGTTCGTTTCTTTGTTCGCAAGCAGCGGCCCGGCTCATGTTGCCCCAGCGCTTTGGCAGGATCGTAAATATCAGTTCACAGGCAGCCTCGGTCGCGATTGCCAATCATGTGGCATACTCTTGTTCCAAGGCCGCGATCAACATGCTCACGATGAGCATGGCTCTGGAGTGGGCTCCCTTCGGCATCACTGTTAATGCGGTCGCGCCAACCTATCTCGACACGCCGGGCACTCGGCCTTTTCTGGAAAATCCGGAATTCCGGAAATCGGTGCTATCCCGCATCCCCGTCGGCCGGGTTGGAACTATTGGAGAAATTGCACACGCGGTGCAATTTCTGGTCAGTCGTAATTCCGGATTGATCACTGGAGAAATCCTGATGGTCGATGGCGGTTGGACGCTCAGTTAACGTTCCCTGCTCTGCCGTGACCCTCCCTCGCACACGCCCTGCAATGTCGACGGCCTACATCTCCACGGTGACGTTGGAAGCGAATCACCGTCACCTGACGACGGGGAGATGGCGGGCATTCGCCGCATTGATATGTGTGGCGATTGCGTGCGGGAGTTTCCGGGTAGAAGCGGCTTCTGACTCACTCACCAAGTCAGACGCAGAGGTGCTGTTTATCCGTCGTGTGCTGCCGATGATGCAGGATAAGTGCCTCTCGTGCCACGGTCGAGACGAGGACAAGATCAAGGGTGGTTTGGATCTGCGTAGCTTGAAAGACACGCTCGAAGGCGGTGACAGCGAGAAACCTGCGCTCGTGCCTGGCGCTCCCGACGCGAGCCCGTTCTATCTCGCCGTCACGCGGAGCCATGAGGACTGGAAGGCGATGCCGCCGAAAGACAACGATGCGCTCACGGTTGAACAGATTCGTTACGTTAAAGACTGGATTGCGGCCGGGGCGCCGTGGCCCGACGGAACACGTGCAAACGAAATCCTCGCGGGAAAAGACAAGTGGTCCGTCGAGGATGGAACGATGGTCGCTACCAGCGGTGGCCTTGCTGCGGATTGGACCGACCGGCGTTACAAGGTCGAAAATCTCTGGGCTTATCAGCCACTGAAAAAGCCAGAAGTGCCCAATGCGCGGCCGTCCCCGTTTGCATCCCTGCAGTCGAGCCCGGTCGATGCGTTTATCAACGCAAGGCTAGCCGACTCCAGTCTGTTGCCCGCACCCCGGGCGGAACGTCGTGTGCTGATACGTCGAGTGACGTTCGACCTGACAGGGTTGCCGCCGGCCCCCGAGGAGGTTGCTGCGTTTCTCGCTGATCCCTCTGACGACGTTTCGGCGTTTGCGACAGTGGTCGATCGCTTGCTGGCTTCGCCGCATTACGGCGAGCAATGGGCGAGGCACTGGCTTGATGTGGTTCGCTATGCGGATTCCAGCGGTTTTGCCAATGACTATGCGCGGGGCAATGCGTGGCGTTACCGCGACTATGTCGTTCGCGCGTTCAATGCCGACAAGCCCTATAATCAGTTCCTGCGAGAGCAGATTGCCGGCGATGAAATTGCGCCAAATGATGCTGAGGCACGCATAGCGACTGGGTTTCTGCGAATGGGGCCGTGGGAGCTCACCGCAATGGAAGTGGCCAAGATCGCCCGGCAGCGATTCCTCGATGATGTGACCGATAGTGTCGGCCAAGTATTTCTCGCGCACCCGCTGCAGTGTGCGCGCTGCCACGATCACAAATTCGATCCGATTCCCACTCGGGACTACTATAGTTTCCAAGCCGTGTTCGCGACCACGCAACTGGCGGAACTTCCGGCGGCATTTGTTGCGGGTGAGAACACGGACGGCTTTGACGAAAAAAGTTACCTTGAAAAGAGGGAAGCGCATTACCGCCGCGAGTTAGCCCGGCTCGACATAAAATTGATGGCTGCGGCCCGGGCCTGGTATGCGGAGAAGAAGATCGATCCCGCCACATTTGAGCGGGTGGTGAAATCGGTGGCTGGAAAGAGAAATCAACGCGGGTTCGATTCGGGGTTTGCCGAAGTCAGGGCTGCGCTGATGAAGCAGGGAATTCCCGAAAGCCAGATTCCGCCCGCAGGGGTGGGGTTTGCTCCGGAAGATTTCGGACACGAGCGCATCGCACGCAAGGGACTTGAGCGACTGAATTGGGATCTAGATCGATACGAACCGGTGGCTTTCGGCGTCTACAGCGGGCGCACGCCGGACCTGAAATCTGTTACTAGTCCGATGCGGGTTCCGGAAGCGCCAAGGGAGCGCGGTCTGCTCGAACAGACGACCATTCTCACGGGCGGTGATCCTTTCGGGGCAAGCGCACCGGTCACCCCCGGCGTCCTGAGTGCGGCCGCGACTTTGGGAAAAATGGATGCTGAGTTGGGCCGCGTGCCGGTCGAGATCGATGGTCGCCGCGCCCGACTCGCTGCGTGGATCGCCTCACCGCAGAATCCACTGACGGCGCGCACCTTCGTGAACCGAATCTGGCTCTGGCATTTTGGCCAGGCCCTCGCGGGCAATCCGAACAATTTCGGCGCCACGGGCAAGAAGCCGACGCACCCTGAGCTGCTCGATTGGCTGTCCGCGACGTTCATCGAGCAAGGGTGGTCGACGAAGGCGTTACACCGGCTCATCCTGAGTTCCGACGCTTATGCCCGGGCGAGCAGTCACCCAGATCCGAAGTCGCACGCTGAACGCGATCCCGGCGGTCTGCTCTATGCCGCCTTTAAGCCCAGACGACTCGCTGCGGAGGAGTTGCGTGACACGTTCTTGGCCGTGTCCGGGGAACTCAACCGCAAGGTTGGGGGCATCCCGGTGCGACCGGAAATGAACCGTGAAGCCGCGCTCCAGCCTCGCCAAGTGATGGGCACATTTGCGGAAGCTTGGCAGCCGTCTCCGCATCCGGCACAGCGTCACCGCCGCAGTCTCTACGCGCTCAAGATCCGCGGGCAGCTCGATCCATTCATGCAGGTGTTCAATGCGCCGAGTCCCGATCTTTCCTGTGAGGCACGCGATGCTTCCACCGTCACTCCGCAGGTTTTTTCGATTTTCAACAGCGAGGCCACCTTGAACCGCGCGGTGGCGTTTGCCACCAGGCTTCTGCGCGAGACCTCGTCCCGCGAGCAGGCGATCACACGCGCGTTCGATCTGGCGTTTGGCCGGGCACCCGCAGCGGATGAAATGGCCGAAGGCCTCGCGCACTGGGACGCCATGACCGCACGCCACGCCCATGTGTCAGTCGCGAAACCTGGGATTCTACGCGAGGTCGTGCGGGAGGCGGTTGAGGAGAATACCGGTGAGAAATTCACTTTTGTCGAACCACTGGAGGTCGCGGCCGACTTTGTCCCCGACCTCCATCTTTCGGATGTCCCGGTCGCGACGCGCGGCCTCGCTGAACTTTGCCTGGTGCTCTTCAACGCCAACGAACTCTCCTACGTTTACTGATCACTCCGCCATGAACCCCCGTTTTCCATGCGCCGGACTTCGCGCGCTTCACGCACCTACCCGCCGGGACTTTATCTATGGTCTCGGAGCGAGCATCGGCAGCATTGCACTCACTTCTCTTCTCTCCCGCGAACTGCGCGGCGCGTCTGCATCCGCCCCGAGCCCATTTGCTCCGAAGCCTGGCCATCATCGGGCGCGGGCGAAGCGCTGCATTTTTTTAATGATGGAAGGGGGACCGTCGCATATCGACACCTTCGACCCCAAACCAAAGCTCACCCAGTTACACCTTCAGGAATTCACGCGAGAGGGGAAAACGATCTCGGCGGTCGAGAGCGGGAAGCGCTATTTCGTGCAGAGTCCGTTTGCGTTTCGCAAGGTAGGCAAGTGCGGGGCGGATATGGCGGAGAACTGGGAGCACCTCGCGAAAGTCGCCGACGACCTGTGCTTCTACCGTGGTTGCCAGGTTGATTCCGTGAATCACCCCACCGCGATGTATCAGATGAACACCGGCAACCGGTTCGGCGGCGATCCCGGTCTGGGATCTTGGGTCAACTACGGACTCGGCACGCTGAATGAGGACATTCCGGGGTTCATCGTTCTGCCGGAGGTTTCGTATCCGCAAGGCGGCGCTTCGAATTGGGGCAACGGCTATCTTCCAGCCCACTTTCAAGGCACACCGCTGCGCGCGAAAGGGTCGCCCATTCTCGATCTCACTCCACCGGCTGGAATCGAGCGCGATCATCAGCGGGCGAACCTCGATTTGCTGGCAAAGATGAACCGGGGCCACGCGGCCTCGCATGCGCAGCACGAGGAACTCGCCGCCCGCACGACCGCCTACGAACTTGCTTTCCGGATGCAGCTGCAAGTGCCCGGAATTCTCGATCTCGACCGGGAGGACGTGCGCACGAAGGCGGCCTATGGCATTGGTTCCGACGCGACCGATGCATTTGGGCGGAAATGCCTCCTGGCCCGTCGGCTGGTGGAGCAGGGAGTGCGCTTCGTTCAGCTCTATGCCGGGTCGTGGGATTCGCACGACTACATTGCGCGCGCCCACGGGAATCTCGTGCGCAATGTCGACCAGCCGATCGCCGCACTCATCGCCGATCTGAAACAACGCGGCCTCCTCGAGGATACGCTCGTGGTTTGGTGTGGCGAGTTTGGTCGCTCGCCGGACAATGGAGTCCGTGGAGGAACCGCCTTTGGTCGCGACCACAACGCCAAGGCGATGACGGTTTGGATGGCGGGCGGCGGAGTGAAGGCTGGTCACACCTTCGGCGCCACGGATGAGACGGGCGCGGAGGCCGTCGATGGAGTGCATCACGTGCGGGATCTGCACGTCACGCTGCTCCATCTGCTCGGCCTCGATGACAACAAACTTACCTATTTTCACGGCGGGCGCTTCAAACAGCTCAGCCAGTTCGGCGGTTCCGTGATCAAAGAACTCATCGCCTGAGGCTCCGGCGACCCGCGCGTTGCTTGTCCAGATTTTACCCCAATACCCCACATGCCCCACCTCACGTCCAAATTCTCGGAAGTTTTTCGCGTCGGTTTAATAGTCGTCCTCGCTTTGCTCGTGCCGGTGCACGTTACGGCCCAGTCCGCCGCCACGGGCATGATTGAAGGCCGGGTATTCAACCCTGCCACGGGCGAAAATCTTGAGCTCGCTCGTATTTCGGTCGAGGGCACCTCGCTCGAAACCTTCACCGACGCGGACGGCAAGTATCGGCTCACGAATGTTCCCGCCGGTGCGGTGCGCGTGCGGGCCTTTCGCACCGGGGTCGCGTCACAAACGCAGCCCGTTACGGTAGCCGCGGGCCAGATCGCCAACCTGGGGTTTGCGCTGGAAGGCTTCGGCGAGCGGCCGGCCGCTACGGGCTCCACGGGCGGCCCGCTCAAACTCGAGCGGTTAGTCATCGGCACCTCGAAGGAGATGGACGGTTCCGCCATCGCGATCAACACCCAGCGTTTTGCGCCCAACGTCATGAGTGTGGTTTCGGCTGACGAATATGCCGCGATGACCGAGGGCGGTATCGGCGAGTTGCTCAAGGCCGTGCCGGGCATGGCGGTCAATATTGGCGGCGGTGGCGAACCGGTCCAATTTACCATGAACGGCGTGCCGCCTAGTGCCGTGCCCGTTAGCATCAACGGCTTCTCCCTCGCCGGCGCCTCGGCCGGCACGGGGCGGGTGGTCCCGATTGAGCAGATCTCGATGAACAATATCTCGCGCATCGAGGTCGCGTTCACGCCGACACCCGAAACCACCGGATCCGCGCTCGCCGGCACCGTCAATATGGTGCCGCGCTCCGCGTTCGAGCGCACCAAGCCAATCTACAACGTCACGACCTATTTTGCCCTACGTGATAACGAACGGGATTTCAGGTCCACCCCGGGTCCCGTGCGAGAATCCCAGCCGAAAATTCGCCCGGGCCTCGATCTCAGCGCCATCGTGCCGGTCAACGATCGTTTCGGATTCACCGTGTCGGCCAGCCGCTCGTCTGTTTATACAGCGGCCGATTTTATCCAACGTGGATTCCGCGGGACCGCGCTGAGCACCAACGGTGGCACGCTTCCCGACACGACCCCCGACCGGCCCTACCTGACCGACTTCGGCATTGGCGACCAGCCCAAGCTCACCAAACGCTATTCGGTTGGCGTCACGCTCGATTTCCAGGTCACCAAGCACGACCGTCTGTCGCTTGGTCTGATGCGCGGATTCATCGATTTCTATGCGAATAACCACACCCTGAATTTTTTCGCCAACCGCGTGGCGCCTGGCGATTTTTCGCCCACGTCTGTGCGTGGCAGTGGCGGCGCTGGCGAGATTCGGCTCACCAGCGTCAACAACGTTTTGGGGGGCCGCGTCTACATGCCCACTCTCACTTACGTGCACAATGGACCGGTGTGGCGCATCGAGTCCGGCGCGGGCCACTCCCACTCCACGCGGCACAACCACAACTTCAACGACGGCCATTTTAGCACGGGCCTGGCTCGACGCCTCAACGTCAACATTGCCTATTCTGACATCAACTATCTCCGCCCTGGTTCGATTGTGGTCACTGATGCCGCGACGGGCGCGGCCGTCGATCCCTACTCGATCGGTAGCTATACACTGACTACGGCCAACGGTTCGGCCCTCGAGACTGCCGACCTGCAGCGCTCCGCCTACGCCAGCATCCGTCGCGACCTGCCTCGCCTGCCAATCACGTTGAAGGCCGGAGTTGAACTTCACCATGTCCGGCGCGATTCGCGCACCGACACGCCGACGGTGACCTTCGTCGGTCAGGACGGCAGAGCGAACACCGCCGACGATGCGGCTGCCGCGGTGTATGATACCAATTTCTCACAGCGCACTGCCCCCTTCGGATTCCCCAAGATCGATTGGGTGAGCAACTGGCGCCTCTGGGATACGTGGAAGGCGCAGCCGCAATTTTTCACGCTCGATAGTGCCGCCCGCCATGTCTCCCACGTCACCAATTCCAAGTTCGCGGACGAAGTCATCTCTTCCGCCTACTTCCGTAGCGATGTGTCGCTCTTCTCCAATCGCCTGAAACTGGTCGGCGGACTCCGGGCCGAGCAGACCAACGTCCAGGGCTACGGCGCGCTCGTCGACCCCACGCGCAACTATCTGCGCGATTCTGCGGGTCGCGTCATTTTCGCCGCGGGGCGGCCCGCGCTTTTCGCTCCCGCCGGAACGCTCGCCGCCGTGCAACTCACCAACGTCGACCGCGGGCTCCACGCCAAAAAGGAATACATTCGTCTCTTTCCCAGCCTCAACGCCGCGTGGAACATTCGTGAAAACTTGATCGCCCGAGCTGGCTACTACTGGTCCGTCGGCCGTCCCGACTACGTGCAGTATGCCGGCAGCCTCACATTGCCCGACACTGAAAACCCTCCAGGACCCGGCAATTTCATCACCGTCAACAACGCGGGTATCAAGGCGTGGAGTGCGCGCACCACCAAGGTCTCCGTGGAGTATTACTTCGAGCAGGTCGGCCTCTTCTCTGTTTCCGCGTTCCGCCGCGACATTGAAAATTTCTTTGGAGCGACGCGCTTCCGTCCCACGAGTGAATTTCTCGGTCTATACGGCCTCGATCCGACCATCTACGGTGACTTCGACGTGAGCACACAATATAACGTCCAGAAACCCGTCGTCATGTCCGGCGTCGATTTCAGCTACAAGCAGGCGCTCACGTTCCTCCCTCGTTGGGCGCGCGGTGTGCAGGTTTACGCCAACGCCGCCGCGCTCACCGCCAAGGGCGACGACTCGAACAGCTTCCAAGGCTATGTGCCGCGCACGGTCGCCATGGGCGTGAGCCTTTCTCGTCCGCGCTACAACGTTCAGTTGAAGTGGAACTACAACAGTCCTCGCCGTCAGGCACCTGTCGCCGCTGGCCGTAGCATCGAACCCGGCACCTATAACTGGACCTCCAAACGGACGCTCGTCGATTTGATCGGCGAGTATTACCTCTACAAGCGCGTCGCCGTGTTCGCGAACCTCAACAATATCACCGACGCTCCGTCCGACAGCGAAATCTACGGCCCGAGCACGCCCGTCGGCGCCCAACTCCGTCAGCGCATTAACTATGGCTCGCTCTGGACCATCGGAGTGAAGGGATCGTTTTGAGTATGTTCGCGGGAAACAATTGCTCACGAACGAGAGGTCATACGTGCTACCGGATAGAACGGGTGGCGATTAGTCCCAACGTTCTCGTCCAAGTCGCTTCGCTCCACTGACGCAGGCTCTCATTTTTATTCACATGGCCATCATCACAGAAAAAGAACTACGCACCGACTACGACGTCATTGTTGTGGGTTCCGGTGCCGGCGGCGGTCAGTCAGCCTACACCCTAACCATGAACGGAGTGAGGGTGCTCATGTTTGAAGCGGGCCGTTTCTACGACCCCGTTTCGGAGACGCCGATGTTTCAATCGAGGGCCCAGGCCCCGCTGCGTGCGATGAATACGCGCGAAAAGCCCTTCGGCTTTCATGACGCAACCGTGGGCGGAGGCTGGGAGGTTCCCGGCGAACCCTATACGCAGGCATCCAAGGACCCTGCGCAGCGTTTCGATTGGTGGCGTCCTCGCATGCTCGGCGGCCGCACCAATCACTGGGGGCGCATCTCCCTCCGCAATGGCCCGTATGATTTCAAACCGTATTCGCGCGACGGTCTCGGCGTGGACTGGCCAATGCGCTACGAAGATGTCGCTCCCTATTACGACAAGGTTGAAATGCTCGTTGGTGTCTATGGTTCAAACGAAGGAATCGAGAACACGCCCGACTCGCCTAACGGGACGTTGTTGCCTCCTCCCAAGGCCCGCGCCGGTGAGCTCTTCATCAAGAAGCACATCGCCCCGATGGGTATCCCGGTGATTCCGATTCATCGCGCGGTCCTCAGCGTGCGTCAGGATCATGAGAAAATCCCGGCCCGGTTGCATCCGGGCAATCTCAAGGCGCAGAAGATTCTCGCGAAGGCGATGCAGGAGCGGGCCGCGTGCTTTTGGGCGACCGATTGTGGTCGAGGCTGCTCGACCAAGGCCAACTACCAGTCGACGACCGTTCACCTGCCCCCCGCGCTAGCGACCGGCAATCTCGACATTCTTTGTAATGCCCACGTGCGCGAAGTAACGCTCGATACCGCCGGCAGAGCCAATGGCGTTGTCTACATCGATAAGACTACGGGCCGGGAAAATGTGGTTAAGGCGCGCGCAGTCATTCTCGCCGCGAGTTCGGGTGAAACTGTCCGGATTCTGCTCAATTCCAAATCGGCACGCCACCCGCAGGGCTTGTCCAATGGATCAGGTCAAGTGGGCAAGAACATCATGGATACTGTTGGCGCCCGACTTGGTGGCTATGTTCCGGCGTTCGAGAATCTTCCTGTGCATAACGAAGAGGGCGCCGGCGCCCACGTTTACGCTCCGTGGTGGCTTTACAAGCAGCAGCTCAAAGGAGATCTCGGCTTTGCGCGCGGTTATCACATCGAGTTCGGAACCGGCCGGCGCATGCCTGGGCTTGGCGCGGGCGCTGGCGGCACCGGTTACGGAAAAAGCTACAAAGAGGAGGTCCGTCGCATGTATGGCGCGAGCGTCGGCTTTGCCGGTCGAGGGGAGATGATACCCAACAAGGATTGCTTCTGCGACCTTGATCCCGAGGTCAGAGACAAATGGGGGGTCCCGGTCCTGCGCTTTCATTGGAAATGGTCCGAGCATGAACTCCGGCAGGCCGCCCACATGCACAAGACCTTTGCGGCAATCATCGAAGCCATCGGCGGAAAACCCCGGAAGCCTGAGACCGACGGCGCCAACGCCATCGAGACGGCCGGTTCTATCATCCACGAGGTCGGGGGCGGTATTATGGGTAGCGACGCCAAGACGTCCGTGACCAACCAATGGAACCAGTGCTGGGGGGTGCCGAATCTGTTGCTCAACGACGGCACGGCCTTTTGTAGCAATGCAGACAAAAATCCCACGCTGACGATCATGGCGCTCGCATGGCGTGCAACCGACCATCTCATCGAGGAGATGCGCCGGGGTAACCTCTAATCCAATTTCTCCCGTGGAACCTTCATCTCCTGAATTCCCCCAGCGCATCGACCGCCGACAGGCGCTCAAATGGATCGGTGCCGCAGCCGCGGCCGCGACCTTAGCTCCTCACCTGAAACTTGCCGCCGCCCAACCGGAGGGTAAGCGCATTGGTTGGGATCCGGCCCTAAACAAGGCATACAAACCGGGCGACCTTTGGCCGTTGACGCTCTCGGAGGAACAGCGCCGTGCCGCCGCTGCCCTCAGCGATCTCATTCTCCCGCCCGAACCGGGGGACCAGGCGCCCTCCGCGCTCGGCGTGCAGGACTTCGTCGACGAGTGGGTGAGCTCCCCCTACGACGAGACCCTTAAGGACCGACCGATCATCCTCGCCGGACTCGACTGGATCGACGCCGAGTCGACGCGCCGTTTTGGGAAGAAGTTCGCCGTGCTCGGCGAAGCGCAACAGTGCCAGATCGCGGATGACATCTGCGGAAAGCCAGCCGTGAAGACGGAATTCCGAACGCAGGCTACCTTCTTCACCCGCTTTCGCTACCTCGCCGCCAGCGGTTATTACACCACGCCGCAGGGATGGAAAGATATTGGCTACGTCGGCAACGTCCCTACGCCGACATTTTTGGGCCCAACCCCCGAAGCGCTCAGGCACCTTGGTCTCGCTTAAGATTAACCGGTAATACGCATGAACCGACGCTCCCTTTTTCACCGGCTGTTCGCTGTCGCCGCTGCGGCTATCTTTGCCGGGGCAGGCGGACTTTCCGCGACGATCAATGCGCAGTCCCCCGTGGTGGGGTTGCAAATGTATAGCCTGCAGGAGGACTTTGACCGGGACACCCCGGGAACCCTCGATCGTCTCAAATCGCACGGCATCCGAGATGTTGAAACGAGCGTCTTCAACAAAATGCCAGCGGCGGAATTGCGTGCGTTGCTCGACGCCAGGGGGATGACCTGCTCCAGCCATCACGTGCGCCCGGAGCAGTTGGAGAAGAATATGACGGCCGTTATTGCCGATGCAAAGAAGCTTGGCGCGGTGCAGGTCGTGTGCCCGATCTTACCGCACAAAGGAGCTCTTGATCGCGCGCAGGTGCTTAATGCCGCCGCCAGTTTCAACCGCTTTGGCGCAACGCTCAAAGCCGCCGGCCTCACGTTCGCGTATCACAATCATGCTATGGATTTTTTGGCGACTGATGACTCCGGAAAAACGTTTTTTGACCTGTTGGTTGAATCGACCGAACCGGGCCTTGTAAGTTTTCAGCTGGATGTCTTTTGGGTGGCGTGGGGCGGGGCAAATGCCTCCGGGGTCATCGCCAAGCACGGGAAACGCATCTGCTCGCTGCATCTCAAGGATCTCGCCAGAAATGCGAAACCGGATATCAATAATCCGAAATCTGGGCGACCCTTCATGGTGCGCCTTGTTTCCGGGGTAGTGGATATTCCACGTGTGATCTCAACGGCAAGGGCGGTCGGAGTGTCCCATTTCATCATTGAGGATGAAAGTCCAGGTTCAGCCGCGCAGATTCCGGAGAGCGTCCAGGCCGTGCTTCCACTGATTTTCGACGGAACGCAAAAGGCGCGCCAGCAATGACCGAACTTGATTTTGGGGTAACCGGAGCCCCGGTATGGCGATAGGAATTTACCCTCGATACTGGCGACTCCGGTGGCCACCAACTCCTCTATGCTAAACTACTGGCACGAGGTGACGAGATGGTTGCCGGTCGAAGTTGACTTGTGAAATGCGTCATTGACGGTGCGCCAAGTGGGTAACGATAAATCCCGAATATGAGTGGAGAATTTGTGTATTCGGAGTAAATAGGGCTATGCGAAATGTGCCCCATTTTCACCCCCGCGCCGACCGACGGAAACTTACCCCCCGGGAACTTTGTAGGGTGAAGAAATGGCGCGAAGCGTGGTATGCGGACCTTGAGCCCACCGCGTCTTTTCAGCGGCTCTTCGACCACATTCCAGGGCTGCATTTTTTTGCCAAGGACAAGGAGGGAAGAACCATGTTTTGCAGTCGGAGCATTCTCGCGCTGCATCACATGGAATCGGAATCGGAAATGTTGGGTCTGACGGACTACGATCTCAATCCTCGAACCATGGCGGAGGCTTACCTCGGAGACGACGCCCGTATTCTCGCCGGAAAAGCATCGAGCATTGAACACCTCGAACTGTGGTTCGATCGCTTGGGAATGCCAGATTGGTTCTTGGTTACCAAGCTTCCACTCGTCGACAAACAGGGCCGGGTGCAAGGAGTCATGGGCGTGCTCCGTCGCGCCGCCGACTACGACATGCAGCTACCGTTATTTCAGGGGGTGGCCAAGGCGGTAGAGATCATCCGTCGTGACTATGCAAAACCCGTGGTGTTGGGTGACGTGGCGACATTTACCGGCCAGTCCATGCGACGCCTCCAGCGCCGATTTCAGAGTGCATTTGGCATCAACCCACAGGAATTCTTGATTCGGACCCGGGTGCTGGCGGCAGCGAAGCTTTTAGAGGAGACCGACCTCACGGCGACGGAGGTTTCGGCAAAGTGCGGCTTTGTCGACGGCAGCAGCTTTTCGCAACTGTTTCAGCGCCGGACCGGCATGACGCCAATCGCCTTTCGCAAGAAGGGCCTACGTCGAAAATGAATCGATTGGGTGTCGGCCCGGCTGCCCCGCGTTCAAAGTGACCACAAGGGCATCTTTTCCGACGCCCTCTATCGCCTTTTTTTCCTGTTCAGCGTTCGCGCGTCAGGCGGACGGACTTCAAGTCCATCACGGCTTTGCCCGGCATCGTGAGGGACTCGACCCGGAGCGTCGCTGAACCCGGTGCCAACGAGAACGTGCCCAAGGATTGATAGTGCCACGTTTGGTCCACATACGTGCTTTGTTCGCTGCGGTCGCGATGCGGCAGCAGAATTTTCCGTCCCGGAAAAGCCTGCGTGGTTCCCTCAGTTGACGATCCAGCGGCCGACACCCGGATGCGCGCTCCGGCATCGGACTCGGCGACCGTGCATTGCAGTTCGACGACATACCGACCGGGCGCCATGACCTCGATCGCCCATTCGGCCATGGCTTCTGGGCGAGTCCAGTCTGTTAACCAATCCTGCGCGAAGCCGGCGTTGCGGGGATTCGGCTGACCCAGCCGGCGCGCAAACGTCAGGCCGGGCCAGCGCGCGGCCTGTGGTGCGTGGAGGACCACAGGGTCTTCGATCGCATGACCGACCTCAATTCGGTGCGGCGGGTCATAGCCGCCCTGCACTGAGCTCCACCACGTCGCGTAGGCCCGGGCCAGTTCGGCCACAATTGCGAGGCGCTGGCCTGCGAGGTCGGCCTTTTCCCCTGGGTCGGTCTTCAGATCGTAGAGCTGCCACTTGGCGGTGGCCACCTGGGCCGCGGTCTCTTCGCACACGAACCGATAGCGGTCCGTGCGGACGCCGCCCGGGAACGGCCGGGCCGGAGTTGACTGGCTGCTGTAGACAAAGACGTTTCGGTCAATCGTGTCCGACCTGCCATTCATCCATGGCACTAGGCTGATGCCGTCGACGGTCGGGCCCACGGGTGGCGTGATGCCACACAGTTCAAGCAGTGTGGGATAAAGATCGATGTGCGCCGCCAGCTGCTGAATCACGCTCGGCTGTTTGAAGCGACGAGGCCATTGCACGAATAACGGCACCCGCGTCCCGCCCTCGTGCACACTCGTTTTCCAGCCGCGCATCCCGGCGTTGAAGCGGTCGCCGTTGGCCCCGTTGTCGGTCATAAAGAGGACGAGGGTGTCTTCGCGAATCCCCAGCTCATCAAGTGCAGCCATCAGGCGACCGAAATTCTCGTCCAGATTTCGGCACATGCCATAGATGGCGGCCAGGGCGTCATCCAGACCCTTGCCCTTAAACTCCGTGAAATATTTCTCCGGGACCTGAGTCGGAGTGTGGGGGGCGTTGTAAGGCACGTAGCAGAAAAACGGTTGGTCGCGGTGGCGCTTCATGAAGGAGATCGCCTCGTCCGTCAGGACCTCGGTGATGAAACCTTTGGCCCGTTCCGGCTTGGTGCCGCGGAGGAGCTCCGAATCGAAGTAGTGGTTCATGTGCCCGCCGTTGAAGCCGAAGAACTCGTCGAAACCCTGCCCGAGCGCGTTGTGAGGGAACTGTTCGCCATTGTGCCATTTGCCGAAACACCCGGTGCGGTAGCCCGCCGGCCGGAGCGCCTCGGCGATCGTCACCTCCGTGTGGCGCATGACTTCCTTGTTGTTGGTGACACTGGTGACGCCGGTGCGCAGCGAGTAGCGCCCGGTGAGCAGGCTCGCGCGCGTGGGCGAACAAAATGGGCTAACCTGAAATTGTTCGAAGCGCAGGCCCTCGCGTGCAAAACGATCGAGGTTGGGCGTTTTGAGCAGCGGGTTCCCATGCAGGGAAAAATCGCCGTAGCCTTGGTCGTCGGTGAGAACTAGGAGGATGTTGGGTTTCTTCGCGGCTACCTCGGCGGCGTGCAGCATGGCCAGTGGTGCGAGTAGCACGGCGGCGATGAAAGAGAGTTGAGTGAACATTCTCGCCTGGTAGGTGCGTTTCATGGCTTAGCCGTGCTGATCCTCAGAACTTGGTAATGCGTGAAGGGCGGGACGCGGACGGTGAGGGTGCCTCGGCTGAAGGAGACGCGGTCCGGGTCGAGCCGTTGCTTCAGCGCGTTGTTCGGGGCGGCCTCATCGTAGCGGATGGATTCTACCGTGAGTTGCTCGGTGCTTTTCAGCTCCGGCACTTGCAAGGTGAGAGTGAAGTCGGCGCGATTGACCGGATTGAGCTGATCGGAGGCGAGATCGTGGTGATAGTTCACGAGGTCGATGGTGCGTTCGCCGAGGTTCGTTTTGCCCCGGTTGGCGTAGATGCCGATGTGTTCGGGGGCGTGGCTGGCGGTAAGCACGGGGCGATGATCGCTGGATCGAGCGAGAACTTCGCGCAGCGACGCGGATTTGCTCTCGTCTTCATGGTAGGCGAGCCCGGGCTTGGTTTGGACGATCGTAATTTGGCCGGGGAATCGTCTGACGAGCGGGGCAACGACGTCATCCGTGCGCGGAGTGAGCAGTTTCTCCGGGCCGTTGAATGCGCCCGTTTCACCGGTGAGGAGGAGTTTGCCGCCCTGCTGCAGGTAGGATTCCAGCACGGCCTGGTGGCTGGCGCTCAAGACGAGCACGGAGGGCAAAATGACGAGCTTGAAGCGGACGAGATCCTCGAGCGTGACATCGTCGAACGGAACCACGTCCCACTGTGGGAAATCCCGGGCGGAGGCGAGATACTGCGCCCAACCGAGAAATTCGGACATATGGCGTTTCGTCACCGCAGTCTTCCACGCCCACGGCGGCTGCGCGGCGATTTGGCTCCAGGAGCTGGAGGCCAGCCCGATATCGGCCAGGAATTCACGACGCGAGATCACGGGCGCGAT
Organism: Opitutus sp. GAS368; assembly: GCA_945903465.1. Taxonomy (GTDB): domain Bacteria; phylum Verrucomicrobiota; class Verrucomicrobiia; order Opitutales; family Opitutaceae; genus ER46. The sequence goes on from CAMDOF010000120.1 coordinate 21,069, forward strand.
CTGATTCATGAAAGCGTGGAGCTGCCCGGCGGAATGGATCGAGCCGGGCGAGTAACCGCCATCAAAGGTCAGCGAAAAGGCGGGGATGCCGCGGTTCGCGACGAGGTCGAAATAGATAACTTTGTGTAGGGCCTCGCCATGGCGCTTCGTGAATCCTGCGCCATCCCAGCCGCTGAATTGCGGCTCCACATACGGGTCCACGATGGCATGGCCGGTGACGCCGATCTTGGACGCCATGCGCGGGCCGATGCCTAACCGCGCCTGCGGATAATAGCCGAGCGGTTTCACGAACGCGGTGAAGGTCTTGAACACCGGCCACTCGAAGTTGGCCATATCCACGCAATCACGCTGGAGAAAAAGGGCGCTCAGCAGGGGAATGGCATTTGCGACCATTGGCACATCGCGACCAAGTTCCCGCGCGGCTTGTTTATTCAGCCGGTAAACCTCCTTCATGCTGGCCAGCTTTTCTTCCACGGCGGCGATCTGGAACGCCCGCCACACTTTGTTGGCAAGCCATCTGGGATCGGCGGCGCAGTGCCAGAGCGGTTGATCACCTTCGCCTTGGTATTCGGAGCGCCACGGTGGATTGAGCAGATAGGCGAGCACGTCAAAGGCTTCGATGGTGGAGCGTTCAAAGCCGAACTCGCGGCAGTCTTCAGCGCTGAAACGCCGTCGCACGAACTCGCGGAACGCGGCGACGTGAATGTCCGCCCTGGCGTTCATTACGGTGGGTGAGCGCACGTCCCAGTCGTCATAGTGGACCATGTCCGGGCCGAGCGTTTGCATCGCGCGGCGTCCCTTGGCCGCCTGATAGCGAGCGTAGTCGGCGTCGTAGAGCATCAAGTCACCCGACGCTACCAGCCACTGTCCATCTTCCCGCTGCCGGGTGATGTCCTTGAGACCGAGCGCATCGGCGAGGTCGGTCGGGACGGCGGCGTATTTTTCAAAGGCGTCTCGGGGTTTGCCAATCAGCGGCGCTGCGCAGCGCGTGCGCCAGAAGTCCGCTTCCTTTGCGATCACACTCCCGTCGAGTGGATGCGTGAACGCGGGCAGGCCGAGGTCCTTCGCGGTCGGGAGCGGTTGGCCGAGGCTCGTCTTCAGTGCGGGCGATTGCAGGAACTGCCAGTCGCTGAACCAGACGGTGCGGCCGCCGGGCTCGATTAGGCTCTCGACGGCACGGACGCGTTGCGGATCGCTGAGGCCGGCGAGCTGTCGGGCGGTGAACAGGATGCGCCCATCGGCCGACACACGCGCCAGCAGTTTCTCCGCCCGGTTGCCTTCGATGTAAATGACGCGCTTTGTCCCGGGATGGTTCGCAAAGGCCTGCTCGTGTTTGCGCATCCAAGATGCGTCGCGACTCAGGTCCCAATCCCAGATGCCGTGGTATCCGCCCGCACCAAGGCTGGCGGCGGTGGGGCGCAGCGTAGTGAGATGCGGCGCGACCAAATTTCCGTGGCCGTCGAATGCGATCGAAAACATCCGCTGCCACCACCGATCTACCTCCGGGGTGGCGTTGCCCGAGGATGGCAGGTCCGCGCCGTGCGCGATTCCAAATAGGGAAAGCACGCCGAGGGTGACGGTAAGGATGAAAAATCGCTTCATGCCGGCAGGGGGTATCCGATCGCCGTCCCAGTCACAGCCGAGCAAAGGTCATTCATGAAGCCATCGCCGGCCGAGAATGTAGTATTTCGGACCTCCCTCGGAGCCGTGGTAATGCGACCAGCGGGTTTCATCGCGTGGTTTGTAGTTTCCCCGTTCACCGATAAATCCTGAGATGTGCGGAGCCATGGATCGGCTACTTTTTCGGTCCCGTGGCGTTGGGGTTGGGGCGGGGCAACTGGGCGCCCACTTCATTGCGCCAGCGATCGAGCTTGGTCCGGAGGGTTGCGACCCGCGTGGGCTCGCGCGCGGCGAGGTCCGTTTGCTCACTGGGATCGGTGCCGAGATTGAACAACTCGGTCCGCCCATTCTCGAAATACTCGAGCAGCTTCCAGTCACCCATTCTCACCGCACTTACCGGCGTCGTGGTGGCGTAGTAGTGGGGATAGTGGAAGTAGAGCGCTTCACGCTTGAGCGTCGCGGCCGGATTTTGCAGCAAAGGTCTCAGGTCCACGCCATCGGCGGGCCCTGCTGACGGCGCTGCGGCGACCGCGGGAGCGAGCGTGTGAAACAGGTCCATCAGAACCACTGGTTCGCGACACTCCGTGCCCGCCGGAGTCACTCCGGGCCAACGCACGATAAGAGGCACGCGCGTGCCGCCCTCGTAGAGTGAGCCTTTCCCCGAGCGAAGCGGAGCGTTGCTGGTAATGGGCCCGGTTTGACCTTTGTCCGTGCCGATGAAGCCGCCGTTGTCGCTGGTGAAAATGATGACGGTGTTCTGTTCAAGGCCTCGTCGTTTAAGGTGCTCAAGAACCCGCCCGACGCTGTCGTCGAGACTCTTCACCATCGCGGCATAGACGGCATTGCGATGGTGCAGACCGGGACGGATTTTCGCCTCGAAGTATCTGACATCGTCCGCTTTCGCCTCGATCGGCGTGTGCGGCGCATGATGAGCGAGGTAGAGAAAAAAGGGCTTGTCGCCGGCGTGGTCGATCACCCGCAGTGCCTCGTCGGTGAGGCGGTCGGTGAGGTATTCGCCGGCCTTGCCGAACTCCAGGTGCGGGACAAAGCGAAACTCGGGCCCAAATCGTCCGCTGCCGCTGTAGGGCCAGAAGAAAGACTGGGGAGCGCCCCACTGCGTGCCGCCGATGTTCACATCAAAGCCATGGGTCTCGGGGTAGTGCTCGGCATCGCCCAAGTGCCATTTCCCGACCAACGCGGTGAGGTAGCCGGTATCGTGCAGTCGCCCCGCCAGCGTCGTCTCGGTATGCGGCAGGTCATGCAGCGAGTTTGCTTGAATCAATTTGCGATTGGTTGGCCCTTTGATCGATCCCTCCGACCAGATTGTCATGTGCAGCCGCGCGGCATGCTTGCCCGTAAGCAGCGCGGCTCGGCTCGGCGTGCAGACGGACATCGCATAAGCATGGGTAAAGCGCACTCCCTGCTGCGCGAGCCGGTCCAAGTGCGGCGTTTCGTGTAAATCTGCGCCG
>CAMDOF010000121.1 GCA_945903465.1 Opitutus sp. GAS368
TCACCTCGACGCGGGAGATGTTGTTGATCGAGATCTGCTCGAGCGTGAACGTGCGGTCGCCACCCGAGTTCGCCATGGGCGCGCCGTCGCTGGTCACCAAAGTCATGCTAGCGCTGAAGCCCCGGACTGAAATCGCGCCGGGCTCGAACCCCCCGCCACCCGTGTCGATCCCGGGAACGTATTTCAGAAATTCACCGATGTTGCCGCCCATAACCTCGCCGTGCGAATCGGTCGAAACCACGTTCTTGAGATTCGGCGCGAAGCGCTGGTCGTTGATCGCAATCGCCGCGCTGTCGGTCTCCTTGGTCGCGGCCACGAGAAACGGATCCAGGCGAACGGCGGCGTCTTTCGCACCGAAGAGCGCCAGATTGGTCAGGCCGATGTCCTGGGTGACGGTCTGGCCGGCGGCGACCTGCAGGGGAATCACCTGGGGATCGAGCCCGGTGTAAAAGACCTCAAGGGCAGCGGACCCAGCCGGGGCGCGCGTGATCTGGTAGAAGCCCGCTTCATCGGTGAGAACGACGATGTCGGATTTCTGCACGGAGACGCGGGCGTTGTGCAGATAACGACCTGTCACCACATTTTGGACACGCCCGGCGATGGCACCGGTGGCAGCGGGCTGGGCGGACCCGAGGACGGGAAGGCCGAGCAGCATGAACGCGGCGAGACACGCCTGGCGGAGGAAGAAAAAAGGGCGAGAGCGGGTTCTCATGAGGGTCGGCGGTTCGGGGAAACTGGCTTGGGCGGGTCGAAAACCGGCGCGGGAAATAACCAGAGCGGCCCGCGCGATTGTATGTCAACTGAAAACTGTTGACACTTTGCTTTCGAGCGATGGCCTCTCCTCGCTACCGCCATGACTCTCCAGGCCATCCGCTCGGTTTCGATCCGGCATTCCGTCGCTGACGCGGTGCGCGCCGCGCTACGTGAAGGGCACCTGAAGCCCGGGGAGAACATCAGTGAAGTGGCGCTGGCCACCCAGTTTGAAGTCAGCCGTGGACCGGTGCGGGAGGCGTTGCTCGTGCTCGTGGAGGAAGGTTTGCTCACGCACGAACCGAACCGCGGCTTCCTCGTCATCGATCTCAGCGCCGCGGACAAGGAGCATATCGCGGAGTTGCGCCTGCTGCTCGAGTCGCGCGCCCTTGAGCGCGGCAGGGAACGCGTCACGCCGGCGGATCTGGCCCGGCTCGCGGAGATGAAGGACGAGCTCGTCGGCCTGTTCAAGGACAGCGAGCGGCCGGCGCGCGACGCGATGGAAATTGCGTTTCACGGTTACGTCTGGGAACTGAGCGGCAATCCCTGGCTCGTGAACGCGCTCAAGCGCACGATGATTCCGCTCTTCATCTTCGGGCGTTACCTGGGCATCAGCCGCGCAAGCATGGACCCCGCGCTCGCCGATCAGCAGCACCAGCTCTACATCGATTATCTCGCGCGGAAAACCCGCCGGAGCGCGGAGCAATGCGTGCGGTTCCACCTCGGGCAGCCGCTATGATCAAGGTCGGGCGGCGCTGCCTCGCACTCGTTCTCGCGCTGATCCCGGCTGCGGCTCCGGCGGTCGATGCGCCGCGCGCCCAACCCGTCGCGCCCCCGCCCGGCGTGTTGGCAATCTCGATACGCAATCCCCTTGACGGCGTGGCCGAACCGGCCTGGTTCCTGCCGAACCCATCGTCCGACCCCGCGCCCCTGCTGGTGCACCTGCACAGCTGGTCGGCGCGGCTCGGCGAAGCTTCGCTGGCGAAGGACTGCCTCAAACGCGGCTGGGCCTTGGTCTCGCCGAATTTCCGCGGGCCGAACAACCGGCCCGAGGCGTGCGCCTCGCCTCTGGCGGTGCAGGACGTGCTGGCGGCCGTCGCCCACGTGCGCCAGACCACCGCCGTGGATCCGCGCCGGATCTATCTGATCGGGGGCTCGGGCGGCGGGCACATGGCGTTAATGATGGCACAAGCCGCGCCGGAACTCTGGGCGGGCGTGTCAGCGTGGGTGCCGATCACCGACCTAGCCGCGTGGCATGCGTTTTCGAAAACAAAACCGTCCGCCTATGCGAAAATGATGGAGCAGGCCTGCGGCGGGCCGCCTGGTTCCCCCGCGACCGACGCCGAGTATCGCGCGCGCTCCCCCTTATTTCATCTCGCGCGCGCCGTCGGCGTGCCGATTGATATCCAGGTCGGTCTGCGCGACGGCCACGAAGGCTCGGTGCCAGTCAGCAATTCCCTGCGCGCCTTCAACGTCCTCGCCGAGGCCAACGGTCAGGCCGGCCGGTCGCTCAGCGCCGGCGACATCGGGTCGATCACCGCGACCGCGCGCCTCCCGGAAGGCCTCGTGTCGGACCCGCACGACGAGCCGGCGCGCAAGCGGCCGATCCTTTTCCGGCGCAGCGCCGGGCCCGTGCGGCTGACGATTTTCGATGGTGCGCACGAATCGGATTTCGCCCCGGCGGTTCGCTGGCTGGCGCAACAGCAGAAACCCCACCCATGATAACCTTCCCCACCCTATTGGCTCTTTTCACTGTGACGGGCGGCCTGAGCGACTCGCAGATCCTGCAGCGCGCGGCCAACGGCACCGCGACTCCGGTCGTTTCCGGCACGGCGGATGCCCCGGGCCGGCTGCAGTGCCGCCTTAACGAGGGAAACTGGCGGGAGGTCGCGACCGTCCCGGCCGGCCGGTGGAGCGCCCCGCTGCCCGCACTCTCCGTGGGCGGGCCGCACGCGGTGCAATTGCGCCTCGCCGACCCGTCGGGGGCGATAGCGGGGGAAAAAGCCTTCCGCGAGATCTACGTCGGTGATTTGTGGATACTCGCCGGTCAGTCCAACATGGTGGGGCGGGCCCGGATTGAGGAGCCGTCTGCACGGGACCCGCGGGTGCGCATGCTGGCGCTCGACGGCGTCTGGCGACCGGCCACGCATCCGCTCCATGACGAGCCCTTGCCGCCGGGGGTGACTCGCCCGGGCCACGGGCCGGGTTTGGAATTTGGGGTGGAGCTGGCGCGGGCGCTGAATGTGCCCGTCGGATTGATCATCTGCGCCAAGGGCGGCACCTCGATGGCGCAGTGGTCGCCGGATCTCGGCGGATCGGGCCGCGCGGCGCTCTACGCAAACCTGCTGGCACAGGTGCGGCTGGCCGGCGGACGCGTGGCCGGTGCGTTGTGGTATCAGGGCGAGAATGACACCGGACCGGAGCCTTCGGCGGTCTACGCGGCGAAGTTCAAGGAGTTCGTGGCGCGGCTGCGGGCCGATCTCAAACACCCCGATCTGCCTTTTTGCTACGCCCAGCTGGCGCGCTTCGCGAACGAGCCGGTGAAGTTCTATTCGGAGTGGTCGGTCGTCCGAGAGGCGCAGCGCCGCGCCGAGCCGGAAATCCCGCACACGCGACTCGTCGCCACAGTGGATCTGGAGAACGGCGACTACATCCACCTCAGCCGGGCCAGCCAGGATCGGCTCGGTCGCCGCTTCGCGCTCGCCGCCCAGGGGAAGGCCGGTCCACGCCTGATTGACGCGCGATGGACTTCGCCCACCGAAATCCGCGTGCGCCTGACCGGGGTCAACGGCGGGCTGAAGACGGCCGGTGGGCGCATGCTGGGATTCGAGACCGCGGCGCCGGACGGACGGGCGAAACTGCTTTTTTTCCGGGCGGTTTTCGACGCCGCGACGAGCGAGGTCGTGCTCTCGGCCAACCGGGATGTCGCCGGCCGGCCGGAGCCGGAAGAGATTAATTTGTGGTATGGACGCGGCCACGACCCCATCTGCAATGTCACCGATGCACTCGACCTCGCGTTGCCCGCCTTCGGGCCCGTGCGGCTGCCCCCGCGTCCGCCGCTTCCGCCCAAGGTAAAATAGCTGCGGTCCCATTTCTTTATGATCCACTCCCAAATTCGAAAAAAGATCTCGCGCGGCGAGACCATCCTCTGTGCCAAGGCCTCCTTCCCGGAGCCTGACATTGTCGAGTTGATGGGGACGTTTGGCTTCGACGGCGTCTGGATTTGCCTCGAACACCGCCGGCCCGATCCGTTGACCGTAAATCATCTGATTCGCGCCGCGCGCCTCGGCGGCATGGACGCCATCGTCCGTACGAAACCGGCCAACTATGCCGACCTGCTGTGGCTGCTTGAGGCCGGCGCCCGCGGCGTGATGCTGCCGAAGGTGGTCGCGGTCGACGAAGTGCGCGAAGTGGTCGCAGCGATGAAATTCCCGCCGTCAGGCCGGCGTGGATACGATGGCATTCAGGCCGAGTCGCATTTCGGGCGGATGCCGGCGAAGGATTATCTGACGCAGGCCAACGACGAAAATTTCCTGGTGGTGCAAATCGAGGAGCCCGCCGTGGTGCCCCACATCGACGCCATCGCGGCGCTCGCCGGCGTGGACGTTCTTTTTGTCGGACCGGGAGACCTGACACTCACGCTCGGCAAGCTCGGGCAACTCGACGATCCCGAAGTCGTCGCGATTCTGCAGCAGGTCGTCGCGTCCTGCCGGCGGCACGGCAAGGTGGCCGGCATTCCGTGCGCGGTGGATCAAGTCGCCAAGTATCACGCGCTCGGTTTCCGTTTCTTCAATGTGATCAGCGACTATCGCTGCCTGCTGCACGGCCTGCAGAAGGTTCAGACGGATTTGAGAGCGGCAGGGTTTCCGCTGGAGAACAGGCTCGGGTAGCGCGGGCTCCGGTGGCTCTCGGTGCCGCAGCGGTCCTTCGGCTCTCCGGGGGCTTGATCTTTTTTCTGCCCAGGAATCACGCTGGTGTCTCAGGCTGGTACTGGCCTTGGGTGGCGCTCGAAACTACCCGACCAGGGGGTCGTTTCGAGTGCCCGCGGACGCCTGCGGGATTGTGTCGGCCTATCCGCTACGGCACTGGGACATGTGCGACTGTCCGACGCCTCTCAGTGCGGCCGGGGTAACTGCTCAGGGTGGAAAACGCTGACGGTGAACGTGCACGTTACGCGAAGAAAGCAGAATTTCAGGCTGAACTCGGACGGCGGAGGGAGGGTAGCCCTCGTCCAATGAGAAAAGCAGGGTGATTCAACGCCGGGTGTTGGATGGGGGGGGACCTCGCGTTGATCCGGACTTTGCCGACCGAGCCTAACGAGTGGGGCCGGACGCGGATGTCGGCGAAAGGGGTCCGCACAGTCCCCAGTGCGGAAGGGGTGTCTCCTGACTCGGACCCGCACAGTGGACTGTGCGGAAGGGGCGTCTCCTGACTCAGAGCCGCACAGGGGACTGTGCGGACCACTATGTCGGACCACTTTAGTCACCGCGCGCAAGAACGCCGCGGATGTCGGCGAAAGTGGTCCGCACAGTCCCCTGTGCGGAAGGGGTCGCAGTTGTCGGGCGCGACGCCGCTCAGGCCGGCGGCCTCGTTGCCGCTGAGCGTGCCCAGTTCGGGTATTTCGGCGAGGAGCGTCGACGCGGTCACCGGGCCGATCCCCTTCGCCTCTTGGAGCCACTCGCTCGGTTGGCGCCTGCCCAGCGTCAAAGCGCCGGGAAAATAGTCCGGCCTTCACCTCGTCGAGCCACTCGCTCGGTTGGCGCAGAGTATCGTCTGCAGCGATCTGCGCGGCGATCAGTTGATCCAACTGCTCGAGCTGCTCGAGCTGCTCCAGCTGCTTGAGCAGGGCCTTGCGCAGGCGCTTCGCGGGGCCGCGCGCACCCGCCGCTCCCGGCCGCCCGACGCGCCTGGGCAAGGCCAGCTGTTTACCGACGACTAAGCCCAGCCCGACGCCGCCACGAGCGAACCGGTCTTCTGGACGGAGCCGACCCGCCCCGTTCGCCCCGAGGACCGGAGCCCCTTCTGCGCCGACGCCGACCCAGCCGACCCCCGGCCGGCGACTTCCCAGCCGACGCACCGGAGTCTGCCTGAATTTATTTAAAAAAGCAGGCTCCTTGACTCCGAGCAATCCGGAGGTCTGCCTCCGCGCAACGTCACCCCCGCGATGATTACCCCCCAAACGGCAAGCCGCGCCTCGATTCGCTCCCGCCATCCCCCTTTCCGCCGCCGCTGTTCCCCTCCCCAAGTCCCGAGCCTCATCCGCACCCGCCACCCTCTCAAAATCGGTTCATTTTCCACCACCTAACACCCCCATCCCGCCATGCCCCTCCCCCTAAACCCCTCCCCCCCCGCAAATCCAGTTTTCTAGCAAGAGTAAGATCTCGTCCCCACTAAAATCGTCGTCGAACCCATCCTTGTCGAGGGCGGTTCCGTTTCGACTCTGCACCCATGAACATTCTCAACCGCGTTACCCGTGCGCTGGCGCTCACAGCGACCCTGTTCTCGGGTGGAATCCTCCGCCTTTCCGCCGCGCTCCCGCGCGACGTCGGCCCGCAGTCAACCGCCGTCAACCTCTCCGGTTACACCACGGTCGCCTATGTCGATGCCCGGCAGGGCAGCGATCTCACGGGCGACGGTTCGCGCGCCAAACCGTGGGCATCCCTCCCGCACGCGCTTGAATCCGTCGCACCGGCCGCCGGTTCGCGCGCCGCGTTGCTTTTTTCGGTCGGCCGCTACACCCAGCCGACGTTCGTCCTCAAACCGCGCGTCGATCTCTACGGCGGCTTTGCTGCGCCCGGCGGAGCCCGCGACGTGTATGCACACGCCACCGTGCTCGACGGCGAGGAAACCCAGCGCATTGCGATCGGTTGCGACGACGCACGGGTCGATGGTTTTCATTTCACGCGCGGTCGCGTGCGCGGCAAAGGCGCGGCGCTCTTTTGCGACGGCACTTCGCCGGTGATCGCCCACTGCGTTTTCACCCTGAACCGCACGCTGATCCCGCAGCCGTGGGCGCCGGCGCTGCTCCACGAAACCGCCCACGACGGCGGGGCGATTTTCTGCACCAACCTCGCCGCGCCGCGGATCGAGCACTGCTTTTTCTACGACAACACGACCGAGTGCGGTCGCGGCGCCGCACTCGCCGCCGACCGCCGCGCCGCGCCGCGCATCACCGCGAGTGTCTTCGCCAACAACCGCAGCGGGATCGACGATCCGCTCCGCAGCAGCGACGGGGGAGCGATTTCGTTTTTCAATTGGTGTGGCGGCGAAGTCTCCGGCTGCGTGATTTCCGCCAACACTTCCCTGACCCGCAATGACGCCGGCGGCATCTTCCTCGCGCTGTGGTCGGCTCCGCGCATCGCCGACAACGTCTTCACGGCCAATGATGGCGGCGACGATGCCGGCGCGCTCTTTATCGGCGGACAGGAGCATCGCTACGGCGTGCCACTCGACGCCTATCCGTCGGCCGAAAAATTTCACGTGTTCGTCGAGCGCAATATTTTCGTTGGCAATACCAACTCTGCGAAAAACTCCGGTGCAATGCGGGTGACGATGGAGTCGCGCGCGACGTTTCGCGATAACCTCATCACGGAAAACCAGGGCGGCTTTTATCTTCAACGCTCCGAGATCATCGCCGAGCGTAACACCGTCTGGCAGGACTGGCGCTTCGTGGAAGACAAGCCGTCCCTCGGGCCGAGCACGTTCAAGGGAAATATCCTGAAAGGTCCGCTCGATGGCAAAGTCGAAGTGCGAGCGAGCCTCTCGCGCAACATGGCCGAGCCGGCGGTCGGCGGTGCCGATGCACTCCCCGTCTCCGATGTGTTTCTCGCCGACGGCGTGACGGGTGAGATCACCAGTCGCCGCTACGATCCCGCGACCTTTACGACGGTCGTGACCACGACCGAAGCGTTGGCCACACCCGATCGCCTGACCGGTCGTCCCGTGAAATTTGCCAAGGGCAAAAGCGGACAGTGGTTCGTGATCAAGTCTGCCCGCGCGCGCGAATTTGTCGTCTGGGGTCGACTGGAGGCCGAGACGAAACCGCCCAAGGCGTTTGAAATCCTGCGCACCTTCACGCTCAAACCCGACGCGCCCGCCGGCGTCGGTGCACGCGTGCAGTAAACGCCCGCTTCCTCCCACCACGCTTTCGCCACCGCTCCCTCCCATGAAGTCCCTCCTCATCGCGCTCCTCCTCGTCGTCGGCACCGCCGTTCATGCGGCGGAAAAATCCGCCACCACCCCTCCCAAGCCGACTCGCGTCAACAAAGCCATCGAGCTCCTCGCTGCGGGCCAGCCCGTCTACTACGACTACGGTCGCGGCGGGGCCGAGGAGGGCAAGGAGGCCGCAAAGACGTGGGCGGACGTTTTGATGTATGACATGGAGGGCTCGGCACTGGATTTCACGAAACTCCGCACCTTCATGAAAGGCCTGGCCGATGCCGGACCGACCCCGAGCGGCCATCGCACTCCGGCCGTGATCGTCACGCTCCCGCTCTACGGCCTCGATGCTGTCACGGTGCAAGCCAACCACTGGATGATTCAGCAGGCGCTCGCCGCCGGCGTCCACGGCCTGCACATCTGCCACGCCCGTAATCCCGAGGCCGTGGCGATGTTCATCCGCGCCGCTCGCTACGAAATTCACCAGCAGGCCGTGGGCGCCGGTCTCGACGAAGGCCTGCGGATGTTTGGCGCCCACGAGTTCGCTTCCGGCATCTGGGGCGTTTCCGCCAAGGACTACTATTCCCTCGCTGACGTGTGGCCCCTCAATCCCAAGGGTGAACTCATGATCGGCGTGAAGATCGAGGACCACGTCGGCTTGCAGCAGACGGAGAAAATCGTGCGGGTGCCCGGCGTGATCTTCGCCGAGTGGGGGCCGCGCGACACGAGCTACTCGAACGGCTTCCTCGACGTGGCCTTCGACTATGGCCGCAAGCCCGGCGTCGTCGAACCGCCCCCGCTCAAAGCCGCCGCCAACCGCGTGATCGCCGCGAGCAAGGCCGCGAAAGTCTTCGTGCTCGACAACGCGCGGGCCGAGACCGTCGGGCAACAAATCGACGCCGGCATGATGATCATCGCCGGCGGCCTCAAAGAAGTCGCCGAGATCGGCCGCAAGCATACGAAACGCCCGACGCCCTAGTTTCCCGCGCGGTTTCTCCCGCACCCCTAACCCCACTCCCCATGTCCCTCCACTTTCTCGACGTCGTCGTCATCGGCATCTACTTCGCGGTGATCGCCGGCATCGGCTACTACGCGACCCGCGGCGCGAAGACGTCCGAGCGCTACTTCGTCGCAGGCCGCAACATTCCGATGTGGGCCGTTTCGTTCACAATCATGGCGACGATCATCAGCACGGGGACCTTCGTCGGCCACCCGGGCACGGCCTATCAGAAAGGGCTCATTCTGCTCGTGCCGCATCTGCTCGTGCCGTTCGTGCTGCTCGCGGTGGCGAAGGTCGTCGTGCCGTTCTACCGCCGCGTGGTGCGCATGAGCGCTTACGAATACATCGGCCAGCGCTTCGGCGTCGGCGGGCGGTTCTACACCTCGTTCGGATTTTTGGCCGACCGCATTTTCGATTTGGGGGTGACGCATGTCACGACCGCGCTCGCGATCAATGTCCTCACGGGCTGGGACCTTCGCACTGTGATTCTCGCCGTCGGCGTGTTCACCATCATCTACACCATGGCGGGCGGAATGGAGGCCGTCGTGTGGACAGACGTGGTGCAGGGGATCGTGCTCATGGTGGGCGGGGTCTTTGTGTTGGGCCGTCTGCTCTTCGCGCCCGAGGCGGGCGCGCCCTTTGCCGTCGTCGCCGAAACGTATCGCATGGGAAAACTCACGCTCGGGTCCTGGGATTTTTCACTCGCCAGTTTCACCGATCCCAAGCTGACCACGACGTGGCTTTTCTGTCTCGCCTACGCCGTGCAGTGGACGCGGCGCTACGCGACTGACCAGCACATCGTGCAACGTTACCTCGTCGCCGAGTCGGACGACGCCGCGAGCCGCGCGGCGTTTTGGAGCGCGATGCTGTGCGTGCCGGTGTTCGTGACGTTCATGTTTGCCGGCGCGTGCCTTGCGGGATTTTTCGCCCTCGCCCACGTTCCGTCGCCGGCGGTGGCCGACAGCGCGATGCCTTATTTCCTCGCGCACTTCATGCCCACCGGACTGCTCGGTCTCGTGGTCGCCGCGATCTTGGCCGCCGCCATGTCAACGGTCAGCGCGGACCTCAGCAGTGTCGGCACCGTGCTGACGATCGACTATTTCCAGCACTTTTATCCCAACGCCTCCGACCGCGCACGATTGCTCTGCGGGCGGATCATGATCGCCGTGGCCGGAGCGCTGACGGTGGTGGCGGCGTGGTTGCTCCTGCCCGAGAAGGGTTCGGCGCCGCTGATGGAGCGGGTCATCATGATCGCGTCGATTCTTTCGGGCGGGACGCTCGGGCTGTTCTGTTTGGGCTTTTTGACGCGCAGTGCCACCCGCCAAGGCTGTTACATCGGCGTCGCGTGCTGCGCAGTTTTCACCGCGTGGGCGATTCTCACCGAGCCGCGTCATCGCGTGCTCGATCTTGGTTTCAATTTTCCGCTCAACCCCATCCTCATCGGCGTGTGCGGCCACGCGGTGTTGTTTGGCACAGGCTGGCTCGCCAGCCGAATCTTCGGCGGTGACCGACCCGTCGATGTCGAGCGGTTGACCTATTATGGATTGAAACCGGCGAAGTCCGCCGCCGCGTCTCCGGTCATCCCGTAAATGTCACCTCGCCCGCCCAACATCTTGCTGATCATCGCCGACGATTTCGGCGTGCACCAACTCGGTTGCACGACGCCCGGCGGCACGGGATTTTTTCAGACGCCGCACCTCGACCGACTCGCCGCCGAGGGCGTGCGCTTCGCCCGCGCCTACGCGACCGCGCCGGTTTGTTCACCGTCCCGCGCGAGTCTCTACACGGGGCTGCACCCGGCGCGCCTCCATCTCACCGATTTCATTCCCGGTTCACAGGTCACCAATCCGCCGCTGCTCACTCCCGCTTGGCAACGCGGCTTGCCCGTTTCGGCAGTCACTCTTGGCGATGCCCTCAAAGCGTGCGGCTACGCGACCGCGCACTTCGGGAAATGGCATCTCGCCGCCGACTACAACTACCAACCCGGCCGGCCGATGGATCCCGAATCGCAAGGATTCGACGAGGTGGTGGTGACGCGCAAACCGGCAGCTGACGCCGACCCCGAGGCTGATCCGCACCACATCCACACACTCACCACGCGCACCATTGAATTTGTCACGCGCACACACCCACAGCCGTTCTTCTGCGTGCTCGCGCACAACGCCGTGCACCGTCCCGAGATCGCGCCGGCCGCCCTCATCGCGCGCCACGCCGCGCGGCCCGGCGCCGATGCCGAGGTCAACCGCCCCGTGCTCGCCGCGATGATCGAGGAACTGGATCGTGCGACGGGTCGCCTGCTCGACGCCCTGCGCGAGGCCGGCCGCGATCGGGATACGCTCGTCATTTTCACGGCGGACCACGGAGCGTTCGGTGCGTCCGAACAGCGCAAACCACTCCGCGGAGCGAAGGCCGACCTCTACGAAGGCGGACTGCGCGTGCCGCTGCTCCTGCGTTGGCCTGAGCAGATTGGTGCCGGTGCCGTGCGCGATCAGGTGGTCAGCGGCGCGGATCTTTTTCCGACCCTGCTCGCTGCGGCCGGTGCCACCATCGGTGCCGCGGGTGATGGCAGCAATCTTTGGCCTGCCATCCGCGACGGACACCACCGCTTTGGACGCGAAGAGCTTTGCTGGCACTATCCGCACTATCACCATCTCGGCCTCGCACCGGCGGCGGCCATCCGGGTTGGCGATTTCAAACTCATTGAGTGGTTTGAGTCGGCTTTGGATTCACCCGGCGCAAAGGGTCCGGCCTGCGAACTCTTCTTTCTCGCCGCCGATCCCGGGGAAACGCGTGATCTTTCCGTCGAACAACCCGCCCGCCGTGACGCGCTGCTGCACCGTCTCCGTGAATGGCGGCACTCGGTTGGTGCGCAGGAAATGCAACTCAACCCGGCCTATGATCCGGGCGCGCCCGTGTGGGTTGTTCCGCCCGTTGACGACCGCGCGCCGCTCGAAATTTCATGAACATCGTCCTGCTCCAGCAACCGAAGCGTCTCTTCTTCGGTCCCGGCTGTGCCGCGCGCGCTGCCGATGAGTTTTCAATGGCCGGCCTGCGCCGGCTCTATGTTGTCTCGAGTCCCAGCGCGGCGCGTCACTCTGCCGGACTGGTGGAGGCGTGGCGCCGCTCCGGTGCCGCGTTGGAGATCAACACCTCCGTGAACCGCGAGCCGGAAATCGCGCTCTTTGAGTCCGTGCTCGCCGACGCTCGTCGGTTCGCGCCCGATGCGGTCATCGGCCTCGGCGGTGGCAGCCCGCTCGATGTGGCCAAACTCGTCGCAGCTCTCCTCGACGGTCGGCAGGCGATTCGCGATGTCTTCGGTATCGGCAATCTGCGCAATCGCGCGGTCTACCTAGCGTGCGTGCCGACGACTGCGGGCACGGGCAGTGAAGTTTCGCCGAACGCCGTGCTCATCGACGAGGGCGAGCGCGTGAAGAAAGGCGTGATCAGTCCGCACCTGGTGCCGGACGCGGCGTTTCTCGATCCGGTGTTAACGCTGTCAGTTCCCGCGGGCGTCACCGCGGCCGTCGGCCTCGATGCACTCGTGCATTGCATGGAGGGCTACGCCAACAAATCCGCCCACCCGGCCGCCGATGTTTACGCCCTCGAAGGCATCCGGCGTATCGGGCGCAGCATTGCGGCGGCGGTGGCGAACGGCGATGATCTTGCCGCGCGCACCGAGGTGATGCTCGGTGCGCTCTACGGCGGCCTCTGCCTCGGTCCGGTCAACACGGCTGGCGTGCACGCGCTCTCCGCCCCGCTGGGTGGCGAATATCGCATCGCGCACGGTGTCGCCAACTCGCTCCTCGTGCCGCACGTCTTCCGCTTCAACCTGCCGGCCATGCCCGACCGCTACGCCGACATCGCCGTCGCGCTAGGGGTTGCGCCGGGTGGGAGTAGCGAGACGACGGCCGCCGCCGGCCTGGAGCGGCTCGTCGCACGGTCGCTCGCGTGCGGCGTGCCGCAGCGGCTGCGCGACGTGAAGATTCCCGAAGCTGATCTGCCACGGCTCGCACGCGAGGCGTTCAAGGTGCAGCGTCTCTTGAAAAATAATCCACGGGAAATCACCGAGGCTGATGCTCTCGCGATTTACCGCGCCGCTTACTGATATGACCGTTCCGACCAAACCGATCCTCGCTGTCACCTTGGGCGACGCCGCCGGCAGCGGCCCCGAGTTGATCACGAAAGCGTTGCTTGATCCCGAGGTCCGCGCCGTTTGCCGGCCGCTCGTCGTCGGCGACGCCGCCACGCTGCGTGCCGCTCGGGCCATCACGGGAGTGGCGGCGACCCTCCGTGTGATTGCCCGCCCGGCCGATGTGTCCGATGACGCCGCGACCATCGACGTCATTGATCTCGCCAACCTCGACGCCGCCCAACTCGTGCGTGGCCAGATCAGCGCGACGACGGGGCGTGCCGCCTACGAGTCCATCAAACGCGCCGTCGAACTCACGCTCGCCGGAGAGGCCCATGCTGTCGTCACGTCCGCGATCAACAAGGCGGCGCTGCATGCCGCCGGTTACCTCTACGACGGCCACACGGAGCTGCTGGCCGATCTCTGTGGCAAACCCAAGGTCACAATGATGCTGGTCGCCGGCAAACTCCGAGTCTGCCACGTCAGCACCCACGTCTCGCTCGCCACCGCGATTGCGCGGGCACGACCGGAGCGGATTTTGCAAGTCGTGCAGCTGGCCCACGACGGTGTGCGCCGCCTGGGGATCGAGCGACCGCACATCGCCGTGGCCGGCCTGAATCCGCACGCGGGCGAGGGCGGACTTTTCGGGACCGAGGAAATCGAGTTCATCGCTCCCGCCATCAAGGAGGCCAACCAACGCGGCTTTCACGTGAGCGGACCTTTTGCCGGCGACACCGTTTTTTTCCGCACGCTTCAGGGCGAGTTCGACTGCGCCATCGCCATGTATCACGACCAAGGCCACGTCGCCGCCAAGATGCTCGGCATCTGGCAGGGCGTGAACGTCACCCTCGGGCTGCCGATCATCCGCACGTCCGTCGAACACGGCACTGATTTCACCAACGCCGGCAAGGGCACCGGTGATCCGCGCAGCCTCGTGCAGGCGCTGAAACTCGCCGCGGTTATGGCGAAGGTCGAAAAATAGCCCGCGCCATCCCAAACGAAAATCATGCCTGCGTTACCCTACCTCCTCCTGACCGCCGCCCTCACAGTCGCTACCCGTGCCGACACCGTTGCGCTCTGGCTCTTTGACGAGCAAGTCGGCGTCTACCCCAGTTCCGTCCTCGCTGATGCGGGTCCCGCGAGCCATTTTCTGATTCTCGGCCGCGGAGCCGAACTCGTGCCCGGAAAATTCGGTCGCGCCTTGCGCCCGATCACTCCGCTGCCGCTGGCCATCCAGTATCGCGGCTCGGGCGCCGCCTCCGACGCGGATAGTGGAGGAAATGCGGTGACCTTCGGCCTGCGCCCACCCCCACTGCAGCCGGGACGGACTCAGCCGCCGTTGACGTGGGAGAACGCGCACTTCGCAGCGCTGACCACCACGGGCGACGCGCATTTACGGCGAGCGCCGTTTGCGAATGCGACCGACTCCAAGCTGAACCTTGGCGCCGGTGATTGGACGATTGAGTGCTGGCTGCGTCTCGATCCTTCCGCGCAAGGCGAAGGCACGATTTTCGAAATCGGTGCAGGCCCACGCGGCGAGAATGAAAACGTGACCCGCTTCAGTGTGCTGCCAGCGCAAAACGCCTTCGCGCTGACCCAAAGCGCAACCGTGACACTTGCGTTGAGCACCGAAAAACTTCCGCCTGACGAGTGGATCCACGTGGCGTTGGTGCACACCGGTGAGACTGCGGAGTTGCGACTGTTTGCGAATGGGAAACTACGCGCCAAATCTGCGGTAAAACTGGCCGCGCGGCCGCACGGTGATGAAGCCTTCCTGTCAATTGGCCGCGACGGTCGCTGGGCCCGTCCATTCCCTGGCGCCATCGACGAACTCCGCATCAGTGACCACGCAGTCTACACCGCCGACTTTTCACCCCCCGCGAGTTTTTCACGGATGCAACGGGAGCAGCGACCGCCACCGCTCGCGGGCCTACCGCTCCTGTTCGGGGCGCAGGCAAAGGCCGCCGTGCTTGAGCTCGGCTCGCGGCGACATCTCTTCCTCGACGATGCGCTGATTGCATCGCGCGAAAACGTCACCTTTACGCCGCACCCCGCGCTGATGGCCGAGCGCGTGGTCGAAGGCAGCGGTTGGATTTCCATCGTCGATGCGGGTCCGCAAGACATCCGTCTCTACCTCCAAGGCCCGGAAAGCAGCCTTGCCGTCCTCGTATCGAAAGACGGCGTGACCTTCACCGCCCCCGATCTCGGCCGCGGTGAGTTTCACGGCCAGCGCAACGTCGTCATCACCGATTCGGCGTCGGTGGGCACCGTGTTCATCGACCGCAACGGACCGCCCGAAGAGCGCTGGAAGATCGTCACCGGCCTACGCCGCCGCGGCGGAATTTTTGTCTACACGTCTCCGGACGGATTCACCTGGCGACGCCACGAATCGGCCTCGCTCCCGTTCTGGGCCGGTTCGGCGGTGAACGTGTTCTACGACGACCAGCGGCGGCGCTACGTGATTCACAACCGCACCGACTACTACCGTATGGCCGGCGGCAGCACGAACCGCAAATCGCTCCTCACGGAGGTTGAAGACTTGCTCGCGCCGTGGCCGTTCAAGCCGGCCACGCCCGAAGTGACTCGAGCCACGACTGCGCGTGGCGTGCTGACCCACGTGAATCAACTCGACCCGTGGTGGCTCGACAATGGACCGCTCGCTCCCGGCGGTTTCGGGCTCGAGTATCCCATCGCATTTGAGCCCGATCCGAAGATCGATCCGGTCGGCACCGACATCTACAATACGCGCGCGCAAAAATATCCTTGGGCCGACGACGCCTACGTGGCGTTTCCGCTCTTTTTCTTCCACTACCCGCGCGAAGGTCCGCCCCAGCGGCAAGTGCTGGGCGAACCGGCGGAGGAGCGCGGCTCCGGCCTCCTCGAGACCCAACTCGCTGTCAGCCGCGACGGCCTCGCGTGGAGCCGGCACCCGCGTCCCGCCTACGTCGGCATCGGCGACGTCGACGGTTATCCGGTGCGCCGATCCTATGTTGGCTACGGTTTCGTGCGCCGCGGCGCGCAGCTGTGGCAATATTCCTACACGCGCTCGTCCTACCACGACTCCCATACCAAGAAAGATCGCATGCCCGATGCCATCCACCGCCTCGTGCAACGCGTGGACGGTTTCGTTTCACTCGAGACGCCCTACACGGGCGGCGCGTTCACGACGAAGCCGCTGCGTTTCACCGGCAACCGACTTGTGCTGAACGTCGATACCGACGCCGCCGGCTACGCGCAGTTTGGTTTCGTCGATGAGCAGGGCGCGCCGATTCCAGGTTTTTCCGTCGACGAGTGCGTCTACGTGAACGGCGACGAAATTGACTACGAGGTGCAGTGGCTCACGAAAGAGGGCAAGAAAACCAAAGACCTGTCTGCGCTCGCCGGCCGCACCGTGACGCTCGTCGCACGCCTGCGGGGCACGAGCCTCTACGCGTTGCAGTTTGTTTCCCGATGAACGCTCGCGTGAGAGATCTGCTTGCTTATAGCGCCTCCGTGTTGGCGGTGATGCTGGCGTGGCCAGCGCAGGCGCAACCGTCGCCGGAGTTTGCGACGATTGCGCAGTGGACGTTTGATGAACCGGTCTGGCTATACCCTAGTCACGTGATGGCTACGACGGACGGCATCGACGCTCCGCTCGTGCTCGGACTGGGGGTCGGCTCGGCACGGGCCGTTAGGGAAATGCGCTGTCGACTGAGCCCTTCCCGCCGATCGTAATTCCCACCGAGGGCCAGCGCCCGACGGATGGAAATGGACGCGGCAACGCACGGCGGTGCCGTCGTTCCGCCTCGGTTCACCATCGAGTTTCTTCTACGACGATCAACGCGGACTGTATGCGGGCTACCATCGCACGGGCTTTCCTCGGCTCGCGAGCGGTGGCACCCAGCGGGAATTGGTGATTTCTGAGACGACGGACATTCACCGGCCGCGGCCAATCACGCCGCTGACTCAGGCGCAGTTGTGGGAAATCGCGAGGACTCGTCCCCTGCGCGCACCGCAACCCTGGTGGCTCGACAACGGCCCACTCACACCGGGCGATGTGGGCATCGAGCTAACGACGGCATTTACGCCGGATTTCGCGATCGATCCCCCGGGGAGCGGCGTCTATGTGCCGAAGGCCACGAAGTATCCGTGGGCACCGGACACCTCCGTCGCGTTTCCCGCGATGTATTTCGGTTACGAGGATCCCGAACCTCGCACGCGGGCGACCTTGTTCAATCCGGCGCGCGGCCTCGGCTCCGGCACGATGGAGGCGCACGTCGCCGTGAGCCGCGACGGTGTCACGTGGAAGCGGTTTCCACGACCGGCCTATATTCCGCTGGGCCGCGACCAAGGCCGGGAGTTGCATCAGATCTATCCGGCCGAGGGACTGGTGCGGCGCGGCGACGAAATCTGGCAGGATTTTTATGGGCAGGAAGAATACCATTCGCCCCGCGAGAAAAAGCCCTCCGGCAATGGCGTGGATCGAACTGCGCAGCGCCTCGACGGCTTCATCTCGGCCGACGCACCGTATGATCGCACGATCACGCTCCTCACTCGTCCGCTGACGTTCACGGGGAAACGGCTGGTCTTGAACGTCGACACCGGCGCGCCCGGTTTTGCGCAGGTCGGCTTGATCGACGAGCAGGGCAACGCGGTGCCGGGTTTTTCGGTCGACGAGTGTGTTTATGTCAACGTGAACGCCGTCGCACACCCCGTCGAGTGGCTCGCGCGCGGCCAGGATGTGTCCGCGCTCGCGGGTCGGACGGTGCGGCTCGTCGTGCGCCTGCGCGGCGCCAGCCTCTCTGCGCCGCAATTTGTCGAACGATGAGCGATCATTTTCTCGCCGACGATTTGAGCGGTGCCCTCGATGCGGCCGCGGCTTTTCACCAGGCGGGACGGCGCGGGCGGGTCGTGCTTTCCACCTCCGATTGGACGTCGTGCGACCCCGATGAAGTCAGCGGTGTGACCACCGAGACGCGCCATGCGTCGGCCGAGGTCGCGTCGGCCACGGTCGGACGGGCCGTCGCTTACGGACGCGCCCAAGGCGCCCGCTTGGTCTACAAGAAAATCGATTCGACGCTCCGCGGCCCGGTCGCCGCGGAATTGGAGGCAGTCGCGGCGGCCATTCCGGACTCACGATTTTTTCACGCCGGCCAATCCCGCGGTCGGTCGCACCGTGCGCGATGGCCGTCGGCTTGTCCGCGGTGGGCCGGTGGCCGAGACAGAGTTCGCCCGCGATCCGATGAGTCCGGTGCGCCAGAGCGAACTCCGCGCTTTCGTCGGCGCGCTCGGCGGCGAACGAATCGTGATTCCAGACACCGCCACCGCAGCGGACCTCGCTACCAGTGTGGTCCAAATGAACAAGGGCGGTCCGGACTGGGTGCCAGTGGGCCCGGGCGCTCTCGCGCGTGCGGTGGCGGACCGAAGCTCGCGCCGCGCAGTGCCGCAGACCGACGTGATCAGCACTTTTCCGAGGGGCCCGATCCTGCTGGTTTGCGGGAGTGCGCATGCGTTGAACCGCGCGCAAGCCGAGGAACTCCACCGCCAACGCGGCGTGCCCGTTTGCGAACTCCGGATCGATAATATCGCGGGTACCGTGCGTGCTGCGGTTGATGCGCTGGGGCGCTCCGGTTCGCTGTCGCTCCTGGTCGCTGTCGCTCCTGGTCGGAGCCACGCGCACCGCTCGTGATGTCGATTTGCATGCGATCGCCGAAGCGACCGCGCAAATCATCGCCCAAGCGAAGGTGCGACGTATTTTCGTGACGGGCGGCGAAAGTGCTTTTGCGATTTGCCGGATGCTGGAAATCCCTGCCCTCGATCTGCTAGCCGAAATTGAGCCCGGGGGGGGCCTCGCCTATGGAGTCGGTCGCGATGGGGACCGACTGCTGGCGGTGAAACCAGGCGGCTTTGGCGGGACCGAAACGTGGGTCCGCGTGTGGGATAAACTTCCGGCGCCGTGATTCCCGATTTCATCTAATAATCAAAATCGATGGCTCGCCTGGACGGACGAAATCGATCGATGAAGAATCAAAGCCACCCGCGGGAATCTGTTTCAAAATTGACAAGACGCTATTTCAATTCTGCCTTGAGCCAACCCGACCACGCACGTTGCTAACGGCGTGAATTTCACCCCGTAAGCTGCCGATTTTTTCCGGCCGCATTTTATTTAACCACCCCGACACCTCCGCCATGACCCCAAATATCCTGACTCGCTTTCACCACGGCCGACTTTTGCTCGTCGCCGTGTTCACCTTGTTGGCATCGATCCTGTCCAGCGCACGCGCGGGTGACGTTGTCGGACGGGCTATCGACTCCAATTCTCGCAACTACCTGGCGGGGGTGACGGTGTCGGTAAGCGGCACCGATTTTAGTGCGATCACGGATCGCGAAGGCCATTTCTCGATCCCCAATGTGCCGGCGGGCTCCTACAAAATTTCCGGCGATTATTTCGGCTACAATCCGGTCTCCGCGAGCGTCACGGTGGGTGCGAACGGCAGCGCGACGGCCGACTTGGCGTTCGGCAGCGAAGTGGTGAAACTCGGATCTTTCACGGTAGAGGGTTACCGCGAAGGCCGCTCAAAAGCGCTGCAACAAAAACGCACGTCGGACAACGTGATGGACATCATCTCCGCCGACTCGATCGGCAATCTTCCCGACCGCAATATTGCCGAGGCCATTGGCCGCGCCCCGGGCGTCAATCTCTCGCTCGAGCAGGGCGAAGGGCGCTACGTCAGTATTCGCGGCGTCGAACCCAACCTCAACCAAGTCCTCCTCGACGGTGCGACCATGGCGGCGCCCGGTGGCTCACGGCTGGGCCGCGCCGTGCCGTTGGATGCGCTCGGCACGGGTCAGATCGCGCAGATCGAAGTGATCAAGAGTGCGACGCCCGACATGGACGCCAACGCGCTCGGTGGCACGTTGAATTTGAAGACGGCCAGTCCCTTCGACCGCAAGGGACGCCAAATCTCCGGCTCGCTGGCGGGCAATCACAACGAGACGAGTTCGAAAAACGATGTGGAGGCGCGGCTGTCTTTTTCGGATACGTTTGGTCCAGGCAACAAATGGGGCCTTGCCGCCGGGGCCAGCTACGAAAAGCGCCGCTACGCCAATAACTGGGTGCAGTCCTCCGGCTGGAACTTGCGCGCGATCAATGGCGTCAATGTTTACCTGCCCAGCGGCTTCGAAATCAAACCCGAGTCGGGCAGCAACGCCCGCAGCGGGGGAAATATTTCCCTCGAATTTCGACCTGACCAGGACACGCAGTTTTTTCTCCGGCCGACGTTCAGCCGCACCTCACGCCAGGAGCAAACGGTCGAGGTGATTCACTCGGTGGATAACTCCGCGGCCCGCACGACGCTGACCTCGGCCACCGCGGGCACGTTTGCGGGAGCCGGGGTGCGCACCGAACGCCGCGACTTCGACAGCTTGAAGACGCAAGACCTGTTCAGCGTCGCGGGCGGGATCAAGAAAATCATCGGGGATTTCACGATCGAGCCGATGGCCACTTACTCCGCGGCCAAGGAGAAAACTCCCTACAATCGCGTGCTGGCCTTCCGCAACGCCACCGGCGGAACGGGACCGGTCAACTTCGATATCGGGAGCTTTGATTTCACCCGTTGGGAGGTTGATCCCGCGATCGATCTGCCCTCCAAATACACGCTGCGCCGCACCCGCGACGACAGCGGAGTCGTCGATGAAAACACGATGACGGCGAAGATTGACGTACGCTGGGACGCCCGCGGGCTCCTCGGTCGGCCCAGTTTTCTCAAGACCGGATTCAAGTATCTCGCCCGGGATCGCGCCGTCGATCTTGAGTCTCAGCGCCTGGTCCCGGTCGGAAACTGGAACCTCGGCGCCATCGGCGTCGATCCTGCGGTGTCCGTCTACGACGGTCGCTATTCCAGCGGGTTCCTGCTCAACGCGCCCAAAACGTTGGCGTATATTGCAAACAACCCGGCACTCACCGTTTTAGACCCCATCGACTCGAACACCAACTCGATCGAAGATGACTACAAAATCAAAGAATTCATCTATGCCGGCTATGCGATGGGCAACGTGAAGTTCGGTGCGCTCACCCTCTTGGGCGGACTCCGCTGGGAACAAACCGACGCCACGATCCGCGCGGTCGAGGCACGCTCGGCCGGCACCACACTCCTCGGTCGCTTTCCCAAGTCAGGCGTGATCCGCTACGACAAGTTCTTCCCGAATCTTCAAGGCGTTTATCGCTTCACGGATCGGCTCCTGCTGCGCGCGGCGATTACCGAGACCATCGGCCGCGCCGCCTACGAAGACGCGCGCCCGCTCGCCATCTTCCGCTACGATCCACTCGGGGCCGCCACGCTAAATCCCGCGTTCCCGTTCACGGGCACCGTCAACGTCGGCAATCCCGCGCTCAAGCCCTACGAGGCACGCAACTACGACTTGTCGCTTGAGTGGTATCTCAAGGGCAGCGGCATTCTCTCGGTGGCGGCCTTCCGCAAGGAAGTCGGCAATCCGATTTACACCTATTCGGAAACCCAGCGAAACGTGGTCTACAGCGGCGTCTCGCTCGACTCCTTGAGTCTCACGAGCAAACGTAATGCGACGAGTGGGCGGATTTCCGGCCTCGAACTAAACCTCTACCAGCCGTTCAAATTTCTCCCGTCACCCTTCGACGGTTTCGGTCTCGACGCCAACTTCACGCGGATCACCTCGGAGGAAGTTGTGCCGACACGGCCCGGCGAAGACCTGCCGTTCTTCCGGCAGCCCGGAAAAATCGCGAACATCACATTCTTCTATGAGAAATACAATTTCTCGGCCCGCGTCGCGTGGTCGTACGCCGACCGGCAAATCTACTCGCTCGGTTCCAATGTGCTGAACGACATCTATCGCAATCCCCGTGGCCAATACGATGGGCAGCTCCGCTACCGGATCAGCAGCCGTTATTCCATCACGGGCTCAGTGCGCAACCTGACCCGGGAAAAAGAACAGTTTTCCTACGGCGTGAACGGACTCGTGCGGACGAGCCGCTTGCTTGATCGCGACTACAAACTCGGAGTCGGTTTCAATTTCTGACGACTGGAGAGCGGTGCTCGCTTCGCGCTGCCCGCCATGAATGGGTGGTGGTGGGCTCGGCCCTCCGGTGTGGTTTTTCGAGGTGGAGTAGATCGCCGAGGGCACCGCGGAACCAGTTCTGAGGCTCATCGCCGAGTTTCTGCGCCGCGCTTGGGAAGAACGCGCGCCCCGCCGCCGCAAACGTGATTGCGCCGACTTCCCGAATTACCGTCGTCGTCTGATTCCAAAAAGGGAGGATAGTCGTTTTCGAGTCTGCGGTCCCCTGGTTCATGTGGTCCCAACGTCTGTTAAGTAGTTCGTGTTGAAATCCCTCCCTCTCCGCCATTTTTCGCCCGCTGAGAGAGGGCACGAGCGTTGCGCGATCCAGACAAAAGATTGGTCTCACGCGTCAATACCCGGAATCCGCGAGCTGACGCCTGAGCTCCGCAAGGGCGGGCGCGAGTTGCGAACCGAGATCCGTCCACGTAGGTTCCAGTGCGAGCCGCTCGTTGTCGCCGGTGCGCCGGAGGGCGCGCAGAAAGGGCCGCAGGTTTTCGCGATTCACCCCGGGGGCGGCGCGATCCCTGTTTTCGGCAATAGGCGCGTGGCGGATGAGCGGACCGACTTTCACGATGTCGTCCGGCGACTCGCCGTTGCGCAGCATGTGAAAAATATCCACAGACAACTTCACGGACGACGTGTTGGCGCGGCGCACGGCTTCAGCGCCCTCGAGCACGGTGTTGACGGCGGGCACTCGGTGGGGATTTATCACGCCTTGGCGTTGAAAAACGACGGCACGGTCAGCGGCTGGGGGAGTAACGGCAGTGGGCAAATTACCGTCCCGACAACTCTCACCAATGTCGTGGCCATCGCTGCCGGCAGCCTTCTGAGCGTTGGGCTTAAGTCCGATGGCACTGTTGTACATTGGGGTCGTAATCCCACGAATGGGGCGTTTCCCACTGGTCTCAGCGGTGTGACGGCGGTCGCGAGCAATGGAGGAGCTACCCATGCGCTCGCGCTCAAATCTGACGGCACGGTGGTCGCTTGGGGAAACAACGCGAATATGCAAAGCACCGTGCCCGCGGGATTGAGAGACGTTGTTGCGATAGCGGTCGGTAACTTTCATTCACTCGCACTGAAAGTTGACGGCACCGTCGTTGGCTGGGGTAGCGCCCTCGCTGGAAAACTCGATATTCCGCCCTCGCACTGCCCCGCGCCTCCGCACTTGCAGCCGGCGCTTCGGCCAGTTTCGCGCTCACCGGGCCGCGCGTTTATCTGCTGGCTCCGCCGCATGCACAGACCGTTGCCGCCGGCGGCACCGCGACCATCAGTGTTACGGCCACCGGCAGTGGCACGCTCACCTGTCAATGGCGCAAAGACGGGGTCGCGATTCCCGGGGCCACGGCTAACGCTCTGTCTCTCGCGAACGTTTCCGCTGCGAATGCTGCGGCCTACGATGTCGTCGTGACTGACGCCACGGGCACGCTCACGAGTTTTCCCGCACGGCTCAGCGTCGTGCCCGCCGGCACGCCAACGAATCCCGGCCGCCTCATCAATCTTTCCATCCTCACCAGCGTGACCGCCGCCGATCCGCTGTTCACGCTCGGCACGGTGCTCGGCGGCGCGGGCACGAGCGGAGCCAAACCGCTGCTCGTGCCCGCGGCCGGCCCTTCACTCTCCCCGTTCGGGGTCGGCGGCCCGCTGGCTGATCCGAAGCTCGAAATGTTTTCAGGGCAGACCGTCGTCTCCGCCAACGATAATTGGGGCGGCACGGCGGCGCTGAGCAACGCCTTCGCGCAGGTAGGCGCGTTCCCCTATACCGGTGTCACGTCGCGCGACGCGGCCGTCGACAACGCGGCGCAAGCCGCCGCCAACTACACGGTGCAGGTGAGCGGCGTCGGCGGGGCGACTGGCACCGTCATCGCCGAGCTTTACGACGCGACGGCCAGCGGGGCGTTTACCACGACGACACCGCGCCTCGTCAACGTCTCCGTGCTGAAACAAATCGGCGCGGGCGAGACGCTGACCGCCGGCTTCGTGGTCGG
>CAMDOF010000122.1 GCA_945903465.1 Opitutus sp. GAS368
TATGTGCTGGGGCGATGCGGTCCGGTGCCGAGCGCGAGAGGGTGGGTGGTGGGGGAGCGAAGCACGCCTTCGTGGCCACCATCGGCGACAGGAGTGTCGCCGGTCCGTCGGATGGGCGACACTCTTGTCGCCCCTGCTGCATGGGAGACTCCCCACCAAAACAAGTTTTGGCCCGGACTGGAAGAAACAGCTTTCTTTTCCCACCAACGACTTACAGAAGCTGTTTCTTAGCAGACCGTCGGACTTAAAGATCTTCGCTGCCACCCGCAGTTCGTGCGAGCCGACACATCTCGTTTCCGCGGAGTCCGTCGGCTTAGCCGCTTGCAGGCGTTTATGGCTCCCTATTCGACTTTTTAGGAACACAAACTCTCCAAGAATTGATGCCAGCGGCCTTGATTTTCTAAGTCTCACCGGCTGCGGGCAAAGGACTGAACAGTCCGGTCGAAGGCGCCACCGCGGCGGTCCTTGGTCTGCCGGATGACGACGCCGCCGAATTTGAACGACACGGGAAACGACAGGATCAGGTCGCGGCGCGCGTTGCCTCCGGCCCGCACGACCTCAGCCTGGACCCGCCGTGGGCTGGCTTCAGAAAGAACGTATCCATTTTTACACCACGCTTGGCCGGGGGTTAATGAATCGCTGCCGCCATCATTGATAAAAAACGGCAATACGACGCCGCCGAGCGCGCCGACGGCGGGGCTAATGAATCGCTGCCGCCATCATTGATAAAAAACGGCAGCCGTCTTCGGGGAATAACCCGACGCAGAGCACCCCGACTCCAAGGACGTCTGGTTGGAGGGGTGAGACGATCGCCCCGTCACGCCGTGAGCGGGGCGGCGCACGTGATCACCAGGCGAGAAAATCGTTGGGCTTTTCCCACTGGATGCGGGCGGCGTACACGCTGTTGTCGGCGCCGCGGGGATTGTCGACCGGGATGATCAGCTGCGGACTGAAGGTCTGCATCCACTCCGCGACCGTCACCCACGTTTCATCGGGGCTCACCTCGGTCACGCCGAAATTGCCCAGGCGGGCGCCGCGGTCGGGCACGAGGATGCGCTCCGTCGAGCGCCGCACCGCGAGTTTTTCCACGTCAACCTGCCCGATGAACAACGGCGCCCGGTGGCGGATCACGTGATCGTTGCTCGCGCCACGCCGGGTGTAGACGAGGAAGAGGCCGTCGCGGTGCGTGACCCAGTGCTGCTGCGTGTTGTAGTTGCCGAGGTCCGTGCCGTCGTCCCAACGCCAAAGTCGGGGCGCATCGAAATGCAGTCCGTCGGTACTGGTGGCGACGTAGCCGGCGAGATCGTTGCGCAGCGCAAAATAATATTTCCCGCCAAAGCGCGCGAGCGACGGTTCACCCAGACCCCGGCCTCCCTTCACGCTCAGTTCATTACCCGCCTCAACCAGGCTCAGCGTCGTGCCGTCAAAGCGGCAGCGGAGAATGCGCGAGCGATAGTCGGCCTCGCCTTTCCGCTTGCCATACACTGGGAGCAGAATGTCGCCGTCCGGAAGATCCACGCGTTGCACGGAGCCGGCCCCGGAATTGAAACTGCTGGCGTCATCCGGCAGCACGAGTGCCTTCCAGGCGGTCCACTCGCGCCGGGCCGGATCGTAGACCGAATAGACGGTCTGCCGCGAGGCGTTCCCGTCGACGCGATTGTTGGTATAGCGGACGGTATGGCCGATGCCAAGGAGCTTGCCGCTCTTCGCGTGCCACTTCGGCCAGAAGTCGCTCGCGGCCACGATCGCGCCGCCCGGTTCATCGCGGCGCCCGAGCGTGTCGGTATGCTCATAGGGGCCCATCCAGCCCCTCCCGAGATCATTGCTGCGCATTTCGGTGAGGGCGAAAAACACGTCGCTCCCCTTAAGCCAGAGTTTCTGCATCGTGAGCACGACGGCGGGCGGACGGTTTTCCCCGCGTGGAACGATCCCGGCCCGCGGGTGCACCCAGCAATAGTTGCCGTCGTAGCCCTTGGTCACGGTATCGAGGAGGATTTTATATTGCACGACACCGTGCTCCACGGGCGCCCGGTCGGCGGCAGGCGTGGCGATCACACCGGACAACAGGGCGAAAACGAGACCGACGAGACGGATGCGGGGGCGGGGGTTCATGGAAAAATTATCGGATGGAATCAATAGTCACCCTTCACGCCAAGGGTGAACAACGATCCGGTATATTGAAAGTAATCCAACTGGGCATACGCTGGGACGCCCGGGCCGCGGGTGCCGGTCCGCTTCACGGAATGGGTGAGGTTGCGGATGCTGCCGTAGACCGAAAGCCGTTTTGTGAAACGGTATTCGGCGGAGAGATCGACGCGCGTCTGGGGTGCCGTGTAGGTGTAGCTGCCCGCCGGTACGGTGGCGCTCGCGGCCACTGGACTGCCCCGGATCCACTTGGACTGGATCACGTTGATTTTCGTAATGAAACGGGGCCGCGCCAGGCTCAGGCCCCAGCTGATGTCCCGGGGCGAGAAATTGGCGAAGTCGTCGGCGTTCTGGCCGCCCAGCGCGAGGTTCGTCACGTTGGCGTAGGCCTGCAGGCCCCGGCCCCAGCTCGGCAGGAACGCCGCGAGCGACTGGCGGTAACCCACCTCGACCCCGTCAATCGTCGCGTGCCCGAAGTTACGTTTGGTGAGGACGTCGTAGGCGAGGTAATCGTCGGTCAACCCGAACTCGGTGAGCAGGGCCGGCGTGGCCGGCGTGCGCACCGTGCCGAAGAAATTCGAGAGGTCCTTCCGGAAGAGGCTCACCGACGCGGTCACCCCTTTTTGTTCATAGAGCTCGATGGTGAGATCGTAATTATTCGCGGTCCACGGGCGGAGGCCCGCGTTGATCGCGGTGATGGTGCGAGTGGCGGCCGGCGAATCGGGGTCAGTGACGGTGATGCCCGGGATGATCTCGCTCAGGGTCGGGCGCCCGATGGTTTTCGCATACGCCGCGCGCACGAGGAGGTGGGGCGTGAGTTCGAAGCTCGAGTTGAAGCTCGGAAACATGCCGTCGTCGACGCGCTTCGCCCGCGAGCCGCGCTCGGTCAGCTGCAGGCGGGCCCGGGCCAGCGCGTCGTTCGTGATCGGGATGAGACGACCGGCGGCATCGCGGCGAAACGCCCCGCCGGGATCGCGTTGGTAAATCGCGCCGATGTCGTTGAGCGGGCCGAGCCCCGCGTCGCGCGTCTGCTCGAAGCGCACACCGCCCACCAGCCACAGGCGGTTCTGAAAAAGCCGGACATCGCCGCGAACATACGCTGCGGGAATCGTCTCCTCGAGACGCTTCGACGTGTTGACCTGGCTCGTGTATTGCGCCGCCTGCTGGGCGACGCCGAGGACGAAATATTCCGGTTGCGCCAGAGCAAGCCGGTGCAGTTTGTAGGGGCTGAGCCACTTCACGTTGACGACCTGGCCCGCGGCATCGGTGAAATGCGTCCGCGCCGAATATCCGTCGGCGATCAGATCGTAATTTCGGGCCACTTGGGCGGCGGCCCCGCCCGGCGGACTGAACACCATGCCGAAGGCGCCACCGCGGCTGTCCTTGGTCTGCCGGTTGACGACGCCGCCGAATTTGAACGACGCGGGAAACGACAAACTGAGATCGCGGCGCGCGTTGAATCCGGCCCGCACGACCTCGTCTTCGACCCGCAGTGGGCTGGCGGAAACGGCGGTGACAGCGTAGTTGTTACCGTCAAAAATATCGACTGAGCGGCCGGCGGCGTTGGTCGCGCTGATCACGGCGGAGCGCTGCTGGCCGATCGCGTCGATCCCCTCGTATCGAACCACGAGGCCGGTGAGGCTGGTGGTGATGTTGTTGAAAAAACCGTCCTCGGTATCCTTGCGGCGCAGCCCGCCAAGGGAATAGGCGGCATTGGCGTCGACCTTCCATTTTGTGCCCTCGAAGCGATAGTTCAGCGTCGTATGGCGCAGGGTCTTGTACTGGCCTGTCCACGTGTTGAAGACCTGGCTGATATTGCCCACGGCGGCGGGCGAGCCCTGGCTGAAGGTCGGGCCGCCGGTCGCGTTGGCGCCGACGGAGGAGGTCAGATGGAACTGCCGCGTGGAGACGGTCTGGTTGGATCCCTGGAACCCCGCCTGAACGAGGTGCCGGTCAGCCGGTTTCCAATCGACCGAGATGGCCGCGAGGTCGCGTTGCTCGGTGAGGATCAGTGTTCCCGGTCGGTTCTGCGTTTCCAGGCCCCGCACGCGATCCCAGACAGAAAATAGGTATTGAAAGTCTGAATACCGCGGTGCCCGCGAGAGGGCGGCGGTGAACGCGAGCTGGCGGTTGAGCGGATGGATGTAGGAGAGGTTGAACGCGGGCTGGGAGTACGGGACGCTGGTCTTCGGATCGGGCCCTTCCTGCCGGCGCAGGCTCGGATTGATGTCGCCGGGACCGTTGAGCGCGTTGTTGGTGAGAAACGCATTATAGGACAGGAGCGGTTTGGAGCGGCTGAAGCCGGTCTTGCTGATGATGTTGATCGTGCCCCCGATCGCGTTGGCCGGCATCTCGGGCGTTGGCACCTTGGAAACCTCGACGCGGTCGACATTGCCGCTCGCGCTCAGGCCAAGGTCGAAGGTGCGCGTGCCATCCTGGGAGGAGGCCATCTCGGAGCCGTTGGCCATGACGATGGTGCCGGTCGCCGGCATGCCGCGAATGCCGGCCGATTGCGGCGTCTGCGGGTTGTAGGACATGCTGACGCCCGGGACGAACTTGAGGAACTCGCCGACGTTGCCCTCGCCCATATCGCCGAACTCCTCGAGGGAGATCACGTTCTTGATATTGGGCGCGCTGCGCCGCTCCTGCAGGGCGATCGCCTGTCCGCTCAGCTCACGCTCCGCGACCGTGTAGACGCCCAGCTGCACGATCTTGTTTCCGGACGTCGCCTGCCCGGCCAGCATCAGCGAAAAATTGCGGCGCACCTCCTGGTCTGCCAGCACACGGGTTGCGCCCGTCTCGGGCTCCATGCCGAGAAAGGCCACGGTCACGTGCACGTCGCCCACGGGCACACTCGGGAGCCGGAACTCGCCGACCTCGTCGGTCACGGTCTCGAGTGGGGTGCCCTGCACCGCGACCCGGGCGCGGTTGAGCCCGTTGCCGCTGGCCAGATTCACGACGCGGCCAACGATCGCGCCGGTGGCCGGTTCCGCCGCCGCGGATCGCACCAAAACAGCCACGACCAGCAGCGCCGCCCGCACCCACGGCGGCGGACAAACCGCCGCACGCCGCCCCGCGGCGGACCAAGCGGAGCAGAACTGAAATGACGGCACGAGGAAGCGAGACACGTTGGGAGGGGGAGGAGGAGCGGCGGATCGCAGGCTGGGGCCGTTGACTTCGCGCAACAACCCCGGCGGACTTGTATTTTTATGATACACACGATCCGATGCAGACGATTCCGAAACGGCTGACCCTGGTCCATCAGGTGGAGGAAATTCTGCGCGAGGGCATCCGCTGCGGCCAGTGGACGCGTTACCTGCCCGGCGAACATGACCTCTGCCGGCGCTTGCAGGTCAGCCGCACGACGCTCCGGGCCGCGTTGGTGACACTCACCCGGGAACGCCGGCTGCGATCCGCCCGGGGGCATTCGCGCGAAATCGTGAAGGTCCGGGCCATTCGGCCGGATTCGAATCGAAGGGGACCGGTGGTGCTGATCACCGGGGCTCCGGTCGACCTGATGGGCGGCACCCCGATGACCCTCATGGCCGATCTGCGGCAGCAGCTAACAAAGGCCGGTTTCGACTTCGAGGTTCATGCCGGCCGTTCATGGTTGGCGCGGCGGCCTGAGAGCGCCCTCGAACGCCTCATGCGATATCGAAATCCGGTCGCCTCGGTGCTGTTCAGCGTATCCGCCGCGATTCAAAAGTGGTACATGTCCCGCGGGCTGCCGTGTTTGTTGGTCGGCTCGTGTCACACGGGCGTCATCCTTCCGGCGATCGAGGCCGACTTTTTTTCGCTGGGCCAGCACGCGGCGCGGCAATTTCTCAGTCGAGGGCACCGGGCGATTGCGTTGATCGTTCCGGCACTCGGCATGGCCGGGGAAGGTAAAATGATCGGGGGCGTCCGGGAAGTCGTGGAAAAAACCAAGGACGCCGAGATTCGGGTGGTCGAGCATGACGGCACGGCTTCATGTCTCCAACGTCGTCTCGTTCGTCTGCTGGCGGGAAGGCGCCCAACGGCGCTGCTGATCGCGGGCGCTCCTTACGTCATAACCGTGCTGTCGGTCCTGCACCGCGCCGGAATTCGCGTCCCGGAGGATATCTCGGTCATCTCGCGCGATCGCGAACCCTATCTCGGATACATCGTGCCGCCGCTCACCCAATACGAGATTCAGCCGGCACGATTCGCCCGGCGGCTTTCCCGCACGGTGGTCACCCTGGCGCAGGGCGGGAGCGCGCCAGCCCGTTGCCAGCTGCTGGTGCCACAATTCATCCCCGGAGAAACGCTCGGCTACTTGTCTCACAAAAATACAAGCGCGGGCTGATTGTCCGGGGCCTCGGTCGCTGTCTCGTTCTCAGCCGTGCATCCGCCTCCCGCTGTTTTCTCCCACCAGCCGCTGCAAAACGGCCGCTGGTTTGGAATCCTCGCGCTGGCCACGGCCCTCACGTTCGGGGCTGAACCGTTGACCCTGCCCTTGTGGGAGGGAACGCCACCCAACGCATCCGGGAACTCCGGTCCGGAGATCGTCGACGCCGCGGGCAGTGTGGGCAACGTCAGCGCTCCGACGATTGCCGTGCACCTGCCGCCCCGCGAAAGGGCGACGGGCGCCGCTTTCATCGTCTGCCCGGGTGGCTCCTACAGCCGGGTCGGCTTGTTCGCTTCAGGCATGGGAACGGTCGGGCATTTTCTTCCCCAGGGGATCGCCATCATCGTCCTTAAGTATCGCACGCGTCCGCCGTCGACGGATGTCATCGCCGACTCTCTGGCCGACGCCAAGCGTGCCGTCCGCCTCGTGCGTCGACATGCGGCCGGCTGGAACATCGATCCAGCGCGCATCGGCTTGATCGGCTCGTCCGCCGGATCACATCTCGTCCTGAATCTCGCCACGCACTGGGACCGGGGCGACGCGCGCGCCACCGTCGCCGTGGACCGCGAAAGCTGCCGGCCGGATTTTATCGGTCTGCTCTGTCCGTGGCCGAACCGGCAGCCGATCGCGGATTTTCCGATTACGCCGGAAACGCCCCCGATGTTTGTCGCCTCGGCGCGCGATGATCAGGTCGCACCGAGCACCTTCGCCGCGGACATTGCGGCTGCCGCCGGCGCCACCGGTGTGAGCTGTCGGTTGTGGCTCATCGAGCGGGGCGGCCACACCGCGTTTCGACTGACCAACCGCCGGACCGAAGGATCCCAGTGGCCCGAACGACTGATCGAGTGGCTCGAGGAGAGCGTGGCGATTCCCGTCACGAAGAAGCGTCTGCCTTGAGGGTATCAGTGGTCGCGGCGCGGCCGGCCGGTCGCGACGCATGGCGACGTTTTTCTGCAGCCTCACCAGCGTCACTGCCCGGGCGGGAATTAACCGCCTATTTTACCAATTGCCGCACCAGCGCATGAATCATGCGGGGCAGGTCGTAGGGAAAGCGGGCGGTGATCAGGTTGCCGTCGACCACGCAGGGCTCGTCGAGGACGGTCGCCCCGGCGTTGGCGAGATCGACATGAATGTTCCAGACAGCGGTCGCCTTTTTGCCGCGCAGCAACCCGGCGCTCACCATCACCCACTGGCCGTGGCAGATCGCGCAGGTGGGCTTGCCTGCCGCGTACATGTCGCTCACGAACACCCGCGCCTTCGGATCCGCGCGCAAGGCATCTGGGTTCCAGCATCCGCCCGGCAAAATCACGGCGTCGTAGTCGGCGACGTTTGCCTCGTCGAGGTGGCGATCGATTTTGATCCAGCCGGCGTTCTCCATCAGCCGGATCGCCAGCACATGCGTGGCGCAAAGCGGCGGGAAACGGAGTCCCCGGGTGGGATCAAACGCGCCGATCCGCGGCGAGACGACGTGAACCGCGGCCCCATGTTCCGTGAGCCAGCGCATCGCGCCGGTGATCTCGACCTCTTCCACGCCGTTGGTGCAGCAGATGGCGATCGTCCGGCCCTTCAGCAGGGTGGGATTCGAGGGCGGGTCGAGGAGAAACGCCCTCAACTCCCGGTTCAGCTCGCCGTCCGCGCTGACGAGCAGCTCGGTCGAAATCGACGGGACGAGCGCCGGCGTCATGAATTGCTGGAGGCGAGCCAGCGTCGCGTTCTGGTCGGAGGCGGAAGCAGTCGGGTGGTTCATGCGGGTTTCTCGGTTGGGTTGAGAAAGCGGGAGATTTCGGAAATTGGGAAACAGGAAATCAAGCCACTTCGGTGAAGGGCTGGGCCCGGCCAGCGCGGTTTTCCGGCCGGCCGATTGACGGGGCGCCCTCGCTTGCCGCCCGCAGCCTTTCCGACTTGGAAAACCAAGGCCGCTGGCAGCGATTATTGGCGAGTTTGCGTTAATAAAAAGTCGACGATTGAGCCACCAACGCCTGCCAGCGGATCAGTCCGGCAGAATCCTCGATGGCAACCGAGACCATCGCGTCCCCGGGCGAGTGGCGCGGCCCGATCCAGGCGGCGCGAGGGAACTCTTCGCGTTATTCGATTTGATCCTTGAAACGCCTGTTCAAACCGTTGGCTTCCTTTAACGCTGGAATTCCCACCGGGCTTCCGATCGGTAACAATAAACTCTACCACCTTTTTTTTATGAGCGCTGCCACCGACTATTACGACAAGACTCAAGCATTGCTGGCCCAGCTCCGCACGACCCAGCTTGCGGCCATCGAGCAGGCCGCGGAGCTCTGCGCGGACCGCATCGCGCGCGGTGGGCTCATCTTCATGTTTGGCGCCGGCCACTCCCGCATGATGTGCGAAGAAATGGCGCCGCGGCAGGGCTGCTTCGTTGGATTCTATGCCTGGGCCGAGCAGGCGGTCTCGCAACATTGCGCGACGATCGGGATGAATGGGCTGCGCGGTCCACTTTTCCTGGAAAAAATCGAAGGCTATGCGGAGGCCTTGCTCGCGGGTTTCAAGTTTGGGCCCCACGATGCCTTCATCGTGATCTCCACGTCGGGCATTCGGCCGCTCATCGTCGAGATGGCGCTGGGCGCGAAGGCCCGCGGAATGCCGGTCATCGGTATCGTCTCCGTCCCGCACTGCTCGCAATCGAAGCCCGCGCACGCTTCCGGAAAAAAGCTGATCGATGTCGCGGACGTGGTGCTGGACAACCAATGTCCCGCGGGCGACTGCGTGGTGGAGGTACCCGGCCTCGAGTGGCGCACGGGCCCGACGTCAACCGTCACGGGCGCGATGCTCATCAACATGCTCCGGTGTGCGACCGCGGAGCGGTTGCTGCAAAAAGGCCACCAGCCCGTCATGCTGCCGAGCCACCAATTTGTCGGGACGACGACCGCGCACGCGGCCGAGGAACAGCTCGAAGCGTATTACGAGGGTTATCGCCGAAGCGTGGCCCATCTTTATCAATGAAGTGGGCGATCGGCATCGACGTGGGGGGCAGCCAGCTGAAGGCCGTCGCGGTGACGAAAGAGGGCGTGGTGCGGCAACGCGTGAGCCGAGCGACCAACCCCGCCGCCGCGGTTGCCGCCGAGTGGATCGCCGTGGCGCACGCCTTGATCGATGAGCTGAGAGCGGCGCAGGACGGTGCGCCGGCGACGATCGGCCTTTGCGCGCCGGGCTTGGTGGCCGCCGACGGCCGGAGCATCGCTCATCTTCCGGGCAAACTCGCGGGGCTCGCCGGTATCGAATGGGGCCAGGCCCTCGCGCGCGGACCGGTCGGGCCCATCCTCAACGATGCCCACGCCGCGATTCTCGGGGAAGCCTGGATCGGCGCGGCGTGCGGGCAAAAGCACGTCGTGATGCTGACCCTCGGCACGGGCGTCGGCGGAGCGGTGATCAGCGATGGCCGGCTGTTGCGGGGAGCGATCGGGCGCGCGGGCCACATCGGGCACCTGTCACTCGACCCGGAAGGGATGGTGAGCATCACCGGCATGCCCGGTGCGATTGAAACGATGATCGGTGATTGCACGGTGGTGGCCCGCACGGCCGGGCGATTCGCCCACACGACCGCCCTCGTCGCCGCCCACCTCGCGGGAGACGCCGAGGCGACCCGCGTATGGCTGAAATCGATTCGTGCGCTCAGCTGCGCGGTGGGGTCATGTATCAATCTATTTGATCCTGGGATCGTGATCATCGGCGGCGGTATGGCCCAGGCGGGCGCAGCGCTCTTTGAGCCGCTGGCGGCCGAACTCGCCCGCATCGAATGGCGTCCCCAGGGGCAGGGGGTTCCGGTCGTCCCGGCCACGCTGGGCAGCTGGGCGGGCGCGATCGGGGCAGCGCACCATGCTTTTTTTTCCCATGAATCCCACTGAACACTATTTGTGCAAGATCCGCGCGCTCGTCGAAACCGTGGCGGCGCAACAGCCCGCCATCGCCACGGCCGCGGACTGGTTTGCCGAGACCATCCTCGCGGGGCGCATGGTGCATCTCTTCGGCTCCGGCCATTCGCGCATCATGGTCGAGGAAATGTGGCCGCGTTACGGTTCATTTCCCGGCTTCAACCCGATCGTTGAACTCTCCCTCTCGTTTCACAATCTGGTGGTGGGCGCCAACGGCCAACGCCAAGCGATGTTTCTGGAAAATGTGTCCGGCCTGGCCGAGCGGATCCTGCGCAACTACGCGCTCGCGCGAACGGACACCGCACTGGTCGTCTCGTCGAGCGGTTGCAACATCGTGCCGATCGAGATGGCGGAGCAATTCCGCCACCGCGGCGTGCGCGTCGTCGCGCTGGTCAGCCGAGCCCATGCGGAGGCGGTAACCTCGCGGCGGGCCGACGGCAAGAAGCTCACGGATTTTGCCGACCTCGTGCTCGATACTGGCGCGCCCGTCGGCGATGCGATGGTGAAGATCGAGGGGCTCGAAACTCCGGTCGCACCGGGTTCGACGGTGGGCGGCTGCCTGATCGTCAACACCATCAAGGCCGAGGTGGCGGCCCGCCTCACCCGCGCGGGGGCGCCCCCCAAAGTCTTGAGCGCCGGGGTCGTGGTGGGGGCCGCGCGCGCGCAGGAATTATTCGAAGCCGCCTACGACGAGCACGCTCATCGGCTCGCGAAACTCTACGCGACTGTGGGGGACCCGGAGAAAAGTTGAACGCGGCGCAGTGGCCCCCTCCCCACCCCGCGCGGCGTGAATGCGCCGCGTGAAGACGCCCCTTGGCGTCGCCCCGAGTACCCGCTACGGCTTCCCTCGTTCGCCTTCAATTTTCACCGAGACTCTCATAAACTGAATCCTCTGCATGCACGCTTGCCCACTTCGCAGTTCCGTCATCGGCAGCTATCCGTTCCCCAGCTGGCTCGAGTTTGCGGGCCAGCACCTCGGGATGTTCGGCCGATCCGATATCAGCGAAATTCAAAACGACGCGGTCATCGCCGCCGTCCACGACCAGATCGACGCGGGCCTCGATGTCATCACCGATGGCGAGCAGACGCGGCTCGACTTCAATCTTTCGTTCTACGGCTTCCTCGAGGGCATTGCGCTCGAGGCGGCGTCGCCCCGAAAGTTTGGCCCGCCGGCGCACGATCAGCGGGGGAAACATCCGATCACGGGTGAGCTGCAAGCGCCGCGCGGGCTTGGCGTAGTCGACGAGTTCAAGCGCCTCCAACGGCTCGCGCCCACGGGGCCGACGCTCAAGGCGAGCGTGCCGGGGCCTTACACCCTCAGCGGCCGACTGGTGCCGAACGCACAATATGCCGACCGTTGGGCGGTCACGGAGGCGCTGTTGCCCATCGTGCGGCGAGAGCTCGAGGACCTCGTCGCCGCGGGCTGCCAGGAAATCAGTATCGATGAACCTTCGATGAGTTGTTACGCGTACCGGGAGGACCCGCGTCGCTTCGTTGATATCTTCAACCGCACGGTCGAAAGCGTTTACGGCCGCACTCGGCTCTGCACCCATCTTTGCTTTGGCAATTACAAGGGCCGCGCGATCGGCCCGAGGCAACTCGCGCCGATGTTTCCCGCCTTCCTCGATTTCAAGGCGGACGAGATGCACGTCGAAATGGCGAGCCGCGAGTTTGCCGAGATCGAGATCATCGCGGCGATCACCCAGCGGATGGACGCCGCGGTGGGCATCATCGACGTGAAGAGTTACTACCTGGAAACACCCGGGAACATCGCCGATCGCGTTCGCCTTTGCCTGAAGCACGCGCCGGCGGAGCGGCTGGTCTTTGCGCCGGATTGCGGGCTAAGCCAGACCGCGCGGTGGGCCGCGCAACCGAAGCTGCGCAATATGGTCGCCGGCATTCGCCAGGTGCGAAAACAACTGGGCTGCTAACGCCGCTGCTGGCTCCGCCCGATGATCACCCCACTCCACCAAGACGCCGGGTTCCTCGCCGACGTCGCCGCCGCGCGGGGTGAATTCTCGCCGACGCGACTCTTCATTTGGTGGCTCGGGCAGAGTGGATTTCTGGTCGCCTACGACGGCCATTTTCTGCTTCTCGATCCCTATCTGAGCGACGCACTCACGCGCAAATACGCCGCCACCACGCAACCGCACATCCGCATGACGGAGCGCGTGGTCGATCCGGCCATGCTCGGCAGCGTGAGCGTCATCACCTCGTCGCACCGGCACACGGATCATTTCGATGCCGAGACCCTGCTGCCGCTCTTCGCCGCCGCGCCCGCCGCGAAGCTTGTGCTGCCGGCGGCGAATGTCGCTTTTGCGGAGGAGCGTCTTGGGGCGGCCGCGCACCACCGCCTCCTGCCGCTGGCTGAGGGCGGGCGGGCGACGGTCGGGCCGTTCACGTTCGAATCCCTGCCGGCAGCGCACGAAGCCCTCGCGCCGGAGTTCTGCGGGTTCGTGGTGAGCGCGGGACCGTTTCGAATTTACCACAGCGGCGACACGATTCTTTTCCCCGGGATGGCGGCACGATTACGGCCCTTCGCCGTTGATCTGGCGCTGCTGCCGATCAACGGGCGCGCACCCGCCCGCCGGGTCGCGGGCAATCTCGACGGGGCTGAAGCGGCCGAACTCGCGCATGCCATCGGCGCCCGCTGCGTGGTACCGTGTCACTACGAGATGTTCACCTTCAACACCGCGCCGCCGGCTCTTTTCAGCCTGACCTGCGCCCAGCTGGGCCAGCCTTGCGTGATCCTGCGCGCTGGTGAGCGGCTGAGCCTTGACGCTTCGAGATGAGTTTTTTTTCACCGCATTCAGCACCGGCGGGCACCCCCTATTCGCCATCAGGGCCGCGCCCCCGATCGTCTGCCGCGACCGCCGCGGCCCAGCGCACCCCGAGCCGAGGACCGCGGGCGCATTTTTTTTGTTCGGCGAATTTTCAAACCGGCGGGGGTGAGGCGCGTCATTTTTGGGCGACGCCTCGACCGGTGGCAGACGGGCCCGCCGGCCACCGCGAGGGGTCCGATCGGCGCGCGCGCCCGCCCGCGGCCGCCGCGCCGGCCCCGAAATTCTCCGCGCGGACGCGCGCCGGGACTTGGCGCCAGTCACTCGGGACGATCCCGCCTGGTCTGCCGCGTGGCCCCGCGCCAGGATGACGCCCCGCCGGCCGCGTTGCCCGCCTCGTCTCGGCGGTCCGCCCCTTTCAACCCATGAAGAAACTTAAAGTTGTCGGCCTCAATTTCGATCATATGCACATGGGTGACTTACTGCGCAAATGCCACGAACATCCCGCTGTGGAGATCGCCGGCGTGTGCGATGAAGATCCGGCGCGGATGCAGGCGGCCATCGCCCGCTTCGGCATTCCCGCGGACCGCGTCTTCACCGATCCACACCGCTGCCTCGAGTCGACCCAACCGGACTTGGTCGTGCTCTGCCCCGCCACCGCACGACACGCCGAGTACGTGGAACTGGCGGCGCCGTATGGGGCGCACCTGCTCGTCGAGAAACCCTTCGCGGCCTCGCTTGCTCAAGCGGACCGGATGATCGCAGCGGCGAAAAAGGCGAAACGACTGCTCGCCATTAACTGGCCGCTGCGCTGGGTGCCGGGGCATGTGACCGCGCACCGGCTCCTCGGCGAAGGCCGGATCGGGGCACTCCAAGAAGTGCATTTCTACGACGGCAACCGCGGGCCGCTCCGACATACCGCGGATAAGATTGAGCTGATCCCGAGCGCGGCGATCAAGCGGAAGAGCTGGTTCTACAAATCAAGCCACGGCGGCGGCTCACTCCTCGACTACCTCGGCTACGGCACGACGCTCGGCACCTGGTATCACGGCGGGAAGAAACCCCTCGAAGTCACC
Organism: Opitutus sp. GAS368; assembly: GCA_945903465.1. Classification (GTDB taxonomy): domain Bacteria; phylum Verrucomicrobiota; class Verrucomicrobiia; order Opitutales; family Opitutaceae; genus ER46. The sequence goes on from CAMDOF010000122.1 coordinate 14,270, forward strand.
GCGGTCGTCGACCGGCCCCGCGGACTCGAAGTGGATGAGCACAGCGTGACGATCGCGCGCTACGCGAGCGGCCTGTCGAAATTTGAAACCCGTTGGGGCACGTTCACCGATCCCTGGATTCATCAACCGCAGCCGCCCTGTGGTTTCGTGCTGAAAGGTGAAGAGGGCACGATCAGCTCCTATGACTATGCGCCCACGATCCGCGTGCAGACCCGCGCGCAGCCGGCGGGCGTTGACGTGCCAGTCGACGAACTCGCGGCGCCGCAGCAAAACCCGATCCAGTATTTCGTGCACTGCATCCAAGCCGGCTGCCCGCTCGAAGGTCCGCTCTCACCGAAGATTTCCCGCATCGGGCAACAAATCAGCGACAGCGCGGTGCTGAGCGCGCGCCTGAAGCAGACGGTGAAACTCATCGATTAAATCATGAGCGATGCCACCGACACCGGCCGCTACGGTCTCAGCGCCAGGGGCCCAGATGGTCTCATAGTCGCACCCGTGCTGACCTACCAGCCGCCATGGCCGCAGGCCTATCAGCCGAAGATTGCGCTGATCGGGTGCGGCGGAATTTCCGAGTATCACCTCCGGGCCTATCGGGCGATGGGACTCGCCATCGTCGCGCTGTGCGACCGCGACATCGCCCGGGCGGAACGGCGCCGGCGCGAGTTTTTTACCGAGGCGGAGATCTTCGCCGATTATCGCGACGTGCTGCAGCGCGAAGACATCGCCTTGGTCGATGTGGCCCTGCATCCGGAGGAACGCGTCGCGGTGATGGAGGCCGCGTTGCTGGCAGGCAAACACGTGTTGAGCCAAAAACCCTTTGTACTCGATCTTGCGGTAGGCCGGAGGCTCGTCGCGCTCGCAGAAGCCCAGGGCGTAAAGTTAGCGGTGAATCAAAACGGCCGCTGGGCGCCGCACTTCAGTTATCTGGCCGCCGCCATTCAGGCGGGGGTGATCGGCGAGGTCGCGAGCGTGGATTTCACGTTGCAGTGGGATCATACCTGGACGGCCGGGACGCCGTTTGAGGACATCCACCATCTTGTGCTCCTCGATTTTGGGATTCACTGGTTCGACATCGCGGCGCGATTTATGGCGGGCCGGAAACCGACGCGGGTGTGGGCGAGCGTGCAGCGGACTGAGTTTCAGCAGATGAAACCGCCGATGCTCGGCCACGTGGCGATCGACTATCCCGGGGCGCAGGTGCGGATGAATTTTAACGGCCATGTCCGCGACGGGCAGGAAGACCGCACGGTGGTGTGCGGCCGGCGGGGAACGTTGCGGAGTTTCGGACCCAGTTTATCCGAGCAAACGGTCGTGGTGCACGCCGCGGGCGGGCAGGCGACCGTGCCGCTGGCGGGGAGTTGGTTCAGCAGCGGGTTTCAAGGCGCCATGGGCGAGCTGCTCTGCGCGATCGAGGAGCATCGCGAACCAACGCACAACGCGCGCGACAACCTCGACAGCCTGGCGCTGAGTTTCGCGGCGCTGGCGAGTGCGGATTCCGGCGAACCGCAAGTCCCCGGCCGCGTGATGAGAATGGCGAAGTGAGCCGCCGCGACCGCGGATCGTCCGGCTCGACGGTGGGCTCGACGGTGGGCATGGTCGCGCCCGGCCGGGCCCGCACCGCGGCGGTCGGCCGGCCGCTGGCGCGAAGGCCCCGGGGGGTGACGGCGCCCGTTTAGCGCGACCCGTCGGCGAACACCTCGCCGGCAATCACGGTGCCGATGCAATGCGTGGTATATTCAAACGGGTCGCCGTCGTAGAGTGCGAGATGGCATCCTTGCCGACTTCCACCGAACCGGTGCGAGCGGCAATCCCGAGGATCTTCGCCGCATCGAGCGTGATGGTCGCAAGCGCCGCGGCGAAGCCCAGACCGTTGCTGGCGGCGACCGCCGCCTCGAAGAGCACGACGCGGGTCTTCGGCACGTAACTTTCATAGCCGCTCTGAAGGGCAAACGGAATGCCGGCGGCGCGGAGTTTGGCGGCGGTCTCGACGCCGAGGTTCTCCGCATCCTCGCTGCTACGGGCCATGGTCGGATGCAAGATTACGGGAAATCCGCTCGCCTTGATTTCGTTGAGCACGAGCGGTGCATCGGCGCACCCGTCGAGAATGATCTTGAGACCAAACTCCTTCGCGACGCGCAGGGCGGAGAGGATGTCTTGCTGACGATGGACGTTGATCAGGAGAGGTTGCTCGCCGGAAAATGCCCGCAAGAGCGTCTCGGCCCGGAGATCGTGCGCGGGGCGTTTGGTCTCATCTTTGCCCTCCCGTTTTTTGCCGTACTCCTGCGCCTTGATCAGTTCGGTGCGAAGCATCGCGATGGCCTTGGCCCGCGTACCGGGGGCTTTGGCCGAGGGCGCGCCGGATCCGGGCACAACTTCGGCGGCCGTCAAACCATTGCGGCCGAGCGCGACGGCGGTCATCGCCGCGGGGTTGAGCACATCCTGATCGGCGCCACGCCCAAAGGTTTTGACAATCATCGTCTGCCCGGAGGCCAACGCACTCGGCGAGTGGCCGGTATTGACGGTGGTGACGCCCAAAGAGCGCACCCAGGCGACGAGGGGATCCTTCGCGTTGTAGGCGTCGATCGCGCGGAGCTCAGGTTGAAACGAGGCGGATTTCTCGATCTGATCCTGATCGTGGGGCTGATTGAGTAGGCCCGAGAGCCCGACCGTGGCGTGAGCATCGATCAACCCGGGCGTGACGACGGTGGCGGTGAGCGTACGATAACCGGCAGGAATCTTCGTCGTGGCCGCCGGGCCGACCGCCGCGATCTTACCGTCGCGGATAAGCACGACGCCATTTTTCAGCGGCACACCAGAAACCGGATACACCGTGCCACCGATGACGGCGACGTTTTCAGCGCCCGCGACGAGCGCCGAAGTCAAAAAGGCCAGCGCGAAAGCGGAGAGGAGGCGCGAGGAAGGTTTCATTGGTTGGCTCCGTTGGCGGCAGCGATGAGATCCCCAGCGCTTGTAAAACAGCAAAGATGCGCGCGCTGCGGATTGCCGGCACCCGGACCGCCCACGGCGTAGAGATGGTCTTCGGGGCGGGCGCGGTCGAAGACTTTGCGGCCTTCGATCCACGTCTGCTCGACGTGGGTATAGGTACTGAGCGGATCGCCGGAGAGCAGGATGAAATCGGCATCTTTGCCGACCTCGAGTGAACCGAGGCGTTGCGCCAGGCCGAGGATTTTGGCGTTGGCAAGGGTCAAGGCGGCGAGCGCACCGCTGCGCGTCATGCCAGCCCGCACGCCGAAGGCCGCGGAACGGAGGAAAAGGCGCGAGTCGGTGACGGGGTCGTCCGTGTGAAAACCGACGAGCGCGCCAGCTTTTTCGAGGGCGGCCGGCGTGCTCCAGTCGAATTCACGCGCCTCAAGTTTCCCGCCGGGAGCATCGAGCATAATCACGGAGCAGGCCACGCCGGCCGCGGCGATTTCCGGCGCAACCTTCCAGCCCTCGCTCAGGTGGTGAAGGACGACCTTGTAGCCAAACTCTTTGGCAATGCGCAGGACGGTGAGGAGGTCGTCGGCGCGGTGCGAGTGATGCTGGACGATGCGTTTGCCCTCGAGGACCTCGACCAGCTCTTCAAGCGCGAGATCGCGCGCCGGCAGTTTTTCGACGTCACCCGCGGCCCGCTTGATTTTATCCCGATACTCCTGCGCTTTGAGGTACTGCTCGCGGACGAGCGCGGCGGACTTGGCGCGAGTGCCCGGAAACGGCGCGGACTTGATGGAGTTGGTGCCGTTGGCCATCTTGAGCCCACCCGCGGTGGTGCCATCGGGGAGTTTGATCAACAGGTCGTCGATGACGCGGGCCTCGCGCAGTTTAATATAGAGCGTCTGGCCGCTGATGAGATGGCCGGAGCCGGGCATGACGTTGGCGGTCGTAATGCCGCCCGCGCGGGCTTTGCGAATAGATGCATCGCGCACATCCAAAGAGTCGAGCACGCGGACATCGGGCTGAATCGGGCCGGAGCCATCGCCCCCGGTGCCGGCGCCGATGTGGCTGTGGGAATCGACAAGGCCGGGCATCAGGACCTTGCCGGAAGCGTCGAGGACCGCGGCGCCCACGGGGATTTTCACCGTGTCGGCCGAACCGACCGCGAGAATTTTGCCATGCTGGACGACGAGAACGCCGCGGGAAATCGTCTCGCCGGCGATTGAGATAATCACCGCGCCGGTGATCGCGAGGGGGGTTTCTTGGGCCGAGGCCGGCCAGACACCGCACGCAAACAGCGCCAGCCAACGGAGCGAGAAGGAAGCCATGGAGGCCAGCTAGGCGTCCCACTTCGATTCCTACAATGGAGAAAGCATCAAGCTCGATAAGAACATCCGCCCCCGAAAATTTTAATGGCAGGCACGCCTAGAGCCTGGGGCCGAGGTCGCGCGCGGGCCCGTGGCAACGAGCCTGTCATTATCAGGAAACTGGATACACTTGCCCCGCGCGCGCGCTGGCGGGCCAAGCAAACGCTCGCGCCGAGCGCGCCGAGACTAACTTGCCGCGCGCGCGCTGGCGGGCCTAACGACTCGGACTCCGTGCGTGGTATTACCGCCCCGCTCGCGCGCGCGCCGGCGGGCCGAGGCAACCGGTCCCCTCGACGTCAAAACGCACGCCCCGCTCGCGCGCGCGCCGGCGGGCCGAGGCAGCTCGCGAACGCGCCCATTCCTCAAACTCCCCGCGCACGCGCGCGCCGGCGGGCCTCAGAAAAAGGCACCTGCCCGGCCACGCCCGGCCGCAAACTCAGAGGCCACGCCCTTTCATGCGGCGGCGCGCGGGGCCGCCGGCCGCGCGTCGGCTCCAAACGATTCCTAAAATATTTTCCCAATTGTGCGTGGGCGCGCACAATTGGCCGAGAGCGCGTCCGCGCCTCTGCCAAGGTCCGGCCTCAGGCCCGCGAGGGACCGCGATCGGCCACAGAACCGGAAAAACCTCAGCCGGAAATTCCCCATTTTTATCGGAAAACGGCCGCCGTAACTATCCGCTCGCGAAACGCGCCTCGCTCAACTTCGCTCTGTCCGACGCATGAGTTTCATAACGTATTTACCGACGTCCCGCCAACGCCCCGCCCTGCCGAGGAGTTTTAATACCGTAAAACCCGCGGAGCGGCTCCGCCTGGCCTGAAAGGTGCCTTTTAACTATGGCCCCGACGGATCACCCCTACCGCCCCCGCACGGGCCGAGCCCTCGCCGCGGGGCTCCTCATCGCCAGCGGCGCGCTGGCGGCGGAACCCATCGACTACGGCCGCGACATCCTGCCCATTTTTTCCAACGCGTGCTTCAAGTGCCATGGGCCCGACGAGCACGAGCGCAAGGGCAAGCTCCGCCTCGACACCCACGAGGGCTTGCTCGGCGCCGGCCAAAGTGGCGACGTCACGATCGTGCCTGGCGCGAGCGCGCGCAGTGAACTCATCCTGCGCATCACTTCCCCGCACGAGGACGAGGTGATGCCGCCGCCGGCTGCGAACAAAAAACTCACCGCCGCGCAAATTGAATTGATCAAGCGCTGGGTGAATGAGGGCGCGCCTTGGGGCCGGCACTGGGCCTATGAAGCACCACGGCCGCCCGCGATTCCGATCCCCAAGAACGCCGCCGCCCACTCCGTCGCCACCACGGCAAGCGCACCGCGGAGTTCGGGCCCGCTCGCCCCCATCGATGCCTTCGTCCAAGCCCGGCTCGAGCGGGAGCGAATGGCCCCCTCACCCGCGGCCGACCGCCGGACTCTCATCCGCCGCCTCAGCTTTGATCTGCTCGGCCTGCCACCCGACCCCGCAGTCGTGGAGACCTTCGTCGAGGATCGGCGTGAGGATGCCTATGCGCACCTCGTCGACACGCTGCTGGCCTCGCCCCATTTTGGTGAACGCTGGGGTCGCCACTGGCTCGACCTCGCGCGCTACGCCGATAGCGGCGGCTATCTCAACGACACCTTGAGACCCTATGCTTATCTCTACCGAGACTGGGTGATCGCGGCCATTAATCGGGACCAGCCCTTCGACCAATTCACCATTGAGCAACTCGCGGGCGACCTCCTGCCCGGCGCCACTCTGGAACAGACCCTCGCAACCGGCTTCCACCGCAATTCTCTGAAAAACGACGAGGCCGGGGCCGATCTCGAACTCGACCGCACCAAGGCCGCCGTCGATCGCACGGCCACCACCGGCGCCGTCTGGCTGGGTCTCACCGTCGGCTGTGCCGAGTGTCACACGCACAAATACGACCAGATCTCTCACCGGGAATTCTACCAGCTCTACGCCTTTTTTAACGCCACGACCGAGCGCGAATTACCTGCGCCGCGACCAGCCGAACTGGCCGCCTACACCAAAAAAGTCACCGACTGGGAGCAGACGCGCGCCCGACTCGAGTCGCCGTTGGCCGATTACGTGGCGGCGCTCCCCGCAGCCAAGATCGCCGAGTGGGTGCAGACCCGCCCGTGGCCGACCGACCGCTGGACCGTGCTGAAGCCCACGGAAATCAAGGTGAGCACGGAGGACGACGAACGCGCGCTGTCTGCCAATGAAGATCTCTCCGTTTCGACCGGGACCAAGGATTTACTGCGCTCTCGCTACACCCTTCAGGCGGCCGTCAACTTGCGCGGTGTGACCCGTTTTCGCCTGGAGGCGCTGGCCGATCTGGGCGGCAAGGTTGGCCGCAGCAAGAGCGGTGATTTCGCCTTGGCCGAGTTTTCCGCCATGGTGCAGTTACCCAACACCGCTCCCCGCAAACTCGAGTTCACATCGGCCCGCGCGGATTTCGCGGCCAAAACCGGGGCGGCCGAACAGGCGCTGGATGGCAACAGCGCCACCGGCTGGAGCATTGCACCGCAGACCGACCGCTCTCACGTCATCGAATTCGCACTCCCCACACCCACGGATTTTCCCGAGGGCTCGATCCTTTTTTTTGAACTCGAGCATCGCACCATCGGCGTGATAAACCGATTTAGAATTGCCGCGACCACGGGGCAACCGCTGCCAAAGCCCGACACGACGCCCGACACGACGCCCGATGCGATCTTGGCGATTCTTGACACTCCCGCGGAGCAGCGCCACCCCGCGCAGAAGACGGCACTCGCCCATTATTTCGCAACGCAATCGGACGAGACCGCCCAACCACTCTTCGCCGCCATCGCGGCGCACGCGGCCAAGCGGCCCGAGTTCCCCAAGACCACGGCCGCGGTGCTGGCGGCCGGTGAACGCCAGACCCGCATCCACCTGCGCGGCGACTACCAGCGGCCCGGGGAAGAAGTAACCCCCGGTACGCTCGCGGCGCTGCCTCCGTTGCAGGCACGCGGGAAGAAACCCGACCGGTTGGATCTCGCCCGTTGGCTCGTCGACCCGGCCAACCCGCTCACCGCCCGCGTGACCGTGAACCAGATTTGGAAAAATCTTTTTGGCCGCGGCCTCGTCGCCACCGTCGAGAACTTTGGCGCGCTCGGCGACCGACCCTCGCATCCCGAACTGCTCGATTACCTCGCGATCGAGTTCATCCGGTTGGGCTGGAGTCGTAAAAAACTCATCCGGTTGATCGTCTCCACCGACACTTATCGCCAATCATCCGTCGGCCGGGCGGACTTGACCGAACGCGATCCGCTCAACGTGCTGCTCGCCCGCCAAAGCCGCCACCGGCTCGAGGCCGAAGTCGTCCGCGACGTGTTTCTCGCGAGCAGCGGTCTGCTCAACCCGGAGATCGGCGGCCCCAGTATCTACCCGCCGCTGCCCGCCTTCGTCACCGCGTTTGGCCGCAACCGGACTTGGCCCGCCACCACCGGGCCCGAACAATACCGGCGTGGCCTCTACATTCATCTCCGGCGCAACGTCCCCTACCCTATGCTGCTCACCTTTGACGCGTCCGATACCAGCGTGGCCTGCTTGCAACGCGAACGTTCCAATTCTCCACTGCAAGCGCTGACCCTGCTCAACGATCCGGTTTTCTACGAGTGCAGCGAGCAACTCGGCGCCAAGCTGGCCAAGCCGGCGAATGATGTCGCGCGGGCCTTGCGCGATGGCTTCACGCGGTGCCTCAGCCGGCCACCCACGGCCGCGGAGCGGCAAGCCCTGCACGCCGCCTACGACGATCAACTCAAGCTCACCGGCGGCGATGCCGGTCTCGCCATGGTAACCGTGGCCCGCATTATCATGAATCTCGACGAGTTCATTACGCGCGAATGAAAGCACCCATTTCAACCCTGCACAGCCGGCGAAAATTTCTCATGCAGAGCTGCGGGGGCGTCGGGGGGTTGGCGCTGACCCATCTCCTCGGCGGCGACGGCCTGCTCGCGGCGTCAGCGGGCGCCAAGGGTCCCGGGAAACCCCACCACCCACCCAAGGCGAAAAACTGCATCTACATTTATCTCGAGGGCGGGCCCAGCCAGATGGATCTCTACGATCCCAAGCCCATCCTCAACCAGCTCGACGGACAGGCGCTCCCCGATTCGATGCTCAAAAATATGCGGTTCGCCTTTCTCGCGAAAGAGACGGCCCGCCTCATGGGCACGCCCCGGACTTTTAAAAAACACGGCCAGTGCGGCATGGAATTGTCCGACCTGATTCCGCACATCGGATCCATCGCCGACGACATCTGCCTGGTGCGCTCGATGCACACGGATCAGTTCAACCACGTGCCCGGCCAGTTGCTGATGAACACCGGCTCGGCCATCTCGGGGAGGCCGAGCATGGGTTCGTGGCTCACCTACGGACTCGGCAGCCAGGCAAAAAACCTGCCGGAATTCGTCGTATTAGTCGCGGTCGGTCGCGGTGTGCCCGGAGGATCCGCGAGCTGGTCGAGCGGATTTCTGCCCTCGCAATATTCCGGCGTGATGTTCCGCAACGAGGGCGCACCTGTCCTGAATTTAGAGAACCCAGCAAGGATTACCGCGGCCATGCAAGGCCGGAGTATCGCCGCCGTCTCGCAACTCAACGCTTTGCGCAATCTCGAGGTCCACGATCCCGAGATCGAGAGCCGCATCGCCGCGTACGAGCTGGCGTTTCGGATGCAGACGGCCGCACCGGAGTTGATGGATCTCTCCGGGGAATCCAAAGCCACCTTGGAAATGTACGGCGTCGACCGCCAGGAACCAAAAATCGAGGGAGGCAACACGCTCGGTGGAGTCGGGCTCTTTGGGACGTTTGCGCGAAACTGCCTCATGGCGCGGCGCCTCATCGAACGCGGCACACGCGTCGTGCAAGTGATCCACGCCTCGTGGGATCATCACAGCCGGATCAACACCGAGCTGCCGCACAATTGCGCGATGGCGGACCAACCGATCGCGGCACTCGTCAAGGACCTCAAGCAACGCGGCCTCCTGGACGACACACTCGTGGTGTGCGGCTCCGAATTCGGCCGCACCGCCCTGGGCGAAAATCGCCCGGGCAACCGAGCCGTCACGGGCCGCGACCATCACCCCAACGCCTTCAGTCTCTGGCTCGCCGGTGGCGGCATCAAGGGCGGCCAGGTCGTCGGTGAGACCGATGATATCGCCTGGAACGTATCCAAAGATCCTGTACACGTACACGACCTCCACGCAACGATTCTTCACCTATTTGGTTTCGACCACACCCAGCTTACCTATCGTTTCCAAGGCCGCGATTTCCGATTGACCGACGTCGCGGGCCAGGTGGTTCCTCGCCTCCTGGCGTGAGCCCCCACGGAACCGGCGGCCGCGGCCAGCGCACGAACTAGTGCTTACTTGCAATGATAAGCGATATCTGGCAGATCGGGAGCATGTCGCGAACTGCTTCTCGTATTACGTGTGGTGAGGATGATCGGAAAATCTTGGAGCGACAGGCAGCCAGTCGAACCGAGCCGAGGCAAGTAGTGGAAAGA
>CAMDOF010000123.1 GCA_945903465.1 Opitutus sp. GAS368
GGGGGGAGGGCGGACGGCGGATGGCGGATGGCGGAGGAGGGCGGACGGCGGAGGGCGGAGGGCGGAGGGCGGACGGAGGACGGACGGCGGAGGAGGACGGACGGAGGAGGGCGGAGGGCGGACGGCGGAGGGCGGAGGGCGGAGGGCGGAGGGCGGACGGCGGGCGGGCGGCGGCCGGCGCGGGCGCGGACGGCGGCTTACCCGTGGTGGGTTTCGGGCGACGTCCTGGCCTGCTGGCGGGCGGCTTGGTGGAGTTGCCACGAGTTCCAGAGGTTGTGCCAGAGCACGTAGCAGGTGGGCCCGAGGGCGACGAGCGGGCTCGTGTAGACGAGAGCGAGGTAGATGGTGAAGGTGGTGTTTTTTTGGCCGAGGGATTGGCTGGCCTCCCGCGAGAATTTACGGCCGCCGATGGCGCGGCCCACGCTGAAGCTCGCGAGGCAGGTGAGTAGAGAGATGGCGGCGAGTTGAGTCAGCACACGCCGTGGGGTGTCGAGGTGTTCGCGGATAAAATCGGAAGCGTTGGCGGTGATGAGAAACATCGCGATAATCCAAAGGGTGAAAGAGGTGTTGCGCAGTCGGGCCGGCCAGGTCTGGGCGTCCGGGTGGAAGAGGCGCACGAGCCAGGCGGCGCCGAGCGGGGCGAATACGATCAGGCCGACACTGGCGAGCACTTGGGTGAAGGCGGCCGGGGTGGCATGGCCCAAGACGAGCGGCAGTAAAAATGGCAGGAGCGCCGCGATGCTGATGTTGGTGAGCAGGAAGGCGGCTAGGACATATTCCACCTGACCGCCGAGAAAGCTGATGATGACGGGTGCGGCAATCGCGGTGGGGGTGATGCCGCAAAAGAAGCCGGCGAGGGCGATATCGCGTCCACCGATTAGCCAGCCGGCGCCCCAAGCGGCGAAGGCCAGGGCGATGTTAGCGGTGAGCAGGTAGAGATGACTCGGTCGGAGCGATCCCCGGGAGAAGCGGGTCTGCAAAAATACGAGAAACAGCATCGTCATGATCAGCCAGCGAATCGCCTCGGAGAGGGCATGCGCCTGAGGCACAAGGGCACCGAGAATGATGGCGGCAAGGATGGCGGCGGTGCGGGCGAAGTTTTTCACGAGGAGGAGTCGCAGTGAATCCGGCGCGTTGATGAGACGCAATCGTGAGAACGCCGCTGGCGCCGGCGCGGAGGGGACGGAGCCGCGTCTGAGGCGAGGCCGATCCTGGGGCGGAGCCGGTGGGCCCGCGGTTGGCGCCGGCGCGTTTCGCCTTGGCAGCAGGAGTGATGACGCAGGAGTGATGACGGCAGTTTGGGCACGCTGAGCTGCCACCTGCGCAACTCGGAGACGGCCTTGGGGATCAGGTCTCTGGCTGGAGCGACCGGGCATCATGAGCACGCGTTACGTTTCTGGCTTCGCCTCAGCCCGCTGCGCACACCGCCATGGGCAAACCTCGGCCGGACCCCCTCAGGGCACTCACGGGTAAAATAGCGGACGGATTAGTCCGAAAAATGGAGACAAAAAATCGCCGGTCGCCTCCGTTTAGTGTTCAGGGCGGCGCGGGTCTAACGTCGAGATGCGGCGCGCCGGCAAGCTCACGCCGGGCGCCTCCGTTTAGTGTTCAGGGCGGCGCGGGTCCACCGTCGAGATGCGGCGCGCCCGGCAAGCTCACGCCGGGCGCCTCCGTTTAGTGTTCAGGGCGGCGCGGGTCTACCGTGCGCACGGTGGGTGAGCGGGGCCGCGTCGTCGCCGATTTATAGTTTGGTGGGAAGGCAAGCGCCGCAGCCGTTCGCGAAGAAGTCATTGCCCTTATCATCGACGAGAATGAATGCGGGGAAGTCCTCCACTTCGATTTTCCAAATGGCCTCCATCCCAAGTTCGGGGTACTCGAGCACGGCGACTTTTTTGATATTTTCTTTGGCGAGAATGGCAGCGGGTCCGCCGATGCTCCCAAGGTAAAATCCGCCGTGTTTTTTGCATGCCTGGGTCACCTGGGCGCCGCGATTCCCCTTGGCCAGCATTACCATGGAACCGCCGTGCGATTGGAAGAGGTCCACGTAACTGTCCATCCGGCCAGCGGTGGTGGGGCCGAAGGAGCCGGAGGCGTAGCCGGTCGGGGTCTTCGCCGGGCCAGCGTAGTAGACCGGATGGTTCTTTAAATAAGTGGGCAGGCCATGGCCAGCGTCGAGGCGTTCCTTTAATTTAGCGTGGGCGATGTCGCGGGCGACGATCAGCGAGCCGCTCAGCGAAACCCGGGTGGTCACGGGGTAGCGCGAGAGGTCGGCGAGAATTTCCGGCATGGGCCGGTTTAGGTCGACGCGGACGATCGTATCGTCCTTCCAAAGCCGGCTCGCGGCGGGAATGAAGCGGCCCGGTTGTGGCTCCATTTTCTCAAGAAAGATACCCTCACGCGTGATCTTGGCCTTAATATTCCGATCGGCGCTGCAGGAGACGCCCATGGCGACGGGGCAACTGGCGCCGTGGCGGGGGAGACGGATGACGCGGACATCGAGGGCGAAATATTTGCCGCCGAATTGCGCGCCGATGCCGGTGGAGCGGGCGATTTGGAGAACTTTTTCCTCCATGGCGAGATCGCGAAAGGCGCGGCCGTGGGCGTTGCCGGTGGTGGGCAAGGCGTCAAGGTACTTGGCCGAAGCCAGTTTCAACGTCTTCATGCAGGCCTCGGCGCTGGTGCCGCCGACGACAAAGACGAGGTGGTAAGGTGGGCAGGCGGCGGTGCCGAGGAGCGGTAGTTTATTGATCACCCATTGCTCGAAGCTCTTCGGATTCAGCAAGGCCTTCGTTTCCTGGAACAGAAACATCTTGTTCGCGGAGCCGCCGCCCTTTGCGACGAAGAGGAACTCATATTTCGCACCCTCGACGGCCATGAGATCAATTTGGGCGGGTAGGTTGGTGCCAGTATTGACCTCGTTCCAAAGGTCGAGGGGGGCGGTTTGGGAGTATCGGAGATTCTCTTTCGTGAAGCAGTCGTAAATGCCGCGTGAGATCCATTCGGCGTCATTGGCCCCCGTCCACACTTGCTGACCTTTTTTTGCGAAGACGGCGGCGGTGCCCGTATCTTGGCACATCGGAAGAATGCCCTCGGCGGCGATCTCGGCATTTTTTAAAAGGGTGAGCGCGACGTAGCGATCGTTCGCGGAAGCTTCGGGATCGTCGAGAATCGCGGCGACTTGCTCGAGGTGCTTCGTTCGCAGCATGAATGACGTGTCGTGAAACGCCTGTTGCGCCAGAAATGCGAGGGAGGTCGGTGCGACCTGCAGGATTTCGTGGCCGGCAAACGAGGCCGTGCTCAAGCCCTCTTCAGACAGGAGACGATACTCGGTCTCATCGGCGCCGAGTGGAAAAGGATCTTGATAAGAGAAGGCAGGCGTAGGCATAACAGAAAAGACTGTGGAATAATTTTCGCCGGAGTAAAGCGGTCGCGTGTTCCTGAAACGCTTCCGCGGGAAGGCGCCGGGAATCTCGGTTTATAAATGAATGGGCGGGCGGGGTGCTTCGGCGGGGTGGCTTGCGGTGAGGTGCGGCTTGGGTGGGCACGCGCGTTCAGGTTCTCGGCGTGCTGCTCCTCGTTTTCGGTCTTGCGGTGAGGTGCGGCTTGGGTGGGCACGCGCGTTGGGCGGGCCCGGCATGGCCGGGGGCGCAGGGCTAGCGCAGGGCTAGGCAAGGCGCAGCCGCGGCACGCGCGTTGGGCGGGCCCGGCATGGCCGGGGGCTCCCTCGTGCAGGTCGCCGGTTGGGCGGCGGCAGGGAGCTTCGCGGACGTCGGGGAGGGCGCGCACGCGGGACTCAACGGTGGGTGGGTTGGGAAAAGTCGCTCCGGCGGGCAACCCCGCGCGCACGCTGGAGCCGCCGAGGCCGCAAGGGATGAAGCCGATGGGAACGTTGCAGCGCTCCACCAGCAAATCGCCCAAAGGCGGCCTGAAGCTGCCGCGGTTACCCCTGGCGCCGGCTTGCGGATCATTCGCCAGTTGCCATGGGCTGCCGTCAAATGAGGCGATGCGGCCCGTTCGCGTGGTCTGTCTTTCCTCCCCGCGATTGCCGGAGTTCGATTGCCCGGCGACGACCCACACCTCGCCGACACCGCTGTGCGCGACCGTGGACTCCGCGACGAGATTCTCGCCGTTGAAGAGCCGCGCCTCGACGCGGTCCCAACCGCCGGCGGGCGCGCCGGCGGCGACGGCGAAACTCGTGGCGAGGGCGGCGACGGCGAAACTCGTGGCGAGGGCGCTCGGTGGAAATATTTGCCACGGGTCGGGGCCACTGGTGACGACCCGGACCGTGGCCTCTTGGCCCAAGGGCTCCGTGATATTTCCGCGAATGGGGATGTGGGCGGCGGTGGCGGAGGAACGTTGGATGAGCTGATAGTCGAGCGGTGCGGTGAGCGTGAACGCTGCGGGGAGGGTCAGCGCGCTCGTCGCGGCGTTCACGCCCGCGGTAAAATCAGGCGGCCGCGAGGCCCGCCTGATTTTGGGCGTTCGGTCCACGGGGTGGCGGCGCCGGTCGTTAGCGCTGACCGGATAAGCAGTCCTGATCGGGCTTGGCAGGGAGGGTCGCGGTCCAAGCGGCGAGCAGCGTCTGCAGTCGTTTGACCTCGGCGGGGGCTTGGCTACTCCGGTTATTTTTTTCCAAGCGATCCTCCGGGAATTGAAATAGCTCGAGCGGCCGGGCGTCCTTGCCCAGCAGTAATTTTTCTTGGTCGACGCGCACGGCCAGGGTTGGCCAGTTGTCGCCGGTTTTCGCGTTGGTCGGCCATTGCCAGAAGATGGGTTGGGCGCGGCGAGGGTCGGCTTGACCGAGGAGGGCGGCGGTTTGATTCACGCCATCGGCGGTGTAGCTGCCGGGGAGGGGAGCGTTCGCGACGGCGCAGAAAGTGGGGAGAAGATCAACGGCGGTGAGGGGCGTGACGTCGTCGATTTTGCCGCGGGGAATTTTGCCGGGCCAACGTGCGATAAACGGGACGCCGATCCCACCTTGGAGCAATGAGCGTTTGCGGCCGCGGTGGCCGCCGGTGCTGCCGACGGAGGCCCAACTGCTGAAGCCGGGCCCGGTGGATTCGTCTTCGCCCATGCGGCGATCGGCCGGACCAGTGATTTCTGGGCCGTTGTCGGAGCTGAAGACGACAAGGGTATTTTGAGCGAGGCCGAGCCGATCGAGCGCGGCGAGCAATTCCCCGATCCGGGCGTCGGCATGGGCGATGACGGCGGCGTAGATGCGCTGCG
This sequence comes from Opitutus sp. GAS368, assembly GCA_945903465.1. Lineage (GTDB taxonomy): Bacteria > Verrucomicrobiota > Verrucomicrobiia > Opitutales > Opitutaceae > ER46. The sequence continues at coordinate 5,227 of CAMDOF010000123.1, forward strand.
CCTCGTCGGGGAGGTGGGAAAACTGTTCGAGGTACTTGGGCTGAGGATAATGGGGCGTGTGCGGCTCGTGAATCCAAAGGTTGATAAAAAATGGCTGACCGGATGCGCGGCATTTTTCGATGAACGCGATCGCGCGGGGCACGTCTTCGTGGACAGGCATCTGCGGGCCGGAGCAGTTGAACGCCCCGTACTCATCGTATCCATATTTCAATGGCAGCGGAGCGTCGGGGACCATGATGTTGGTGAGGTGCCATTTTCCGAAATGAGCGGTGCCATAGCCGGCGGTTTGCAAGAGGCGGGGGAGGAGCACGGCCTTGGGGCTCAACCAATCGGGCATATTGCGCTGCACGTGGCTCGCGATCGTCGCAAAGTGCCCGTGGATGCTGTGGCGGGCGGGAAATTGGCCGGTGAGGAAGGCGGTCCGGCTCGGCGAGCACACGGGGCTGGCGACCGTAAACTGGCGAAAGTCGGTGCCCTCGGCCGCCAGGCGGTCAAGCTGCGGCGTTTTGAGCCAAGGATGGCCATGCGACCCTAAATCGCCCCAGCCCCAGTCGTCGGCGAGGATGAAGATGAGGTTGGGGCGATTGGGGTTGGGTGGGCGGGTTTGGGCGGTTGCGGCGGCGGTTGGTCGGATAAAATTGAGCGCCAACAGGCAAACCAAGAGGAGTTTCTGCATAAGGAGGGAGGCTAGTTGAGAAATGAGCGGGGCGTTAAGTTCGAAATGGCAAGGTGTTCGTTGCGATGACGCGCTGGGCTGGCCCGCGGGCGGAGCCGCGCTCGTCCGTTTAGGCGACGGGTCGCCACGAAAAAACCGTCATTTTTAGGGAGATCGCGCACCCTCGCCGTGCGTTTTTGCTGGCCGCGAGGCGCGAGGTGCGGGACCGGAGTGGTTGCGGCGGGCAGTTGCCCCGCGTGCCGATCTTCCCGGATGGATCGCGGTGGTTAACCGCGGTGATAAGAAAGCCGTGCAAAGATTTTTTTAAGTGATTAGTGATCGGGCGCGTACTCGTTTTATCACGATCGAACCCCTCCCCGAATATGTCGATAGCTCCATCCCCAGGCACTCAATCCGCGCCGACTTCAGCTGGCGGTATTCTCCGCCAACTGGGCCCCGGCCTGATCATCACGGCGTCGATCGTCGGCTCCGGCGAGCTGATCGTCACACCTAAGCTTGGTGCCAGCTGCGGTTTTTCTCTGCTGTGGTTTATAATTTTTGGCTGCGTGTTGAAGGTATTTATCCAGATTGAGCTGGGCCGATTTACCCTGGCGCGCGGGCTCACCACTCTGGAGACGCTGGATCTGGTGCCCGGTCCCCGCGTCGTGGTTTCATGGTTGCTCTGGCTCTGGCTGATCATGTTTGGCGCCACGATCTTCCAAGTCGCGGGCATGGTTGGCGGCGTGGCCAGTGTGCTGGCGATTGCCGGGGTCAACCTCCCGAGCGCGATCATCACGATCATCATCGGCCTCATCACGGCGATCCTGCTCGTCGTCGGTCGCTACAAAGCTGTCGAGATCGCCTCCACTTGGATGGTGGTGGCCTTTACGCTTTGCACGATGGTGGCGGTGATCGCGCTGCAGTTTACACCCTACGCGGTGACGATGAAGAATCTGGCGGAGGGGCTCAGTTTCAGTCTGCCAGCGTCTTTCACGATCGCGTTTGCGGCGTTCGGAATTATCGGCGTCGGCGCTTCGGAGTTGATCTATTATCCCTATTGGTTGTTGGAAAAAGGCTACGCGCGGAACATTGGAGCGCCTGACGGCACGGTGGCGTGGGCGGAGCGGGCGCGTGGTTGGCTGCGCGTGCTCAAGATGGATTCTTGGGTCTCGTGCGCGATTTATACGAGTGCGACCGTGGCGTTCTACGTCTTGGGAGCGGCGGTGCTCCACGCCAAGGGACTCGACGTGACTAACGTTGACATGATCCCCACGCTTTCGGCGATGTACGTCGAAACTTTCGGGTCGTGGAGTCTCTGGCTGTTTCTCGTGGGGGCGGTGGCGGTACTTTACTCGACCATCTTTGTCGCGACGGCCTCGAATGCGCGTCTGCTGGCAGATGCTTTGGTGGTGTTCAAGTTAAGGACTTACGCCGCCGATTCCGACCGCCAGAAAATGGTGCGGGCCCTGTGCGTGGTCATACCAGCGGCGTGGACCTTGCTTTACATCATCTGGGGATCGCCGGTGACCTTGGTCTTCGTTGGCGCGGTGGCCCAAGGGGTGATGATCCCGTTCATCGGCCTCGCGGCGCTTTGGCTCAACTATCGTCGCACCGAGCCGGCGTTGAGTTCAGGGCGGATCTGGCGCGCATGTCTGTGGATCGCCGTCGCGGCCGTGACCGCGGTCGGGGTCTACCAAGTGATCACGACGCTGGCGCCGCTCTTGCCGTAAATTGGGGCGCGGTGCACTGGTGCGGAAGTTTCCGGTGGTGCGTTCTTGCCTTGGCTCCCGAAAAAAACAACTTCTCCGCTGCGCGTTTGATTTACGGACCAATTCCCCGAAAAATATCCACCATGCTCCCTCCCTCGCTCACCCGTCGCCACGCTCTAAAAACCGCCGCCCTCGGCGCCCTCACGTTGCCCTGGCTCGGCTCCGTCGCCGCCGCGGCGGAAAATAAAAAATCGGCCAAGGCCCCCGCCGCGCCTTTGCCGGCTTATCCGAGCTTTCCCGAAGGCCGTGAAAACGGCCTGCGCCTCGGGGTGACCTCCTACTCGACCCGCACCCTCACCCTCGACGAGACCATGGCGACGATGCAGATTGTCCGGATTTCCAATCTCGCCCTCTTCAAGGCGCATTGTAACTGGGAGTCGGGGACGGTTGCCGAGTGCCGTGCGGTTGGCGAAAAACTCAAGGCGGCGGGTCTGCGCCTGACCGGTTCGGGTGTGATTAATTTGCCGAACGATGAAGCGAAGTGCCGGCAGGCGTTCGAAAATGCACGGGCTGGTGGCATGGCGACGATGGTGTGCAAGCCGGCCAAAGATGCCTTCCCCCTGGTGGCGCGGCTCGCGAAGGAGTTCGACCAGAAGCTGGCCATTCATAATCACGGCCCGGAAGACAAAGAGTATCCGACGCCGGCGGTCGCCTTTGAGGCGATCAAGGCGCTGGACGCGCGCATCGGCTTGTGTATCGACGTTGGCCATACGGCGCGTTTTGGGGAGGACCCGATCGTATCCATAAAAAAATACGCTGCGCGCGTCTACGACGTGCATATGAAGGACAGTGTCGCGATCGTCGGTGCGCAGAAAGATGTGCCGATCGAAGTCGGGGCGGGTCGCCTTGATATTCGCGGCATGCTCCGCGCGTTGCTCGAAATTAATTATAACGGTGTCGTGACTTTTGAGTACGAAAAAGTCGCGGGCAACCCCGTGACGGGTCTGGCGGAATCACTCGGCTACGTCCGCGGCCTGCTCGCTGGTATGGCGAAGGCGTAGTCCCCTGGTTCGCGACGCCTCCCTTCGGCTCGCCTTTCCCGGATATTTTCCGGTGGGGCGCGCTCCGATCGGGGCGCGCGACGAGCCCATCGACCTTTATTATGAATAATCGGCCTCACTTCATTCTCGCGGCTTGCTTCGCGGCTGTCCTGACCGTTTCCGCAGCGGATCCGTCGCCGAAGAAAAAGGGCGGCCCGGGCGTTAAGGGCGAGATCACCGACGGTCTGCCGGCGGACGCGCGTCGTCTGAGCCTCGGCGCCAGCGCGCCTGATTTCAAGTTGCTCGGCATCGACGGGAAAACTCACACGCTGGCCGAGTATCGTGCGGCGAAGCTGCTGATGGTGGTTTTTCTTTCGAACCACTGCCCGTATTCTCATGCCTCCGAGACGCGGCTGATTCCCCTCGCCAAGGAATTTAAGAGCCGGGGGCTCGACGTGGTCGCGATTAACCCGAACAGCCCGGATGGCGTGCGCATCGACGAACTGGGTTACAGCAAGTACAACGACAGCTACGCGGAGATGAAGCTCTACGCGCAGGAGGCCGGCTTTCCGTTTCCTTATCTTTACGATGGCGACACCCAGGAGACCGCGAAGGCCTACGGCTGCCTCGCGACGCCCCATGTGTTCATTTTTGATCAGGAGCGAAAATTGCGTTACGTGGGCCGCGTTGATGATTCGCGCTTTGAAGACTTGGCCAGTGTGACCTCGCACGACGCGCGCAATGCCATCGTCGAGTTGCTGGCTGGCAAGACCGTGACGACGCCCAAGACGACCGTGATGGGCTGCTCCACGAAATGGAATTCGAAGCGCGACGATGTCGCCAAGGCTGATGCGAAGTGGCAGGCCGAGCCGGTCGATCTCGAGATGATCGATGCCGGTGGCGTCGCCAAGCTCGCGAAGAATGACTCGAAGCGCCTGCGGCTGATCAATGTCTGGGCCACGTGGTGCGCGCCGTGCGTAGCGGAGTTTCCGGACTTGGTTTCGCTTTCGCGGCGCCTCAGCAACCGCGATTTTGAGCTGGTCACGATTTCGATGGATGATCCGAAATCGCCGGCCGTGGCGAAGAAGTTTTTGGAGAAACAGCATGTGGTGCCGTCTGCGCGGTTGAAACGTTCCTTGGTTGAGGAAGGCCGCGGCGCTCTCAATTTTCTCTACACGGGGGCCAGTAGCGATGCCCTCGTGAAGGCGTTGGATCCAGCGTGGCCGGGTCCTCTGCCGCATACCATTGTGGTCGCGCCGGGCGGCGAGATTGTCTACCGGCACAACGGCCAGGTTGATGCGGAAGAATTAAAAAACGTCGTGCTCAAACACCTCGGGGCGTTTTACACTCCGGCGGAGAAGCGCTAGCGCGGTTGCCGTGCGGCCGATGGGGTCCGATATTTTCGGATGGCGGTTGCAATGGCGATCGCTACGAACTTCCGCGCGCATGTGCTCTGCTTTGTCTCAACCACCCAGTCCGCTTGGTTTCGGTATTATTGGAGTCGGGATGATCGCCGACTTTCACGCGCAGGCGATCGCGCACACTCAGGGTGGTCGACTCGTGGGCGTGGCCACGCGCAACGGGGACAATGCGCGCGCCTTTGCGCAGAAGCATGGTTTGGCGCTCGCGACCACGAGGATTGATGAGCTGGTCGCGCGGCCCGATATCCATGTGGTGTGTATCACGACGCCGAGTGGTGCGCACTTGGAGCCGGCGCTCGCGGCGATCCGCGCGGGCAAGCATCTCATCGTGGAGAAACCGATTGAGATTACGACGGAACGGGCGGACGAACTCCTGCGTGCGGCGGATGCGGCGGGCGTGAAGGTCACCCCGATTTTCCAAGCGCGGTTTGGGGAAGGTGCGCGGATGATCAAGGCGGCCGTCGAGGCGGGCCGGTTTGGGCGGATGATCAATGCGAGCGCCTCCATTAAATGGCATCGCAGCTTGGCGTATTACACGGGTTGGAAGGGCTCGCTGCAGCTGGATGGCGGCGGCGCGCTGATTAACCAAGGCATTCACGCGATCGATCTCCTGCAATGGTTCGCGGGCATGCCCTCCGAGGTTTTCTGTTGGAAGACCCGGCGCGTCTACGGGCATATCGAGGCCGAGGATACGGCCACGGCCGTTCTGCGGTTTCCCAGCGGCGCCCTCGGCGCGATTGAGGCGACGACCGCGGCGTGGCCGGGATGGGCGCGGCGCATTGAACTTTGTGGGGAAAAGGGTTCGGTGCTGCTCGATGGCGATCACATTGCGAAATGGGAGTTCCGCGATTCCCTTCCCGGCGACGACGCCATCCGGGCGGCACGGGACAGCGACGCTCTCGGTTCCGGCGCGAGCGCGCCCGGTGCGATTAATTTCGAGGGGCACCGCCGCCAGATTCAGGATCTTATCGACTCCATCCATGAGCATCGGCCAGTCGCGATCGACGGGCACGAGGCCCGCAAGGCGCTGGCGCTGATCCGTGGTCTTTATGCCTCGGCCGCAACCGGCGCGCCCCAGCCATTATGAAAAAGACCTCGTCCTCTTGCTGGTATTTGTTCTTGTTGGCAGTTTCCCGGCTGGTTCTGATCGACATCCCTTGAGCTCCTTAATCGTTTAAGGTCTTCCTTTCTTCACCTCTTATGACTTCCCCCGCTCCTTCCTGGCGCCAGTTGCTCACGCGTGAGCATTGGTTCGTTTTCTCGGTGGCCTCCCTCGCTTGGCTGTTTGATTGCATGGACCAACAGTTTTTTAATCTCGGGCGCGGTGCTGCGATGGAGCAATTGCTCCCCGATAAGAGTAAGGTGATCGAGTACGGCTCCTACACCACTTCGGTGTTTCTGCTCGGTTGGGCCGCGGGCGGGTTGCTTTTTGGCTCGATGGGCGATCGTTTTGGTCGCGCGCGGATTCTGACCGTCTCGGTGCTCCTCTACTCGGTATTTACCGGGCTGAGCGCCCTTTCGACCGGCTTTTTTGATTTTTGCGTCTACCGTTTCCTGACGGGGATGGGCGTCGGCGGAGTTTTTGGTCTAGCGGTTGCCCTCGTGGCGGACACGGTGCCGGACAAGGCGCGGGCGCCGGCGTTGGGTTTGCTGCAGTCGCTCTCGAGTATCGGAAACATCTCCGCGGCTTTGATCGGAATGGGGATCGCCGCGTTGGCTGCGCAGAAGATGCTGCCCGGTGGGCTGAAGACGTGGCAGGCGATGTTTTTGGTCGGCGCGACCCCCGCGTTTCTCTGCGTATTTATCCTGGTGAAGCTCAAGGAGCCGCAGAAATGGGTCGCGGCGCGCGCCGCGGGTAAGATCAGCGGGGTTAAATTTGGATCTTACACGGCGTTGCTCTCGCATCCGCGTTGGCGGAAGCACGCCTGGGGCGGTCTCGTCTTATGTAGCGCTGGTATCATCGGGCTTTGGGGGATTGGTAATTTTCATCCGACGATTGTTTCGGCGATCGTGGGAGAGCATCTCAAAGCGACGGGCGTTTCAGCGGAGAAACTCGCCAGCGAGAAGGCTTTTTGGAGTTCCATGGGGCTGTTGCTTCAGAACATCGGAGCGTTTGCCGGCATGACGACGCTAGCTTGGATTGCGCAGGTCAAGGGCCGCAAGTTCGCGTTCGCGCTCGCGCTCGTGCTCTCGTTCCTCTCGACCGTGCTGGTGTTTAAGGGCATGCGGCAATTCAGCGATATTTTCTGGATGATTCCGTTGATGGGCTTCGGCCAGCTGTCCGTTTTCGCGGTTTACGCGATTTACCTGCCGGAACTTTTCCCGACGAGTCTGCGGGCGACCGGTACGAGTTTCTGCTACAATTTCGGACGGGTGATCGCCGCGACGGCGCCTTTCACGGTCGGTCAGATTACGAAGAGCCTCAGCGGGAATCTGGAGGGTTTCCGCACGGCCGGTCTCTGGATGAGCCTCGTGCTCCTGCTCGGTCTCTTCGTTTTGCCGATGCTGCCTGAAACCAAAGATCAGCCGTTGCCCGAAGAGTGAGCGCCGCCGCCACCAACGCAGTGGGCCGGAGGCCCGCGGCTGGATGACTGGCAGGTCCTGGGTGGTGAATCACACCCCCAGGCGCTGAGGTCGGCCCCGCGGCGTGGCCCAAGGTACTTTTTCTTATGAATTCATCTGCTCCTTTGCACGCCCCGGCCCTGCAGCTCGCTGATGGCGGGCAGTTTCCCTCGGTCGGTCTCGGTATGTGGAAATTACCGAAGCCGGAGGTGCCGTCTTTGGTTTCAACGGCGATTCGCGCCGGGTATCGGCATTTCGATTGCGCGTGTGATTACGGCAACGAAGCCGAGGTTGGCGTCGGTCTTACGGCCGCGATGCAGGCGGGGCTCTGCCGGCGTGAGGACCTGTGGGTGACCTCAAAGTTGTGGAATACGTATCACGAACCGAAGCACGTCCGCGCGGCGTGCGAGCGCTCCCTGCGCGATCTGCAATGTGACGTCCTCGATCTTTACCTCGTGCATTTCCCGATTGCGCTAGCGTACGTGCCGTTTGACGTGCGTTACCCCCCCGAGTGGTTTCATGATCCCGCGGCGGCGCGCCCCGCGATGCAGCCCATCAACGTGCCTTATGCGGAAACGTGGGGTGCGATGGAGGAGCTCCAACGGGCGGGCCTCGTGAAGCATCTGGGCGTGTGTAATCTCACGATCGTCATGCTGCGGGAGCTACTCGGAACGTGTTCGATTCGGCCCATGGTCCACCAAATCGAGTTGCATCCGTATCTTGCTCAGCCTCGGCAGATTCGTTTTTGCCAGCAGGAAAATATCGCGGTCACCGCATTTTCTCCTTTGGGCGCGCCGTCCTATCTGCCGTTGGGAATGGCGAAGGCGGAGGAAAATGTGCTCACCGATCCCGTCGTGACCGCGATCGCGGCGGCTCACCAAAAAACACCGGCGCAGATTGCGCTGCGCTGGGGGGTGCAACGGGGTTGCGCAGTTATTCCGAAGACGCGGACGCCCGCCCGCTGCATAGAAAATCTCGCGCTGTTTGATTTCGCTCTCAGTGGGGCGGAGATGACCGCCATCGATGCCTTGGATCGTCGTCGCCGTTTTAACGACCCCGGTCACTTCGGGGAAATCGCCTTTAACACGTTCTTCCCCATTTTCGACTGACCAGAGCAAACGTTCCGGGCAGTCGAAGCATTTTGGGGAAGGGCACCCCCGCCAAGGCGTCGGGTAAGGTCGGCTGCACTTGGGGGGCCCCGGTGGCCGGACAAAACCGGCTTGAGGTCCACCGGTGGGTCCGGGGGTGCGTTGCGAGGATCGGCCGAGCCTTGGGGCTAGACCTTCGTCACGACCTCGTCGGTCGCGAAGCGCACCTTCTTCGCGAGCGCATAGTGATCATCCGCGGATCGATAACCGAGGGCACAGGCGACCACCGTCTCATAGCCAGTGGCTTTCAAGTCGAGCACCTCGTCGTATTTTGCGGGGTCAATGCCTTCGAGCGGACACGTGTCGATTGCGAGCACGGCGGCGACCGCCATCAGTTGCCCGAGGGCGATGTAGAGCTGGCAACTCGCCCAATCCTTCTGGGCCTGAGCGCCTTTGCCTTTCACAATTCCGCTGACCATCATCTGGCGGTAAGCGGCGAGTTTCTCGGGTGGCGTGCCGCGGACATTGGTTATTTGCTGGGTCAATCGATCGACGTCCGCCTCGGTTATTTCGGTGCGACGGGCAAAGACGACCAGATGGGAAGCACCCGTGATTTGGCCTTGATTCCACGAGTGCGTCTGCAATCGCTCGCGCACCGCCGAATTCTCGACCGCGATTAATTTCCAAGGTTGCAGATTGTAGGAGGAAGGTGTGAGGGCGAGAGACTCTCTGAGCATTGCCCAAGTGGCGTCAGGAATCGCGCGCGGTGCGAATTTCTTGGTCGCGTAGCGCCAGTGGAGAGCCTGAGAGACGGTGGCCGGATTGGATGACATCGGATCAAGTAAAACAAAAGACTGCCGAGAGGTGTCAAATCACGACGGTAAAAACCCGCTCGAATAAAGTCGCTAGGCCGAGGACGCCCGCGCCGAATTTTTAAAGGAAACGGCGATCGCGCCGCGGCCGGCCTCGGGCCATGCGACCTTGCACCTCGCGTTGGTGGGCGGCCACTCGAGGTCCTTCGGCGTTCCGCCTTCGAGGGAGCGCCAGGCTCCGCTGTGTCCAGCACGAGGCTCCGCTGCGTCCGACGCGAGGCTCCGCTGCGTCCGGCGCGAGACGCCGGATCGAGGGCGACGCGGAGTCACCATTTCAAAAATAAAAGATGCGGGATCGCTTGCGCCCATCCGATCAAACGGCTGACCGTGAAAGTGACTTGCAGCCAAAAAGTTCGCGGCTACGGTTCCCGCTCCGTCGGTTTAACCTGCAATGACCAAGGTTGAATCGGAAACCTCCGCCAACCCTCCATGAACTACAAAAACCTCCTTCGCCTGCTGGCAGCTGGCTTCGCGACCCTCTCGCCATCGCTCCAAGCCCAAGCTCCCGCGAATACTGAAAATACCGGTACCCTCCAAGGCCGCGTCCTCAATGAACGCAGCGCCCAGTACATCGAGGGGGCGCGCATCTCGATTGAGGGTATGGCCCTCTCCACCCTCACTGATGCGGATGGCCGCTATCTCCTTCGCCAAGTGCCGGTCGGCAACGTGAAGGTGCAGTCATTTTATACCGGGCTGCCCAAAGAGGTGCGCCCCGTGGCGATCGTGGCGGCTATGGTCACTGCGCTTGATATCACCATGGGGGCGCGGCCGCGCGGCGAGGATGTCATCCAACTGAGCAAGTTCTCGGTCACGACCTCGCGCGAAATGGACGCCTCGGCGCTCGCGATTAATGAGCAGCGCTTTGCTCCTAATATTAAGCAAGTGGTCTCGACCGAGCAGTTTGGTCAGGTGGCCGAGGGTAACACGGCCGAGTTTCTGAAATTCCTCCCCGGAATCACCATCAGTTATACGGGTGGCAATGCTCGCGGCATCTCGATTGATGGCGTCCCTGCGGACTATGTGCCGGTGACCATCGATAGTTTCAATCTCGCGTCAGCGGATGGCGGCAAAACGAACCGCACCGTCATGGCCGACATGGTGTCGATTAATAATCTCTCGCGCATTGAAGTACTCAATACGCCGACGCCGGAATCGCCCGCCGCCGCTTTAGCCGGAACGGTCAACATGGTCACGCGCAGTTCCTTCGAGCGCACCAAGCCGCTCTTCCAATCGAATGTGTACCTGAGCATGCGGGACAACGCGAAGAACTTCAGCAAGATGCCCGGCGCCCAGCCGAGCGCGACCCGCAACGTTTACCCCGGGTATGACTTCTCTTACTCGGCACCCGTCAGCAAGAAATTCGGGTTCTCCCTCTCGGCAGGGAATTCGACCAGCTATTCGGCGCAAGATCGCTCCCAGTCGACGTGGCGGGGGACGGGTGTCGCGACCACGGGGACGACTTTTCCCCATACCGCGTTCACTCAGCCCTACTTGTCGAGCTATCGCATCGAGGACCAACCGAAGATCACCGCTCGCCAGTCGCTGGCGGCCTCGCTTGATTTCAAAATTTCCGACCACGACCGCGTCTCGTTCGGCTACTTATATTCCTCCTTTGACGTGCAGTTCGCGTTGCATTCCTTGACCTTCAACCCAGGCAGCGTGCAGGCCGGCGGCTTTTCGTCGACCTTTGTTCGGGGCGGGGTCGGGGCCGGTAATGTCTCGATGATTCACAACGAGCGGAATCGGTTTAATCGCACCTATATGCCGACGATGTCCTGGAAGCACCAAGGTCGGGAGTGGAAAGCTGATCTCGGCGTCGGTTATTCCTCGGCGACCGACGATAACCACGATACCGACAAGGGTTATTTTCGAGCGGTGAATGCGATTCGCAGCGGGCTCACGGTGTCGTTTGACGATATCACTTACCTGCGGCCGGGCACGATCTCGGTAAAAAATGCGGCGGGCGTTGAGGTGAATCCGTATCAGATCGCCAATTACGCGCTGACCTCGGCGACGAGCCAGCAGAATTCCACCCACGACGCGCAGAAGACCGCCTATGGCAGCGTGAGCCGGCAGCTGGCGACCCGAATCCCCGTGACGTTGAAAGTGGGGTTCAATTTGCAAGAAGGGATGCGCGACATCATCGATAACTCGGCGACTTACAATTACGTCGGGGCGGACCGGGTCGCGAGCACTTCGCCGGTGACAGGGGACGATTCTCTGGCGCCGTTCATCGACCCCGTTTTCTCGCAGCGGGTGATGCCTTTTGGCTTTTCTGCAGCCGAGGCCCCGAGCGATCGCAAAGTATGGGAGCATTTCACGGCTCGGCCGACCTATTTTACCACCAATGCGAATACGATCGCCCGGAACCGCGTGGCGACCTCCAGGTGGGCCCGGGAGCAGGTGCTGGCGCCTTATCTGCGGAGCGATTTCGGGTTCTTGGACCAACGCCTCAAGGTGATCGCCGGCGTCCGCGGGGAAAAAACCAAGGTTTACGCCAAGGGTCCTTTGACTGATCCGACGAAGAGCGCTCTGGGCGTCGAGCGTGGCGCGGAGATTGAAAAAAACTACGACAAGCTTTTCCCGAGTCTCAACGCGAGTTACGCCCTGCGCGATAATCTGATCGGGCGCCTGGCCGCGTACGAGTCGATCGGTCGCCCCGATTACAACCAATATTCCGGTGGTCTGACTTTACCCGATACGGGCGTCGCCGATGGCCCGGCAAATCGGATCGTGGTCAACAACGTTAATATCAATCCTTGGTCCGCGAAGTCAGTGGTTGCCCGGCTGGAACATTATTTTGAAGGCGTGGGCGTCGTCTCGGTGTCAGCGTTTCGTCGTGACGTGCGGAATTTCTTTGGGAGTACCGTTCAGGTGGCCACGCCGGAATTTCTCGCCGCGTACGGTTTGAATCCGACGGCTTACGGCCGTTATGGAGTTTCGACGCAGTACAATATTCCCGGTTCCGTGCGCTTTGAAGGTGTGAGTTTTAACTATCGTCAGAGCCTGACGTTTCTGCCGCTCTGGGCCCGCGGGTTGGAGGTTTTTGCCAACGGCACCTCGCAACGCGCCGTGGGTGACACCGGCGGGAATTTCGCGGGTTATATCCCGCGTAGCGGTAGTGCGGGGCTCAGTCTGACCCGGAATAAATTCAACGTGCGCATGAATGTGAATCAGCGGAGCCGCACGCGTTTGAGCGCCGTGGCCGCGGGTACGAGCATTGAACCGGGCACGTACAATTGGCAGCCCCCCTCGACCTTCATCGATGTGATCGGTGAGTTTACCTTTCGCAAGAATCTCTCGGTTTACGCGAACCTGCGGAACGTGACCGATCAAGGTGCCGACTCGGAGATTTCGGGACCGAGCACCCCGCGGAATGCGCGGTTTCTTCAGTCCACCAAGTACGGGTCGCTCTGGACCTTTGGGGTAAACTGGTCGCACTAAGTCTCGTTCCCCGGAGGGGCGCGGGCTGGCTCGCGCCGCCCGCCGCCCTCCGGCTTTGACGAGAGGTGGGGCTTAGTTATCGTCAGGAAAACGATCACCTATGATGACATCTTGGAACTTCCGTGTTGCTGCCCGCGTCGGTCTATTATGGCTGCTGGCCTCTCCGCCGATCGGCGCGGCGGTGCATCAAGCCACGGGTTTTAAAGTGGTGAACGTCACGCCGACTACGGCGGACATCTGGACGCGCGTGACGCAGCGGCCGGTGGCTAACTCCGCGCAGGCACCTCTGCCGCAAGTTGAGGCGTTTGATCTGAAGACGGGAAAATCCGTACCCTTGCGAGAGAACCGGGCATTTCCTGATGTGCGCGTGGTGGTTAGCCTGCCGGGCGGTGCTGACCTCGGTATGGCTGGCGGTGGGGCGCCGGCGGCGATGGGACAGACGCGGGTCCGTTACCGCCCCAAAGGCACGGCGACGTGGTTGCAGACAGCGTGGCGTCGCGTCGACGAAGCGCACGATGGGGTCGCTCTGCACGGGCTGACCGCGCTTGTGCCTGGCACGCCTTACGAGTTGGTGGTTGAGGCGCGGCAGGATCAGGCGGACTCGTTGCCGCATGAACTTTCGGGAGGTTTTAAGAGTTCACCGCGGCCCGATCAACGCCAGCCCGTGTCCTTTTGCGTGATGACCTGCCAGCAGTATGAGCATCAAGACCGGCCAGACGGTCTCGCGATTTATCCGGCGATGGCGGCGTTGCGGCCGGATTTTTTTGTGAACTCAGGCGACGCGGTTTATTACGATCACGGACCGGTGATCGCGCTGACGCCGGCGCTGGCCCGTTATCATTGGGCGAGGATGTACGCGCTGCCTACGCTCCGAGATTTTCATCGCAACGTCACGAGCTTCTTCATGAAAGACGACCACGACATTTTGTCGAACGATTGTGGCCCGGCGACGCGGACTGGTGAGTTAACGTATGCGGACGGCGTGAATCTGTTTCGTGAACAAACGGGGTTGCCGCCGGTCGCCTACCGGACTTTCCAGTGGGGGCCGGATTTACAGGTGTGGTTGATGGAAGGACGGGATGATCGCACGCCGGATTGGTCCGAGAAGCGGACGCCGGCGCCGACTCTGTGGGGTGAGGCGCAAATCAAATGGCTCAGTACAACGTTGGCGGCCTCCACCGCCACGTTCCAAGTGATCATCGCGTCGGTGCCGGTGGTGGGGCCGGACCGCAGCACGAAGGATGACAACTATGCGAACATTGGTTTTGCGGTGGAAGGTAAGCGGGTTCGCGAGTTGTTGGGTCGCTATCCTCATTTGACTATGGTGACGGGAGATCGGCACTGGCAGTATGTGTCGGTCGATCCGGCGACCTCGGTGAATGAATGGAGCGTCGGTCCATCGAGTGAAGCGCATGCCGGCGGATGGGAGGAGAAGACTCCGCGGCCGGAGCATCGCTTTTTGCGGACCGGTGAAGGTGGGTTCTTTTCGGGAGTCGTTACGCCCAGCGCGGCCGGTGCTAGCCTCGAACTTCGGCTGCACGCGGTGGATGGGCGCGTGGTTTACCGTGAGCAGAAGTTAGCGGCGGCGAAGCGTTGATCTCGGTCATCGGGGAGCGCGCTGAGTTTCCGGAGCGGGCCTCCTAAGAAGCACCCTTGGCTAAGCGTTGGGGCGCATGGTTGGTTCGGTTTTTTTCGGTCACGGCCAAAATCCGCTTTTTCTTCGAGCCGCGGCCAAAACTTGTTCTGGGGTGGTGGGGGGCTCCCATGCAGCAGGGGCGACAAGAGTGTCGCCCATCCGACGGACCGGCGACACTCCTGTCGCCGATGGTGGCCACGAAGGCGTGCTTCGCTCCCCCACCACCCACCCTCTCGCGCTCCCATGAAACATCTTCTGCAAATCGTTGGTGGCCATGGTAATAAATAGCTTATGCAAGTCGTTGGTGGGAAAAGAAAGCTGTTTCTTCCCGTCGGGGCCAAAACTTGTTTTGGTGGGGAGGCTCCTAAGAAACACCCTTTGTTAATCGCTTGGGTCGCAACGTTGACCCTGTTTCTTCCTGTCACGGCCAGAATCCGATTTTGGGGCGGCGGCTGAAAGGAAACTGGATTTTCAGGGGGATCGGATCCGGGAGGGGTTTATCGAGTTCATGTTTGAAACGGTCATCAACCGTCAGCGCAGTGGGCGTGGCTGATCTTCGCCGTTGGGCAAAGGCTTGCGCTCGCACCCACAGCGGCTACCGATCGTCGTTTGAGTAGCAAGGAATTGGTTTCTGATCTCCTTACGCGGCTACCCGAGGATGTTTCCCTTCAGCAGATTGCCCGCGAGGTCCAATTTGTTGCGGGTGTGCGGGAGGGACTCGACCAGCTCGACCGTGGTGAAGGAGTCGAGATCGAGAAGGTCGAAAAGCTGATCGAGTCATGGACTACAAAGTAGTCCTCGCTCCACGTGCAATCGAAGATCTTAAGGATATCGTTCTCTACGTCGCACCCGATCGTCCCGAGGCGGCAAAGAGACTCGGTCTCGCTTTGATTGAGAGGACGAAGGTACTGGGCGCATTTCCTCTGTCTGGCCGAGTTGTTCCTGAGTTGTTCCTGAGTTCGATGATCCGTTGATCCGCGAGTTGATCCTAAAACCGCACCGGATCGTCGACCGAGTTGACGACGCCGCAAAGGTTGTAGGAGTGGCGCGATACTGGCAGGGCGCACGTAGCGCACTCGATTTCGAAGACATCAAGCCCTGAAGCCCAACAAGTAGGAATAAGAAGGCCGGTGCATAAACTCCCGCCGTATGGAAACAAAAAAACCTGCTGTTGAAAAAGGAACGATCGGACTGGACCTCGGGGATCGCCACCACCACGCGTGCGTCCTCGATGAAGCGGGCGAGATTCTCGCCGAGGAGAGCATCCGGACGGGTCAGTCCGCTGATGGCAATGGAGGATGTCCCGGCCGTCGGGGTTCGTGATGACGTGAACGGGCGTCTCGGCGCGAGTATGGCCAGCGTGTAGGACGCCAGCTCGGCATAACCCCAAAATGGGGTATCGGCACGTCTGGGGTGGCTACGGCAAGAGTGGTGGATTCGAGGCATGGCGCGACGTCTTCGTATTCAATACCCGGGAGCCCGTTATCATGTCATTAATGTCGTGAGGTCCGGTGCCCGGCACGTTGAGGTCGATGAGTTTCACGCCCTGGCCGTCGGTGGTCAGCTCGACCTTGCCTTTCGCGGAGGTGACGATGCGGGTGACGGCTTCGACGTGAGGGTCGAGGGCGTAGGCCGAAACGGTAAGGAGGAGGGAGAGCGCCAGGGAGGAGAGGGTTTGGGCGTTCATTATTCTTGGTTGTTCGTTCTTTTTTGCGCACCGGGCGTTCGCACGATTTGGGCTGACGAAGAGCTAGGGATTAAGAACCATGAACGCTCAGCCATCAGTACTTCGGAAAGATGGTCGGGGTGGGGAAGCGGTCTTCGAGGCGGAACTCGCCGTCACCGAGGTATTCTTCGCGAGGCAGGTCGACGGCCGGCCAGAGGCCCGAGCGGATTCGCACGACCTTGCCGGGGCGGATGCCTTCGATGATAAGGTCGGTTTCCATCGTGACTTGGATGCCGCTGCTGCCCATCGGCGGGGCGCCGGGAAGTCTGATGACGTCCGCGACGGGGCCTTTGGAGGCCATGTGCGCAGGCCCGTAGTGGCCGCCGGCATGCTTCAAGGTATTTTCCGCGGCGTTGATCAGGGCCTGGCCGCCTTTCTGGAAATCGGCATAGAGCGCCGGGTCCATGCCGCCGAACAGCGTCACGGTCGCCTTGGCGCGGCCGAACTTGCCATACTCCACGCCGTCTACCCAGGCGGGCATCCAGCGGCTACGGATGAAGGCCTTGTGCGTCTCGGCCTGATTCTGGGCGGCACGCTGCATTGAGGGATCATCCAGCCAGATATCCGAGATATGGAGGCGCAGGAAGATGCCGTCCGGGCAGGGCTTCCAGATGAGCCCGAGTAGGACGGCTTGGCCGCCGAGAGATTTCTTGCCGCCGGCGAGCCAGCTGCCCTCGGCGATCAGTTCGGCGATGGTCAGGCATTCGCGACCGCGCCAGATGCGGGTGGCGTTATCGAAGGTGATCTTCTCATCGGTGGCCTTGCCTTCGCCGCCTTGCTTGGGTCCGCGGGTGGCGATGGCCATGTTCGGTTCTTTTTGTAGATCTGCTTCTTTAAGTTTCCAGGTCTTGCCGGTGCGCAGGCAGTAGCTGGGTTCGTCTTCAAGCAGGAGCACGTGATTCTCGGCCGGGAAGACGCCGATGCCGCGATAGTGGTTCGCGTCCCGGTCTTTGTTGTCCACCGGCAGCACGGGCACCGAAGAGAGTTTCGGGTCCGGCGGGAGGTAGGCCGTGACGTGCAGGATCGTGCCGAGCGGAATGTCACTGAGGTCGGCCGGCGCGCCGTGATAGCGGATCATGCCATAGGGCAGCATCGCGAACGGGTGCGGGTCGTTGCGACGGAACACGCCGACGCCGAGCACGCGGAGGCTGCCGCGACGGTTGACGTGGTCGACGAAGACGAGTTCACCCCGATACGTGTGGGCTTTCTCAATGGCCGGAAATTTTCCGGTTTCGGGCCGATAGGGAGCGGATGCTAGTGCTTTTTTCTGAGAGCTTGGTTCGTCGTCAGCAGCCAAGGCCTGCCCGCCTAACGCGCCAAAAACCAAGAACCAAGAACCCAGAACCCAGAACGTCTTTCGGAACATCTTCATAGCATCACGACGGTGTTGCTGTCGGCGAAGCGGTCGATCTCCACGCCCATGCGCTGGGCCATGAAGAGCAGGAGGTTGCTCATGTGTGCGTCTGAATTGACCGGTCGGCTGCAGACCTGGTAGTGGGCGGTGGTGAGCGCTCCGTCCTGGCCGAAGGTGTAGCCTAGGAAATTCGTGGCCTTGCGGTTAAAATCGAGGTGCGTGCCGTGGCGGAGGCCGAGGGCGGAGCCGCCCGCGAGCACGAGCGGTAGGTTGGCGTTACCGTGGCTGTGGCCGTAGGACATGCCGCTGCCGAAGAGCGCCATCGTCGAGTCGAGGAGCGGCTTGCCGCCGAAATCCTTCGTCTCCGCGAGGCGGCTGAGGAAGTAGCTGAACTGTTCAATGGCGAACGCGTCGTAATTCGTGAGCTTCTCCATGTAGCCCGGATCGCCACCGTGGTGGCTGAGCTGGTGGCGGGATTCGGTGATCCCGATCTCCGGGATGGCGAAGGCATCGCCCTCGCCGCCGAGGCTGAAGGTCGCGACGCGGGTGGTATCCGTCTGGAAGGCCAGCACCATCAGGTCGTAGACCGTGCGGAAGTAGTCGCCGGCCTTGGTGGCGGCGATGTCGCGATTGGTGCGCTGGCGGTCGGCGTCGGAGATCTTCGGCAGGGGTGTGTCGAGCCAGACGTCGGCGCGGCGGGTGCGGATCTCGGCCTCGCGGACGGAGGTGAGGTATTGGTCCATGCGACCCTTGTCCTCGGTGCCCATCTTCTTCTCGAGCTGGCGCACTTCCTCGAGGTTGGCGTCGAGGACGCTGCCCTTGCGGCGGAGTTCGCGGCGTTGGGCGGCCTTACCGTTCTTCGGTTCCTCGAAGAGCGAGGCGAAGATCTCGCTGCAGCGACGCATCGCGGGTAGGCGGACGCCGTCGGCGGTCCAGGCGAGGGAGTCCTGCGTCAGGGCGATCTCCAGCGAACTGATGCGGGTATGCTGCGCGGTGATTTCGGCCATCTTTTGGTCGACGGAGATGGTGTTGCGGTCCGTCGGGCCGAGCTTGCCGCCGGTCAGCCACGTGCTGATGCAATTGTGGTGATGGCTGAGGTTGCC
>CAMDOF010000124.1 GCA_945903465.1 Opitutus sp. GAS368
GGGTCGGTTCAAGAACCGCCGGCAGGTCGCCAGCTATACCGGGTTGGTGCCCAGCGAACACTCGTCGGGCGAACGGCGCCAGCGTGGCGCCATCACCAAGCACGGCAATCCACGCGTGCGCCATATCCTCATCGAAGCGAGCTGGCGGCGGCAACACTTCCAGCCGGACTATCGCCCGCTCAAATCACGTCACGGCGCTTTGGATACGGCCAAGCGCAAGGGCGACAAGCCCGCGCGCAAAAAGCTCTGCGTCGCGCTCGCGCGACAGTTCATCGTCGACTGGTGCGCCATGCCGAGAGCTCTCCTGCGGAAGGAGTGGGCTACACATTAAAACCGGACCGTTTTTGCCTGACTTAAGGCATCTCGGCCATGTTTTTTAATCTGCCTTGCTCCACTGCTAGGGCGACCGAGCCTCGCGGCATGAAACTGTGGTTAGCCGTGGCTCTCTTGGTCTGCTTGTCGCTGACAGCGTTTGGCGCACAATCGTCGAGCGAGACGCAGCGGAAGGCGGAGCAGGGCAATGCCGGCGCGCCGGAGAACCTCGGCTGGATATACGAGTTAGGCGACGGCGGGCCGAAAGATCCCGTCCGAGCTCACGCCTGGTCCAACATCGCTGGTGCGAACGGTAACGAGGACGCCAAAAAAAATCTCGTCAGCATCGAAAAAGAAATGTGCTCCGAGCAGAAGGCCGAAGAGACGACGCGAGCGCGGGAATTATTTGAGAGGTTGGCGAAGGAGTAGGAACAGCCAGCTTTTTGATTCAACTACCGCCCGAGATACGCGACTGCGTGCGACTCGTGGCCTTGCCAGTTAGCGAGGTAACGTGCGGCGAGTTTGGCCTCACGAATCACGAGCAGATTTTCAGCGTTGGATGACTCGGCGGCTTTGGTAAAATACCTCAGAGGTATCGGGGCTTTTCGTTTCAAGGGCTGAATTTACTCCGAACAAAACCGGGATTACTCCTAACAAAACGCCACTAATCGCCAGGGGGAGCGAAGCACGCCTTCGTGGCCACCATCGGCGACAGGAGTGTCGCCGGTCCGTTGGATGGGCGACACTCTTGTCGCCCCTGCTGCTTGAGAGCCTCCCCACCAAAAAAAGTTTTGGCCCCGACGGGACGAAACAGCTTTCTTTTCCCACCAACGACTTGCAGTGGCTGGTTCTTGAGAGCGCGAGAGGGTGGGTGGTGGGGGAGCGAAGCACGCCTTCGTGGCCACCATCGGCGAGAGGAGTGTCGCCGGTCCGTTGGATGGGCGACACTCTTGTCGCCCCTGCTGCATGGGAGCCTCCCCACCAAAACAAGTTTTGGCACCGACGGGAAGAAACAGCTTTCCGGGCCCACCAACGACTTGCAGGGGCGGTTTCATGGGAGGCAATAACTACCGCAATAACCGCCTCACCGACCCGCGGCAGTTTGTGTTCACGAATTCATTCGGCTTCTGAGGCGCCACCGTTTCCGCGGGGAGAAGCGCGAGCCCAGTCACGATTGGATTCACGTCAGCCCCGTGCGGTGAGACTCAAAGAGTGGCGGTTCCTCGGGCGGCGGCACTAGGGCGGCCATCCAAACCCCGCCAGACCCTCCCCTTACCGCGCAAATCCAGTTTCCTACCAACAAATCCCTCCGAAGAGGGATTTGGGATGGTGGACGCTGAGGGACTCGAACCCCCGACACCCTCGGTGTAAGCGAGGTGCTCTAACCAACTGAGCTAAGCGTCCGAACTGAAGGGAGATGAAAGCGGTCGAAACGGGCTTGTGACAAGGAATTATTCAGGTGGGACCGCTTTTCATCTTCGGCGTGGTCGCGGGGCGAGGTGAATTTCTGGGCGGGCCCGCGGGCCGCGACGCGCGATCAACTTGCTGGCGGGTCGCTGGATGAAAAAATCTGGACCCGCTCAGGCTCGCGCGGGCGCGGGGCGACTGTCACCCGACGACGCGCGCGCCCGGCTCAGGCTCGCGCGGAAGCGGGTTTCAGCCAACCCGAACGCACCATCAGCTCGGCATTTTGCACGGCGTTGAGCGCGGCCCCTTTCCAGAGGTTGTCGCCGCTAACCCAGAGGGCCAAGCCGTTATCGAGGGCGGTGTCGATGCGGATGCGACCGACGCCACACTTTACTTTTTTCGAAAAATCCAAGGGTGTGGGATAGATTTGTTTAGCTGGGTCGTCGACCAGTTCGGCACCGGCAAAGGCCGCGATCGCCGCGCGGGCCGCCGCCACGCTGACGGGCCGCTCGAACTCCGCGTTAACGGCCACCGAGTGAGCGCGCACCACCGGGACGCGCACGGTGGTGGCGGAGACTTTAAGCTGGGGCAGCCCCATAATTTTACGGCTCTCGAGCATCATCTTGGTCTCCTCGCCCGTGTAGCCATTCTCGCCGAAGGAATCCACCTGCGGGATGACATTAAAAGCGATCTGATAAGGGTACACCTTACGCTCGATCGGCTCGCCACGGACATGGGCGGAAACCTGATTCTCCAGCTCGCGGACCGCCTCGGCGCCAGTACCGGAAACCGATTGGTAGGTGGCGGCAAAGTAACGCTTCAAGCCGAAAGCCAAGTGGAGGGGCCACAACGCCATGAGCGTCACGGCCGTCGAGCAATTCGGATTGGCAATAATCCCCCGGTGCGAGCGCAAGCCCTCTGGATTGATCTCAGGGATGACGAGCGGCACTTCCGGATCCATCCGGTAATGAGAGCTCTTGTCGATGACGAGGCAACCGGCCTTGACCGCCGCAGGCGCCAAGGCGCGGGTGACTGAGCCGCCGGCGGCAAAAAAAGCAATATCAAGCCCGTCAAAGGCATCGGCGGTAGCCTCCTCAATGACGTATTTTTTCCCGGCGGCCGCGACCACCTTACCCAACGACCGCGCCGAGGCCAAGAGCCTCAGCTGAGCCATTGGAAAATTACGATTATGCAAAAGCTGCAGCAGCTCTTGACCGACGGCACCGGTGGCGCCGACAATACCGACATTGATGGAAGCGTTATTCACGAGTTTGTCCCCAGTAGAGTTGGTCAAGAAAACCTGCCATCGCCTCGGCATCAAGCTCGGAGAACGCATGCTCGCGGTGAGCATCAGCCGGCGCACCCTGCAATTCTTTCGGGGCGGCGTGCTGGTCAAGAGCTACGTCATTTCGACCTCTAAGCGGCCGCCGTCTAATATTAAGAACTCGCTTGGCACCCCTCGGGGGCTGCACGAAATCGCCGAGCGCATCGGGGCGGGGCAACCACCGGGAGTGGTGTTCAAATCGCGAGTCTCCACGGGCTATCATTTTTCCGAGATGCTCGAGCGGGAGCCAAATAACGATAACTTGATTACCTCCCGCATTCTTTGGCTGCGCGGTCTGGAGGCTGGTGTGAATCAGGGTGGCGACGTCGATACCTATCACCGATACGTGTACATTCACGGCACCAATCACGATGAGAAGATCGGCGAGCCGCTGAGCGCGGGGTGCGTACTCATGCGGAACCTCGAGATCGTGGAGCTGTACGAAGAAGTCCGGCGCGGCGACCTCGTCTGGATCGGAGACTGAGGCCAGCGACGCGAGAGCAACGGGGGCGGGGAAACCGCGCCGGCGGCGATTAAAAGCTAACGCCGGAACCGCGGATCTGGAAGCAGCTAATTCGTCGCCAAGACCACCCGCGCGCTACCGCCGCCGTTGATGACGCGGACCCGATCGCCATCTATGAACAAGCCCGTGGCGGACTCCTGAGTGATTGAGACGGTGCTGCCATCGTCGAGGCGGATGGTAATCTCTTGAGCGCGCTGGCGCGTCAGGGCCTCCTCGGACGCTTGACCGCCCACGGCACCCACGACGGTACCCGCGGCTTTCACGAGAGCGCCACTGACGCCCGACCCGCCACTGGCCGCTGCGCTCCCAACCAAGCCACCGCCGAAAAGACCGATCTGGCCCTTTCGCCCCTCGATATTTACGGCGCGGACACTTGTGACGGTACCCAAATCGGCGCGTTGCAAAACATTGGCCTGCGCGCTCGGGACTAAACGACGCGAGGAAGGCAACGTACAACCTGAGAAAAGCGCCGCGGTCACGCCCAACCAAAATACGCGATGGAGTGTCCGATTAATCATTTTTTTAAAACTGGGAACAAGGCCTTGTCCGTACGACGCAAAAGAACGGTCGGCGTTACACATTTCGGCCCCACAACAAACGCAACGAATTCAGACAGACCAAGAGGGTGCTACCCTCGTGGGCAGCCACGCCGATTGCGAGCGGGACGGTGCCTAGGACGGTCGCGATGACCATGACGACAACGACGCCGAGGGCGATCGCGAGATTTTGTCGGATGATCGCACGCGCCCGCTGGCTCAGGCGATGCGCCGCCAGAAAGTTCTCGATGCGGTCGTGCATCAAAATGACCTCGGCCTGCTCCAAGGC
This sequence comes from Opitutus sp. GAS368, assembly GCA_945903465.1. Classification (GTDB taxonomy): domain Bacteria; phylum Verrucomicrobiota; class Verrucomicrobiia; order Opitutales; family Opitutaceae; genus ER46. The sequence goes on from CAMDOF010000124.1 coordinate 4,392, forward strand.
GGCATCGCTCCCGCGTGCGCCCATGGCCACGCTGACATCAGCGGCGGCGAGGGAAGGGGCGTCATTCACGCCATCGCCGACCATGGCGACTTTGAAACCCGCGGCGCGCAATGATTGAATGGCCGCGACTTTCCCCTCGGGCGAAAGCCCGGCGCGGACCTCAACAAGTCCGAGTTCCTCCGCAACCGCCTCGGCCGTGTGGCGCCGATCGCCCGTGAGCATGATCGTCTTGATACCCATCGCCTGCAACCGTGCGAGGACGGCGCGCGATTCAACGCGAATCTGATCTTTCAGCAAAATTCGCCCGACGAGATCGCGGCCGAGGACCCAGACTTCACTCAGCTCCGCCGCTGCGGCGGGCAATTGCTTCGCCCAAGCGCCCAGCGGACCGTTCTCCAGTAATTCCCGCCGACCGAGCAAAAGATTCGCGCCGTCCATTTTGCCACGGACCCCCTGCCCTGTAATCGAAGCGAAGTCATCGAGCACCCCTTCGACGAGACCCTCGGCGCGCGCGTGGCGCACAATGGCGCGGGCGAGCGGATGGTGCGAGTTGGCTTCCAAGGTCAGCGCGAGTTGCCAGACCTCGCGTTCTCGTCCCGGGGGATAACTCTCGCAGCCCGCCACCACCAGCTCGCCCGTCGTGAGGGTGCCCGTTTTATCGAGGGCAACTGCGGAAATATCCGCCAATTTCTCAATGGCCGCACCCCCTCGGAAAAGCACGCCGTGGCGCGCGCCCCAAGCGATGGCCGACAAAATAGCTGAAGGAATCGACAAGACGAGCGCGCACGGACTGGCCACGACCATCAATGTCATCGCGCGGTAAAAGGCCGAACGCGTTTCACCGGCGTGATCGAAAGCCGGTAGTTGCAAGCCCAACCACCAGACGAGAAACATGACCGCGGAGCCGCCGATCACCGCATAGGTATAACGCGTACCAAAACGTGCCGTGAACCGCTCGCTCGGTGCCTTGAGCTTCTGGGCGGTTTGAATTAACCGGATAATTTTCTGCAACGTGCTCTCCGCCGGCAGGAGGCTGACCGAAAAATCGAGTACGCCCCACAGGTTGATCGTGCCGCTGAAGACGGGATCACCCGGACGTTTGTCCACGGGATGAGCCTCGCCCGTGAGGGCCGATTCATCACTCGCGCTTTTTCCGTGCAGCACGAGACCGTCGGCGGCCACGGCTTCCCCCGGTCTGACGCGGATCACCTGACCGACCCGCAAATCCGCGATGCCCACCTCGCGCTCCGCCCCATTTACGTCGAGGACCGTCGCGCGCTTAGGGGAAGATTTCAGCAAAGCGCTCACTTCGCGATGGGTCCGATCGAGTGCGTAAGCCTCCATCGCGCCCGACGCTGAAAATAAAAATAACAACAAAACCGCCTCGCCCCAAGCGCCGATGAAGAGCGCTCCGAGCGCGACCGCCAGCATGAGGAAATGAATATCGATGACGCGCTGGCGCAGATTCGCCCAGGAGTCGATCGCGGCATCCCACCCGCCGGCGATGAACGCCAGGAGGAAGCAGCCCGACGCCACCCGGGGAAATTCCGGCCACCACCAAGACGCCCCGGCACCGGCGAGACCCGCGCCTCCACAAGCCGCCGCCAACCCGGCCAACGACCGCCACTCGGAAACCGCTACCGGGGCCTCGCCCGTCAGCTCGGGCCAAGCCAACTCGCGCCAGCGCCACATCTTTTCCGCCGTTACACAAGAGTCGCGCCCCACCACGGTCGCTCCGCCTTCATGGCGGAGCGAGAAACCGCGAGGCGCGGGCATCGTCCCATCCGCCACCCATGGCAGCTCCCAAGCGGCAATCGTCGCGGCGAGCGTTGCCTCTAACCCCGGCAACTCGACCGCGCCCACCGTCGCCACCGCGAGGGTGCGGGCGACGGGATCTATTTTCACGGCGGAAATCGAAGGTTGTCGGCGAAGAAAATCCACCAGCGCCGCCACCCAGACTGGCGTTGTGATATCAGGATTTTCCATGGCAAAATAAACGTCCGGCCTCGCGCCAATCGCAAATTCATTTGCTAGTCGAGACCCACCGCCCATGGTTCGCCGGCTCAACTGTCCAGCATGATCGGCCTCCGCGAAGACCAAGGCCGCGAGCCTCTCACGAGCGAGGCGCCGCCCGCCAGCCACGTCACCACCCTCACCGCGAAAATCTTCGCCGAAGGCGGCTGGCTCCAGCATGGTTTAAATCTCGAGCATCGGCCCCAGCAAGAGACGATGGGCCGAGCCGTCGCCGCTGCCGTCAAAAGTGATACCGCGCTTTTATTCGAGGCAGGAACGGGGGTTGGAAAATCACTCGCCTACCTTGTTCCCGGGATCATTCACGCCGTCGATCAGTCCCGCCAACTGATCGTTTCGACCCACACCATTTCCCTGCAGGAACAGCTTGAGACCAGTGACCTGCCCAAGTGTCGACGTCTCTTCCGCGCGCACCCCGGGCTCGCCGCCTACACCGACTTTAAATCCGCCGTCCTCGTCGGCAAGGGCAACTACCTATGCACCACTCGGCTGGGCCACGCTCTGGCCGATCGCAGCACCCTTTTTGCCGACGCCGATTACGACGAACTGCAACGCATCGCCGCGTGGGCGCAAACGACAGAGACAGGGCTACGCCACGAGCTGCAACCGCCCCCACGGCCGGAAGTCTGGGACGCCGTGAACGCCGACTCGTCGTCCTGCGCCCGCAAACATTGCGACTGCGAAAAATGTTTTTACCAACGGGCCCGCGCCCGCATCCGGATCGCGAATGTCATCATTATTAATCACGCGTTGCTCTTTGCGTTGATTAACGCTGGGGGCGCCCAGGCGGAAAGCGCCGATCAAGAGACCCGCGGCGTCCTTTTTGCAGATGACTTTGTGGTTCTGGACGAGGCGCACACCGTGCCGGCGGTAGCGACGGAGAATTTCGGTCTTGCCCTTTCCAGCTACGGGGTCGACCGGGCCCTGAAGTACCTCTTTAATCCGCGCACCCAGCGCGGACTTTTCCGGAAACTCGGCGGCCCTGAAGCCCAACAACTCGTCATCGATGCGATCGACGCGGCGAAGCTTTTTTTTGATTTCATCGGGACGGCGGTGCTGACGGAACGTCCGATCGTCCGCGTCCGCGAGGCGGGGATCGCCGAGGCCGCGCTGGACGGACCGCTCGGCGCCTTGCACCGGCTCCTCGGTAAACTGAGCGACAAGTTGGGCGAAGGTCGCGAGCGCGATGAACTCCTCGAGCAACGGCAACGCGTGAAAGCCCTGCAAACGGGGGTAACGGAGTGGCTCACGATCGCGGACGAAGGCCACGTCTACTGGGCGGAGCGGAGCGGCCGGAAACAAACGATCATCGCCTTGCGCAGCGCCCCGATCGACGTCGCGCCAGCCTTGCGCCAGCACCTTTTCGGACGCCGTACGAGTGTCATCTGCACGAGTGCGACCCTCGCCATGGGTGGACAGATCGAGCCCTTTGCGGAACGGATGGGCGCCACCGCCGCCCGCTCCGTGATCGTGAAATCGCCGTTTGATTTTGCGCGGAATATGCGGGTCTATATCGCCAGTGATGTGCCGCTGCCCTCGCCCCAAGAGGCCAAGCTCTCGCTCGATGTGATCGGGCAGTACATCCAACACTGCGTCGATCGCGTGGCGGGCGGATCGCTAGTCCTCTTTACGAGCTACGCCGACATGCGCGCGGTCGCGCTCAAGCTGGAGTCCCCATTGACGGCGGCGGGCCGGCCTTTTCTGCTGCAGGGCGCAGGGGCATCCCGCACCGAACTCGCCCAGCAGATGCGGGCCAAGGGCAACGCCGTTCTTTTTGGCACCGACAGCTTCTGGACCGGAGTCGACGTCCCCGGCGACGCCCTTGCGCAAGTCATCATCACGCGCCTGCCCTTCGATCCTCCCTCCCACCCGATTACGGAAGCCCGCTGCGACCACATCCGCGACCTCGGAGGAAACCCGTTCAACGAACTCACGCTACCGGATGCGCTGATTAAGTTTCGCCAAGGGATCGGCCGCTTGATCCGTACCGCGAGCGACCGTGGCATCATCACGCTGCTTGATTCGCGGCTCCTGGCCAAAAGTTACGGTCGACTTTTCATCGATTGTCTCCCCCAGCCGGAATTCACTGTTGTAACACGGGGAACTTTGGAGGAGAAATTCCACCCCTTTCGCTGAGCCCATCGAACGACGTTTTTCTCTTGTATATGCTATCACTCCGTGCCGCCGCCCTCACCGATATTGGCCGCGTCCGCCGCCAAAATGAAGATCGATTTATTTGTAACGAGAAAGAGCTGATCTTCGGGATTGCCGACGGGGTCGGCGGCCTCCCTGGCGGGGCGGAGGCGGCACAACACGCCATCGAGCTTATTTCTGCTGGAGTTATCGCCGGGCCGCTGGCGAGCGACGCTGATCTCGTGGCCCTGGTGCATCGCACCAACGAAGCCGTCGCCACCCTGGGACAAAAAGTCAGCGCGTCCACGGGTATCGCCACGACCCTGACGATCGGCTACATCCGGGAGAATGTGCTCAAGATCGCGCATGTGGGCGACTCCCGCGCTTTCGGCATCAGCCACGACGCCTTCTCCCAGCTGACGGAAGATCACTCGGTGGAAAACGAAGCGCGGCAGCGACGTGCCCTCGGAGAATCCGCCTATTACCATCCCGCTAACCGGAACGCGCTCACCCGTTGCATGGGCCAGCCGACCCCGCCCGGAGTCGACTTGGTGACGCGCTTGCTCGAAGCGGGCGACCGCTACTTATTTTGCACGGACGGCGTGACGCGCTTGGTTTCAAATGGGGAAATCAGCGATATCATGAAGAAAAGCAGTGGCCCTGCGGCCGCGGTCAATGAACTCGTGGCATCAGCGCTTCGCCGAGGCGGGTCGGATAATGCGACGGCGGTCGTGATCTTCATCGACTCGGTCTAAGTACCCATGACAACCGTGGCGCGCCGCTCGGAGCAGTTTCGCGCCCTCGTTGGGCGGCAGCCCGAAAATGAACTCTTTCGCTTCAGTCTGGCGCAGGCGCTCGTGGCCGAAGGGAGCCGCGCGGAGGCGGTCGAGCACTACGCCGTGTGCATCGCGCGAAAAGCAGAGTGGATGATGCCGAGGATTTTACTGGGAAAATTGCTCTTGGACCTTGGTCGACCGGCCGAAGCGCGCCCGCTGCTGGAAGCGGCCCTACGGCTTGCCGTGGAACAATCCCACGAGGATCCGGAGCGGGAGTTGCGCAGCCTGCTGAACGAAGGTCCAAGCTAAGGGCGGGCGGCTCCGAAAGATCGGGGTGGCCCGCGCTCGCGGCCACGCGCGCCGCCGCGCGACCACGCGCAACCACGCGAGCCGCCGCGCGACTCGGCGTCACCTGATGGCGCTGCTCACCGGATGGCGGAGAGCCCAGACTTGCTTCGCTTGAATAATCGTCTGCGCGAGGACAGCGGGGGTGAGCGCCTGTTTGGGGTCATCACCGATGCCCTGGTGGGGGCTGACGTGGGCCTCGATGCACAAACCATCCGCGCCGTAGGCCACGGCCGCGAGCGCGCAAGCTGGCACGTAGGCAGCCTTGCCGACAGAGTGCGAAGGATCGACCACGACGGGCGCCCAAGTTTTTTCCTTCAAGAGCGGCGTGATGCTTTCATCGGGATGGTTCCGATAACCATCGAGCGTGGGCGCCGTCCCGCGCGGGCAGAGGAGAATATTCGGGTTACCGAAAGCCGCGATGTACTCTGCCGCGGAAATAAATTCGCTAATCGCGCCCATATGCATGCCGCGTTTCAAGAGCACCGTGGTCTGCCGATCGGCGACGGCGCGGCCAATCGCGCGCAGCAAAGAATAGTTGAGCGCGTTGCGGGCGCCGACTTGCAGGCAGGTGACACCCGCATCGAGCGCGAGCGCGATCTGCGCCTCCTCCATGACCTCGGTATCAACCGGCAGGCCGGTGCGGCGCGCCCCCTCCATCAATATATCGAGTGATTTGACGTCACCCTGGAACGAGTACGGGTTCGTGCGGGGCTTCCAAACGCCCCCGCGAATCATGTGCGCGCCGGCCTCTTTCACCGCGGCGGCGGTCTCGTAAAAATAGTTTGGGTTCTTCGGATCGATCGTGCACGTGCCCGCGATCACGAACAATTCCTCGCCCAAGGTGACTCCGCCGATCGTGATCCGGTGGGTGGCGAGATCGGACCGTTTGTCCATCAACTTAAAAGGCGACTGAATCCGGTCGATGCGGTCGATGAAAGGCAAACCCTCGATGCGGTTGAGCATGAGCTCATCGCGCTCGTCGCCGACGATGGCATAAATGGTCCGGACGGCGCCGATGATCGGTTGCAGCTTGCAGCCGAACTCGGTCAGGACGGCGGTGACGACGACGAGTTGTTCAGGCGAGAGGCGGTTGGTTTTGGGAAGGATCATACCCGTTGATCGCGTGGATTCCGTTCAATTGCGGCCACCTGTCAAAAGAACTTCTCAAATTCCGGTGGTAACGGCGCCTTGGCGGCGAACGCGTGCGTGCCGCCCTTGAAATCATACGTAAACGACGACTCCAAAGAGTGCAGGAACATACGTTTTGAGCCAGCGAGCCTGGCGAATTCCCGATTGCCCGAGAAATCCCCATAGGTCTGATCGCCAACGATGGGCAGGTTGCGCTTCGCACACTGCACGCGCAGTTGGTGGCTGCGACCCGTGCGCGGCTCGAGCCGGAGGAGCGACACGCGCGGTTCCTGGCGACCCTGCCGGAGCACGCGCATCTGGCTTTCCGCGGGAATATTCCCCTCGCGCGCGGAGGTGCGAATCTTGCCGTCCCGCTTTTCAATCGAAAGAAAATCGCGCCACAACGCGAGCGGCTGGGCGGGAGCCCCAAAAACCAAGGCGACATACACTTTACGCACCTGCTTCCGTTTAAAATGGGCGCGAATCGTGATCGCCAACTCCTCGTTATCGGCCGCGAGAATCACCCCCGAAGTCGCCGAATCGAGCCGGTTGAGCAGCCAGAGACGCCGGGCGACACCCGTGCCCGCCGCGGTCCACTCGAAATACTCACCCTCAACGTGGTAAGTCGCGACCAACAGCGCCCGCGCTTCCTCGCCCGGGGCATTCGGGTGCGACCTCACGCCAGAAGGTTTCGAGAGCGCCAGCAGACCATTCGCATCGAGGGCGAGACCGCTCACCCGTGGGCCCAAAGGCAGGGCCCGGCAAAATTCTTCCGCACCCGCGTTCACTGGTAGTAAAACGTGAACGTCATCAACCGTTTAAAATTCAGAATTGGTCTTGTTTTCATTCCTCAGAGGTCAACCGATGAAACCGTGTCTTTCAAGCGTTCCCGAATTACCGTCGAAATGTCCTCTGGTTGCACTTGGTGGGTATCCGCGTTTGGGTATCCGGTGAAAAGATAAAATAGCACTTAGGCACGAGATTTTAAGGACTCGCTCGCGCGCCTTGCTTTAATCAACGCGATGGCGAAATCGCACAGCACAGTCATCGAAAATCTCTGCGTCACGTCAGAGCAGGCGTCAATCACCCTCGGTGGTCGGGAAATTCATTTCAAGGCTGACCCACGATCTATCGCGTATTCTGCCTTCAAGGAACTTCAGGAGGAAATCGAGGCAGGCTACCTCGCTCAGCGCGCTCAAGCACCGGAAAACCACGGATTGCTCTCACGACTCGGATCACTTCTCGGCAATTGGTTTCGAACCGGCGATAGTTCGATCAAACGCGACCGCCGAAAGCGAATCGCGCGCCAGCACGCTCCTTTCCGCGCCGGCAATCAAGCCCGCCAGCGTTCGGCGTCGCGCAGAACTTAATCGTGCTGCCCGCCATGAGTTTGACGCCCCCGAAGCCTCGGTGTCTGGATCGCCACGCTGCGGAAGAGAACTCAGCCATGCGTTGACCACCGCGGGATATGCCGAGAGAGTTTCGGTATACTTCCTTTGCAGCGCATAGAATTCCTCAAACCGGACGCGATTTTCCAAATAGCCGCAATGAACCGTCGCGACGCGGCCAGCCGTCTCAACGTTATTTTGCTCGGAGGGCGCATGCATCGTAGACCGGCGATTTCAATGACCAAACCGATTCCAAAACCGACCGACTATTCACCCTTCGTTTGGAGCGAAAGACCGTGCTGGACGTGAGGCGGGACGAACGGTTGTGACGCCGTGTCGAAACTCTGCGGCAGATGAGAAGCAAACCGAGATCGAACATTCGACCAGTCGAGCCGCTTCGAGGTTACAGCGACAGCCTCAAGGTTAGGCGAATCTCGCGAATGTGCAGGCGACTATCTCCTCTGCGGACCACCGGATGTCCGTCGCTCCAGATCAGCTCACGCTCTTCTAACCCCCGCCGTCGTTCACGTCCGATCGCGCAATCACAATCGCTGACCGTGAGAAACGCCGATCACGTGCCGCGCCCGCCATCTGTTATCCAAAAAACGAAGCCATCGCGTTTCGAAATCACGCTCAGCACCCCTTGACCTGATTTCTTGACGGCGGCAGCGTAAGTGCGATTGAACAGGACTGCCGGCTGAAAGCCAGGATCGAGCGGTGCGGAAACAGCTACCCTTATGAAAGTCTGCATGTCTTTTAGCACTCCCGTGTTCTCACGTAAACCTCCGCGATTCTCTCTTTTTGTTCCTGTGGTAGCGGATCATCTAAAGTAAACCCGGTAATCTCGATCGGCTCGGACTCTATTGCTTTCTCCATCTCGCGCCAATCGCTAAGCTCGTCGTATATATTCAAACAATAGAGGCTGTTTCGGCCCGCATTGGCTGCGTATTTTACCGCGGCATCCGGATTCTCACCATCGAGGATCGCCGAAAGGAAGGCTGCAACGGCGGTATCGCCAGCTCCAGTGGCATTCTTTACTTTCTCGGGATCAGCCACGTAGGCATTGCACCACAATTCCCGACCATTCCAATCGGCTGCAGACAAATCAAATCCGGCCTTCACATTTAGAGAAGAGACGTCTCCCGCAAGAAGGTACGACCCACGGTGGCCAGCTTTTATGAACACTATTTTCACGCCACACTCAATGATCGTCCGGCCGATCTCGCGGATCATAGCGATCGGAACTTCGTCGATAATATCCGAATTGCCGATGGCCGAACAAATTTTTTCATATTCGTCAGGCCTGATGATTTGAAGCACTTCTTCTAGGCTGGGGACAAAAATATCAATGTAGGGCAGCACCCGCTGCATAATTTGTGGCCAATCCTGCATCCCTGATTCGCTTTGAGAATCGGGCAGGCTGAAGTCCAGTGAAGTTATCACTCCCATTTCCTGAATTCTGGAAAACATCGACCATAACTGTTTCCCCTCATCGCGGTAGAATTGCCTCAACAAAGGAGGATAACCGAAATGGAACAATCGGCATCGCGAAATCGCCTCGAAATCGACAAAATCAATCCCAAATATTTTGCTGCACCCGGGCGACTCCAAAAAGATGCGGTCAACTCCCGGAGGAGCGATAACAATCCCAAATGCGGTTCCAGCCCGATCTGTAATCTTGATTCCTTCTGAAAGACCATACCTCTCAAGCCAGTCTCTCGCGATCTTACCAATAAGGTCGTTCCCGATTAATCCATTCAAGAAGACCTTACGATTGAATCTGCTCATAGCCATACCGGTATTGGCCACGACCCCGCCGAGAGAAAAGCCAACCCCGTCAATTTCAATCAGTCTTCCCGGCTTGAGAAGGTTGGAGATACTGGTCCCCGGTTCGCGATGTGGAAATTCGGGAACCATGTCCACACAAAGATATCCGGCGACTACCACATCGTATTGCCAGGTCATAAGACTTTAATGCCCTTCAAATAGCAAAAATCTATCAAAGCCCGAGTATGATCACCATAGGCGATAATGTAGTGCTGGCCTGAAATCGCTTGAGCGAATTCATTTATCGGCTTATCCAGAAACACTTCGAGGCTGGGTAGTTGCGGTGCCGGGAACTTCCAGCCGGCTTCTTCCCATGCTCTCAGTTTCCCTTGGCCCGTGCACATGTGCATCGTGTATTGACCTGCAGTATTGGATAAGCGGAGCATGGTCAGCCTTCCAGTCTTCATGGCAGAGACATTCAAGAGCCCTCCGCTGATGTTTCCAAAGGCCGCTGGAGTAACTTTTACCTTTCCTTCGACCACTTCGGCAGGAACATAGTCGGGCACACCCATTAAAACACTATCTTCAAAGAATTCATAGAATTCGAGGTAAGCGGCACACTGCCCAGTAATATGTTTTACGATTAACTGTGTAACCGCTCCCATGGCATCGTTTTCCGGGATGGTGCATATATTCATCTCATCGGAAAGCAGCATGAAGACCATCGCCGGAGGGAAACTCAACAACTTCTTCATTCCGTCCACATCTTTCAGCGAGATGGCGTCATACTTATTCTCGATAACTATTTTCCTTAACGCCAGATAATAACTGATCCCTTTTTTGAGAAAAGCTTCATCAGCAGCCTCCACGAAGTCCCAATCCCGTCTAATTCCATCTAAAACGTGCTGGACCTCTGTTTCCGCTACATTCTCGCTTATTCGAAGCATTTCTAAGGTTTCGAAGAAATCGACTTCGGCGCCTATGACCCTTTTCAACGAAAGGCCTTCATAGAGCGTGTTGTAAAGCTTCATATCGCGGAAGCCCATCATCCCGATTTTAGTCTTCTCAAGAGATTTTGCGGCCGAAGCCGCCGCGGCGAAACTTCTAATCTTATCCAAAGGAGAAGGCTTTCCAATGGTGTTATAAATGTAAATATATTTGTAGCCTAGGTCGTCGAACACTTTGCGCAAAGCGGTAGTGCCGGCCTGGGCTGCTGCGGTTACAACACGTCCGTTTTCAATATCTCCCGCAAGTCCCCACAAAATCATTGGTTTATATCTAAATTCATTGGTAATTGCAATGACAGCATGAGAGGGAATCCACCCAGCTACGCAAATAATCAGAAAGTCAAAATCAGCGTATTTCAGGGCCCTAATCGCTCGCTCAACATCAATCCCTTTCGGATCATCAGTAACGTGATCTGTTGTCACGAGACAAATTCCAAGAGTCTTGATCTCTTCCAAGGCTGAAAGACATTTTCCCTTAATCAGTTCTTGAGGGGAGTTAATCTCACCAAAGCCCACAAAAGCGGCTTTGGCTAAAAGGGTTCCAGAGTACATTCTATATTTGTTTATTATTGCAATTAATAACGGCCACGAAAAGCAGGTAACCTATACAAATGACAGGAACCGAAAATGCTGCCTGAATTGAGGAAGCGTCGGCAATCAATCCCATAACAGGAGGGAGCAGCGCACCCCCAGCGATGGCGGAAACCAATAGTCCGGACAGCTCATTGGTATGAGCAGGCAAATGATCGATTGTAAGCGAGAAGATCAGCGGGAAAATATTGGCAAAGCCCAATCCCACGAGAAATGTTCCGATCAATGTCAACGTGAAGGAATTGCTGAAAATCAAAGCTACGCCGAGCAGAGCCATTAGCACTGTGAGCAGCAGTAATCGTTTCGGGGCGACTCGCGACAAGATCAGCCCGCCCAAAACCCTCCCCGCGAAAATGGGAAGATAAAAGAGCGACCAGCTGATGAACAAGCCCATCTTTTCGACCGAGATCCCAAATTCTTCTTTTAGCAAAATCGGAATATATGCGCTCATGCATATTTCGACTCCGCAATAGGCAAAAATACCGATAACCATGGTCAGAACATATCGATTTCCTAGGAGCTTAACACAGGATCGGAAGGTAGCAGGATGACCAACGTCCGATCTTGCCTCCTGTATCTTCAGCATGTTGAGGCCCACAAAACCGATCAGCACAAGACCCGCAAAAACTGGAAATAGTATGCTCCAATCTAGATCAAACAGGTAGAGCATGACAACGGGTAACAGGAACCCCATAGAGGACCCGACGGTGATGATAGATTGCGCAAATGAGAGGTTCTTGGAATATTGCCCCGCTTCTGAAATATCGCGCATAATAGGATTTCCCGCAACCTGAAGGATGGAGCCACCGGCTCCCAGAAGCAAAATGGCGGCCAGGATTTTATAGAACTGCATCATCGAGCTGCCATCCACTATCATCTTCCCGTACATTCCGGCAAAAATCGGAATTATGAGCCCAGATAGCGCAATAGTTAGACCCAGATTCAGGATGAACTTCTTCCCCTTTTTTTCCTGCAGAAGTCCGATCGGCAGCGAGAGCAATCCATACATAATATAGGCTAACATGGGTAACAATGACGCCATCGCGTTAGATATCTTGAACGATTCCTTGGCCAAACTGACCATCGGTCCTGCTGAATCGATCAGTCCCATTGTTAGGAAGATCATGTAAATCGGGATCGTTCGTATTTTCACAGTTTTGTTCGATTTTGGGTTGAAAACAGCTTTCGCGGGTTCCGGATGGTGTTGCCCTAAGGGAGGAGTGCGCGCGTTTACGGCTTCGGCTTGATGAACAAAACCTCGGCCCGGTCGATCCAGCCTTTTCGCAGATCGACGCGGAACCAACCGTCGCTGTTCTTTTTCTGAATGCGACAGCCCGAGCGCCGGCCGAACTCCTTGAGGTCGTATTGCGCCCAGGTCCTGCCCAGATCCGGCGAGTAGATGAAGCCGCAGGCATAAATGGATGCAGGAGCGCAATGCGTCGCGAGCATGACCCCGTCCTGGACAATCATGTTTGCCGATTCAAATCCCGGTTGAAACAGCAATGTGTGCGCCGCTTTGTTCGCGATGTCGGCCGGAGCGCATGTGAATATGCCGCGATCAAAGACAGGCCCGAGGTTAAACTTGCCGCCATTCGCATCGGATATCCAATAGAGCTTACCATTGACGAAGTTGATGCCACCGGATTTGAAGCGCGAATTCGCGTTCACAGCAATAAGCACCGCCCAGGTCCACGTATCGGTCTTGGCGTCGTAGGTGCCACGCAGCCAGTGGCATTCGTTGCCGTGTCCGTTGTCGATATCTCCGGTGCATGCGTAGAACGCATTCTCGTCCGGGTTGTAGGTCACGCAGTGAACGTGTCGGGCGATGATCGTGTTACGGACGTCGCCAAGCAGCGATGCGCTGGCCTCGGCTCCCGGTTGCTGAAAAGTTGGATTTTGCCCGAAAGAATAAGCGATTTTCACGGTCTGGCCACTGTCGGTTGAGTAGTAGATATTCACCGGACAAGCCCCGCCAATCACGTTGCAGTAGTTGCCCCACACGAGCATCTCTTGCCCGTCCATCTCCCAAGTGTGCTCGCCGTCGAGCGAATGGAAATACCAGCCAGGTTGGTTCGTATTGATGGGTATGTGCGGAAGGTAATCACTGTGATCGCGGGCCTGGACGGTGATGGGCCGGTGCGTTTTGAGATTATCGGTGCTGAGAAAGAGTCTCTCGCGGGTGGCAAAGAGAATGTTCCCGTTCTTCAGGATAACACTGAACGTGATGTTCTCAGCCTCGGCAAACGCCGCGCTGTAATGCCACGTCCTGCCGTTGTCCTCCGACAAATAAATCTTCCCGCTGCCGAACCCGAAGGCTTTTTTGCCGCGCTGCGAGTCGATGTAAGGCCCCGGGGGTGCCAGCCGATACCAAAAATGCTCTGTTTCACCCAGATCCGATTGCGCGGAAGTGAGTCTGCTGGCGCCTACCAGCAACGTGCCAACCGTTATTACCGAGCCCTCGAGCAACTGCCGTCGGGTGAATTGCGCAGTGTTTTTCATTTCATTTTTAAGACCTCGATCCTGAGCACGCTGATCGAATTGGCAGGAAACGTATAATCGAAATTCGTTCCTGCAGCAAACGTCTGCAGTAAAGGAACCACGTTGTCTGGATTTGCGATTGAGTTTCCTGACTCAAGGACACCTGCCAAGACTGATGCCCGCCCTTTGCGATCTACTTGATCAGCACCACCTAGAGAAATAGTCACAGTTTCCGCGGCACCCGACTTATTAACTACCTTCAAAAGAACATCATTTCTACCAGCCTCATTATCAATAGATGCGGACCAGTAGCAATTCGCTGAATTTTGCGTGAAAGGCAAAACCCGGGTTCCCGCGTTATCAGTAAATAACATTTTTTGCATGTAATATGAAGGCGCTGCAAAACTGGATACCGCGTCATGCCAGACCATACATGGTCCGAAACTACATTGATCCACAAAACTGCCATAGTTGCCATATCCAGTCCACCACATCCGCTCGGAATGTTTCTCGCACCCCAACATGAAGACAGCGTCGCCAAGTGCATCACCAAAATTGCCAACTACATTTCCAGAGTGCCCTTTGCGGGAAGAGGCGTACTCCGCAACACAGATCTTCGGGCGGGCTGGATCGATGCGATCATATCTTCCATACAAGGAAGATAGGTCTTTTTCAGATGCCAATTCTTGCAAATTATAGAAATGTTCGTCAATATAGTCGGCAGTATTCCCGAATGTATCCGAAGGCACCCTATTATGACATATGCCATTGTAAATAAGTTTCATATCCGGATAGCGCGCCAGCACCGCGTCACGGATCATCGCATATCGCGGCGTATAGTCACTTCTTGTTTCCATGCCATTTTCATTGCCAATCTCAATGTATTTGAGGTTATAGGATTCGGGATGGCCGTTTGCAGCACGCTTGGCTCCCCACGCCGTTGAGGCTGATCCATTGCAGTACTCCAGCAAATCCAAAATGTCATCTATGATTGGCTGCATTTTGTCTAGTGGACAAACGGAAAACCATTTTTCCGATGCGGGAGTTTCGCTGATGCCACTCGAGGTGGTATAGATCGGCGCGGCCCCCAGATCCTCACACAACTGGAAATAGTCATCCAAACCAAAATATTGATCGTTCTTATAGTTCCAGATCCGCCTGGTTGAACCCCGCCTTTGTTCAATCGGCCCGATTGAATGTTTCCAATTCCAACTAATCTCCATGCTGGACGACTCAGCGGTGCAGCCACCGGGAAACTGCATGTACTTCAGCCTCAGAGCATCCAGTTTTTCCGCCAAATCGGGCCGCAGACCATTCGGGCGGTTCTTCCATGTTGGCGGCATGACGGTTACCACGTCAAAAAACACCTCGCCGGCTGTTGAGGCATATAACACGAACCGGTTGTTCCCGGTAACCGTTGAAACACCACTTGTGGTAAGCTCACAACTGAAATGCTGCCAATTTGTGGTCGGCCTAAAATCACTCGACTGAGCGAAAACTGTTCCGTCGTTACTTTCCAGCTTCGCCCTTAGGGTGCCACTAAAGCTGGAATTCGCTTTTGCCCAGAAGGAGACTTTATACTTTGTTTCGTTTTCGAGTTTGATCCCCCAATAGCCTCCGTTGGCCATGCCTACACTACCTGATGTCACTGACTCGACCTCAAGTTTAATACAACGATCCTGATTGCGATTCAGCATTTCCGTTTCACCGGAAGTCTGACTTGTCAAATTACCATTTGATGCGCCGGTCTTTACTAGCACCCAATTAGATATGGGATTATCCAGTTCTTCAAAGGAGGGATTATTGATCAACTGGGCATATAGCCCTCCCTGAATCTGGTGGTTGAAATCCTCAATCTGTTGCCCTCTGCAAATAGGCGCAATTTCGGCCCCTGGTTTCGAAAGATCCACGACAAACACAGGCTTTGTGATTTGTGCGTTAACAAAAGAGCTTTCGATCCCGCAAAAGGCCAATAGCGCCAGCCCAACTCGAAAACAATTCGATGTATTTATTTGATTGCTAGTGATTTTCATAGATAAAAACATATCGAGCTTCATTTTGCGCTCGTTGGGTCGCCATAATGCATTCCTCTGAGACGGCATAATCATTTTTCATGAGTCATGGCGCACCATTCACTTCGACAGAAACTGGTAATTTCCGCTTGATACAGAAAGCACCATATAGCCTAGCTCTTCACGGATCAGTTTGACATCGCCGGATTCTGCAATCGACCGGCCTCCTTCGGTAATTTCCCGACCCGACCTTATCGGCACATAAACAGTTGCATCGCCTCCAGTAGGAACGGTTACTTGCATCGAGAACTGCCGATTCTCGTTTCTCCAGCCAATGCTGGCCTCCCCAAGAGATGTCTGGTTGGAATATTTTACAAACGTAAGGTTATCGACCGGTTGAGGCCGGAAAATCGTGTGTCGGTAGCCTGGCGAGGCGGGATCCGCATTCATGCCAGCGAGTTTGCGGTAAAACCACACCATGCTGCCGCCAAACATCGGATGGTTGCGTGAATTCTCCCCGTTCCATTGCTCCCATGTGGTTGTCGCACCTTGTTCGATCCACCAACCAAAGCTTGGCTGGGTGCGTTTGTTCATGGCCTCATAGGCCAGCTCATGCATTCCGTTTTCAGATAAAATTTCGAAATATAGCTGAGTTCCGAAGATACCGGTATCCAGATGTCCGTTATTTTCCCTGATGTCGCCCCTCAGGGCTTGGATAACCCGGGCATACTGAACTGCGGGAACGCCCACCTTCAATGCAAAGATATTCCCTCCGGCTTTCCCGTAGGTGCCTTTTTCCTCATCAAAAAACCGTTTTAGAAACGCTTGTCTGGTCCGTTCGGCCAATGCTGCACATTCCTTTTCGTCATCAGGGCGACCAAGGGCCTTAGCCGCTTTGGCAGTCAGGTCGGAACAACGCCAAAGGAAATACGTGTGAACCATCTCCTCGGGTGGCAATGCTCCGGGTGAAACCCAATCGCCCAGATTGAACCATTCCAGAATCTTCCCATCTCTTCCTGTGCGCTGTGAGTGCATGATTCCGTCTTTGCCGACCCATGTTTGCATATAGCGAACGTATTCCCTCATCCCCTTGAAATTGTCTTCGAGCATATCTTTTGAACCATAATGGAGGTAGAATTCCCATGGCATAATACAAATGGCCGCACCCCAGGCCACTCCTCCTCCGCAACCTGGTTGCCATGGCGCACCATTGGGAACATAGCCGGTTTCTATATTCTGGGCACCAAGCATATCCTGAATCCACTTGTGGTAGAAGTTCCGGGCGTCGTAGTTGTGCATCACTGCGACACATGCCACCTGTCCATCGCCGGTATAGGCTGAACGCTCGCGATGAGGACAATCGCTGGCAACGCCACCATGCATGTTATCCGTCTGGCTCCTTCGCCATATATTATTGATCTCGTTAAAGAGTTGGTTCGATGTCTCGAAAACAGCGGACTCCTCCACAAAAGTATGAACCACTTCCGCCGAAATTTGATCGGGTTTGAGTTCGCCCGGCCAGTTACAGATTTCGACACCATCGAAAACAAACCAATTGAAACGCGCTGCGTAGGATTCGGAGCCTGCACCCTTACAAACATAGGAATTTTCTCCCGAAAATGTGGTGCCCAGATACTTGATCTCCACTTTATGACCGGCCGGTCCGTTTAGTCGACTCAAGCGCAACCATCCGGAAACTTCGACCCCGAAGTCGACACGATAGTTTCCGTTGGAGAGTTTTTCGATCTTCACTGGATTCAAACGCTCCATCACCCTATCGGGATGCGCGGCATGAGCCGCCAACTTTCCCTCGGGGGAGCGACGAAGCGCAACCGGGCTCCACTTGGACTCATCAAAGCCGGCCTGATTCCATCCGACTTGTTCTTTTCGGGCGTCATAGCGCTCACCATAATATACCATATCCATCAGGATAGGGCCTTGTGATGCCTTCCAGCTTTCGTCGCTGAAAATGGTCTCCTCACTAGCATCTTCATAGGTAATGTGCATCTGAACCAAAAAACGGGGACTCCCATACGCACAAGTCCAATGTTTTGCAGGGTTATAAAAGCCGTTGCCGAGCATACTGCCCAAGGCATTTCTACCTCTTTTCAGTTTATCCGTAACGTCGTAAGCCAGATACATTACTTTATATTCTCGGAAATTGTCTTCCAGTGGTATATATTCTTCGACCAATCCGGGGCGTTTCCCGTAATTAGTTTGATTCGGCACCAGTACATCATCGCCTATTTTTTCTCCGTTTAGGTACAGTTCGAAATATCCCAATCCGGTGACGAAGGCCACGGCTTTCCTGACTTTCTTATCAAGCCTGAATTCCTTGCGAAACATGGGTGCCGGAGGAGGCAATACATCAGGCAAATGAACATTGCGGTCCGCAGGTTTGGGCAGGGCTGCCTCGCCCTGCCACGGAGCACCGATCCATTTAGCATTCCAATCGGAAGGGGTCAACAGGCCCATTCGCCAGAAAGCCGGTTCGCTCCAGCCGGAAGCACTTCCGTTCTTGTCCCACACACGTACTTGCCACCAGGATTCCATCCGCGACTTCAGCGGCTTACCGGCATAGAGAATCCGGTTCGATTGCTCGTTGGTGACTTTTTGACTATCCCATAAGTCGGGCTGCTCAAGGCGCTCCTCAGACGATGCCACTCGGATTTGCCAGGCCGTTTGGGTTTGTCCGCGCTCGCCTTTTTCGGCTTGGTTCACCCACGCTAGACGGGGTTGAACTACATCAACGACTGACGGATTCTGCAGGTACTCGCAGGTGAGTTTCGTCGGAGTGATCTTTCCAAAAGAAACCGTACAAGATAAAACGAGCAGAACTAGAATGGGAGTCAGTTTCATGGTTTGTGGTTAGACAATCGCCTCGCATTAGATACCTCAAAACTTCAAGTTGTAATCACCTGGATCCAATTTCCATTTGGAAAACAGCCATTTAGCCGCTGCGATGATAAGGTATCTGTCTTCGTCTGTCATTCTTCTGCTCTTAAGCATGCTCACGACGCCCTCCACAATTTCAGAGTTGCCCCCCATTTCCGTGCAATCGATTGAGTTTAATGCATGACAGTGGGCAAATTTGTTTGAGCATTTTAGTACCGCAAGCAGGGCATTTTTAGCCTCCTCCTTTTTGCCCAGTTTATATAGGGCCTCAGCCGCTACCGTAACTACACTGGCTGATTCATCATCCAAGACAGCGACGAGATCACTCAGAGCCGGAGAAGCTCTCTCACCTAAGATCAGCATACCGGTCGCGCCCCAATAGCGAACTGCACTTTCACCGCTCTTAAGATAGGTTTGTAACGTCTTCAGGTTTCCGGCGTCACCTTGCGCGGCAATTTCGGCAGCTTGAATTATTTTTTCGAGATCTACTTTTCCCGAGCGCATATAATCGTAAGCAGGCGCGCCATTGAGTCGGTCAACCAGGTCGGCCTCAGGAATAAACCCGGTGTCATGGATTTGTCTTACCCAAGCACTATTGGCCTTTCTCATTCTTTCGAGCACGTCCTTATAAGCAGGACTGACGGCCAGGTTATTTACTTCCCATGGATCATTTTCGGTGTCGTACAACTCTTCCCCGGGTTTGGTACGCCAGAAGACAGACTGGATTTCGTTGCACTCTCCGCTTAGGTAGGCTTTTTGCCATGAACGAGCGGAGCTTGCGACCATGAAATCTTCCATGTGCTGACCATAGGCCCGGTGCGGCATATAATTGCGAATGTAACGAAACTTCTTGT
>CAMDOF010000125.1 GCA_945903465.1 Opitutus sp. GAS368
TGATGGGGCTGCACTTGCTCCGCCCCATTCGCGACCAGGTTGATGCGGATAAGGCCGCCGAGATGATGGACCAACTCGCCGGACATTCGCTCAACGCCGAGCAGGCCGACTACCTCGACCTCTTGAGTGATCTCTATGAAAAATGGGAGCGCACGCAGTTTCCCCTGAGCCGGGCAACCGGGGCAGAGTTGCTGCGCCTCGTCCTCACTGAACGCAAGGAAGGCGGCGCGGACCTCGCGAAACTGCTCGGGATCGATGCGTCGCTCGCCTATCGGTTGTTGCGTGGCGAACGGCAATTGACCGTCACGCAGATTAGGAAGGTCGCTGGCACCTACGGGATCGATCCGGTGGCACTTCTGCCGTGAGCAACGCCGGCTCCGGCGGTCGATACTAGCGCCACCTTGGTTCGCCGTTGAAATCACGCCTCTCTCCGGCTGGTCGTCTGGGTATTCCGTGCCTTCGTTGATCCACTGTCCCTGCTCTGCTTGCATCGCCTTGCGCTTCTTTGCGGCCAACCGTCCGTCCTCCGCCCTCCACATCTGCGCCCATCTGCCTGCTCTATCCCTTGAGAGATTCAAGGAGCAGTTCGCGGAAGAGTGCGGCGGTGGGAAGCCATTCTCCGCGCATGGCAGCTTCACCGGCGGATTCATATCCGCCGCTAGGTCTGGGACGGAGCGTAGCAAACGGAGGAAGTCCGTAACGCATCGCAATGCTATTTGCCCAAAACCGAGCAACGCGACCGTTGCCGTTGGCAAAGGGATGTATTCTCACCCATTCCGCGTGAGCCCACGCGCAGAGTTCGATCACTGCGACCAGTGGGTCACCGCTGAGATTCGCGCCGGGCGGGATCAGTTCATCCAGCCGTTGCACCGCTCGCTGCAGCCGGCGCTCATATTCGGAAAGAGCCCGTGCGACGTTGGCCGGTGCCATACCGCGATGGCGGCCAATCCGCACCTCGATATCGTGGAGGCCGGTTTCCCCTCTGAACCCACCCACCATGGCAGGATTGGGCACGGCCAACCCATCCATGATTTTGCGGTGCCAGTTTCGAGCTGACCTGAGATTCAGCTCGTCGCGCCGACGAGCTTCGTCACGAACCCGGCGCAGCAGGGAGGCTAGATTTCGAAGAAGGACTGGGCTATCCGCTTCCCAATCAAGCATGGAGCAAGTTCCGAATCTCCGATTGCACCGCACCGACCGGCGCAATGATGTGTCCTGCCAATGGATCCCTGCCGGCTTGGCTTACCTCGGCAGCCACAAAATCATCAATGGCTTTTTCAAAATCAGGATCTCTTTTCTGATAGGTCCGAAGCGCCTTAAGGGTCGCCTCCATTTCTTGCTCCACTTCGCGGCTTTTCTGCTGCACGTAGAGATGAACCGCTTCATTCATCAGCTTATTCTTCGGGCGACGGAGCGCTCTGCTTAAATTGTCTAGGCCGGCTTGGACCTCGGACGTCAATCGATGAGTGGATGCTCTGGCCATGTCGAAACCATCGCGACGCTCGTAATGATGTCAAATTATCAGAATGAAGCCAAAATCAGGGAGCGCGTGTTCTTCAAGGAACCCCGCCAAATGCCCACCGTCCGTTTTCAACCGTGGTCAATACCGGATCGAAATTTTTGAGCCTTTTGAGCTTCTTGTGGTCAACCCTCCGCCCTCCGTCCGGATATTTTCTGGAGACGCGACGCCCTCGTCGCGTTCCATTCGCCGACCACGGCCAACCGCGACGAGGGCGTCGCGGCTCCAGCGTGTAAAGTGTTCCACGTCTTCCGTGGGCTACCCTCCGTCATCCGACCCGTATTCGTGTCCATCCGTGGTTAAAACCGATTCGATATTTTTGCGTCTTTTGCGCCTCTTCGCGGCCAACCCTCCGTCCTCCGCCGTCCTCCGTCCTCCGTCCTCCGTCCTCCGCCCTCCGTCCTCCGCCCTCCGTCCTCCGCCGTCCGTCCTCCGTCGTCAGTCATCCGTCATCCGTCATACGCCCTCCGCCCAATCGCGTGGCGCAGCCTATACGCGACCGTCCTCCGCCGTCCGCTGTCCGCCGTCGCCCCCGTCCGATTCTTGCGCCTTTTGCGCTTCTTCGCGGCCAACCTCCGCCCTCAGTTCACTCCGTTTCCTCCTGTTCAATCCTGCCGTATCCGTCCGCATCCGTGTCCATCCATGGTCAAAACCGGATCGATCTATCAGCCGGCATCAGGCAACCAGCACCTCGGGATGCCGACGCGCAATGTCCAAGAGCCGGAGCGCAGCGCCGGTTGGCTGGCGCCGGCCCCGCTCCCAGCTCGCGGCCGTCACGGTCGGGATGTTCATCATGGCGGCAAAAACCGGTTGACTCACGTTGAGGCTCTTGCGGATCGCCCGCACCTGAGCCGGGGAGAGCGGCTTTACGCGAGGAGGCAACTGCACCGTCTTCGTCCGCAGGGTGAGCTTCCGGCTGCCTTTCAGGTGATCGGCGAACGCTTCGGCGCTGCCAACCAGATCGTCGGCGTTAAATTCAATGGCTTTCGTTTTCATGTCTGAAGTCTCGTTTGATGGTTTCGACGGCGGCCCGAAGACGACGTGCTTGGTCGGGCGTTAAGTTTTCCGATTTCGCCTTGGTATAGACGTAGAAGAAAACAATCGCGTGATGCTGAGGAAGGTGAAGATAGATGACTCGGGCACCGCCCCGCTGCCCCCGGCCCTGAATAGCCATACGCACCTTGCGCAGGCCTTGCAGCCGAGGGATGAGGTCGCCCTTTTCCGGGTTTTTGAGCAAGTCGTTTTGGAGACGGTTTAGGAACGAGTCGTCGGCGACCTGCACGATGAGGCTCGTGAAGAGCGGCAGTTCAATGAAGGTTAGTTTCATTTAACCCTTACAGCGTAACAGGGCGTGTTTATGCGGGTCAAAGGAATTTCTCCCCTTTCGCGGCCGTCCGCTCGAGGAGTCGCCAATAACAAGAACGGTTTCATACGCGTGCTCCAGATATCTGTGCAAATCTGTGCCATCGGTGGTAAACCCTTCCGACGACCTCGGTTTCCTCCTGGTGAGAAACCCCGTTCGCGTCATCCGTGCTTTCCGTGAACCGACACGGTCCGCCCAATAGAAAATCACACTGATCCCATAACCGCCGTCCGCTTTCCGTATCCGTATTCATCCGTGTCCATCCGTGGTTAAAACCGGATCGATTTCTTGCGCCTTTTTCCGTTTTTTGTGCCCAACCCTCCGCCCTCCGCCCTCCGCCCCGACGGCGGTTGAAAACCGCCGCTCCGTTAGACCCCTCACCCGCGTGGCACGGGCTTTACCGGAAAATCAGTCCGATGAATCGTTCGCCGCGACGGGTTGACCCACTCGGCTTGACATCACTGAATGCCGGCCAAGGGTATGGGGAGAGAAGATGAATCAACGATGACCTTGGCCGAGATCAACGTCCCTGAGCTCAAGACGGTCTGTGAGCGTTATGGCGTAAAAGAACTCTACGCCTTCGGTTCGGTGGTGACCGGTGAAATGAACGATCACAGTGACTTGGATTTTATCGTGCGGTTCGATGAATCGGCTCCCAAACGAGGGGCCTTTGATCGGTTCATGGGATTGATGGACGACCTTGCGACCCTCTATCGGCGGCGGGTCGACTTGCTGACGTTGAAGCCCTTTAGGAATCCTGTTTTTCAGGCGGAAGTCGATCGGACCAAGGTTTTGTTGTATGCCGCCTAAGGTCGAAAAACTCCTGCTGGATATTGTCTTGGCCTGTGACGAAACCGCCGAGTTTTGCAGGGATAAAACGTGGGAGACTTTTTCCCAGGACCGGCTTTTGCAATCGGCCGTCGAGCGACAATTCGAAATTATGGGTGAGGCGCTGTATCGTTTGGAAAAAATCGATCTGGAAAATCTTCACTTAAAAATTCCAGATTATCGAAAGATAATCGGTCTTCGTAACCTCCTGGCACACGGTTACGACATCGTGGATAATGTCGCCTTGTGGGATTTTGTGGTGACCAAGGTTCCTGATTTGAAAAAAAAGGCACAGGCTTACGATGGCCGGTAAGACCCCGGGAGACGGTACCAGAAAGTTTTTTACGGGAAATTCGGCCGACGTCGCGGTTTTGGGGGCTTCGGCGTCATCGATTGAGGGCAATCAACCGGTCACCGCAGACATGAGGGTTTGCCCCCTTTTTCCGCCCGGTTCCCACCCCAGATTACGCAGATAGCGCGGATAATTTCAGAGCGTCTGACCCATCTGTGTGCATCCGTGCCATCCGTGGTAAAAACTCCGAGGTTTGCCCTTAGCGCCGATGAGCGAAGAGGTGAAGGTGAAAGCGGAGAGTGAGAGTGAAAGTGAAAGTGAAAGTGAAACCTCAGGGTTGAGGGCGGAGCGTTCCGATCTTCCCCTCCAAGCGCGACTCCCGTTCTCCTCTTTCAGCTTTTCAGCTTTCAGTTTTTCGTCCCCCGTCCTCCGTCCTCCGTCCGATTCTTGCGCCTTTTGCGCTTCTTTGCGGCTACCTCTCCGCCCTCGTCCGTCCTCGGTCGTCCGTCCTCCGCCCTCCTCCGACCTCCGTAGTCCGCCCCCCGTCCCCCGTCCTCCGTCCTCCGTCCGATTCTTGCGCCTTTTGCGCTTCTTTGCGGCCAACCCTCCGCCGTCCGCCCTCCGGCCAATCGCGTGGCGCAGCCTTTACGCGACCGTCCTCCGTCGTCAGTCCTCCGCCTTCGGCGTCCCGACACCCAAGCCCAGCTTGGCCAACGCTCCCAAAACCTCCTGAAACCCCGGATCGGCCTGCAATTCTTCCAGCGGCTGGCTCGACATGATGCGGATAAAATACTGCTCGCTGCTACCCTTCAGGGCGTAGTGGACCGTATCACGCCACCATTTGAGGGGATCCGGCCTCTGGTTAAAGCGATCGCCGTAATCGTAGAGTTCTCCACCCACCAAATGCCAGTAGAGCACATATTGCTTCGCTCCGCGTTCCACCGGCGGCCGAAACAGTCGCCATCGCGCCGGCAACAAGTGCTGATGACCCGCCTTAACGTTGTCGTCGATCCGCATCGCTTCACAGGTCCAGCCGCTCTCCGACCAACACCGATCCGGCGTGTGCGAAGCGACCTTCTGGACCGGCATTCGACCGGGCGACCAATAGGCCACATACAACCCGAAACTCCGCACGCCGCTTCGATAGACCCGGTTGACCATATCATCGTAATTCAGATTTTTCTCCACCGTCGTCTGCAAAAACTCAGTAGGCCCGAGCGGTTCATCGACCGCCTCCCATCCGGTCAGCGCCTTGGGCAACGTCGTGGCCAATTGGATGCGTCGCACCGCCGACTCCGTATCACCGACTTCGACGTTGCGCAGACGCAAAAACTGGAGGCCTAAGGCGGCCACCAAAACGATCATCGCGAGCCATCCTCCGGTTTTCATAGTTCGCTCGCTGGATTACCCAATCCGCCGCGCCGGCGAGCCTACGACCTTCGCGCCTGGAACCACATCCCGCAAGACGACCGACCCCGCCCCAATGTAGGCCCTATCACCCACCTGCACGTTGGGAATAATAGAAACCCGGCTGCCCAAAAACACTTCCTTTCCCACCCGCACCGCCGCCGTGAGGTCGCAATGACAGTTGATCTGCGACCAATCGTCTACCGTCGCATCATGATCCACGGTGGCGTGGAGATTCAAAGCCACCCCCACGCCCAGACGATTGTTGGCTGACGCGATCGAATAGGGACACATGACCACACCCGCAGCCATTTCAACATTGTCTCCGATCACCGCCGTCCGGTGAATCAAACGCGCAAACACCGCTCCCCGGGCCAGGAGCAACTCCATCGCCTTCCGTTTCACGGCTGGGACGCCCAGCGCACAAATGAAAACCTCGTCCGACTTGGGCTGGTAATCTGAAATCCGGCCCACCACCCGCGCCGGGGTATTTTTCCCGTCCAAGGCTGCAAGATTGTCGTCGATGAAATCGCCGACCTCCCATTCGACACCGCACTGAACCGCTTGCCTTGCCCACGCCAGCATCTCGCGGCCAAACCCGCCGGCTCCGACGATCATTAACTTGGGCAGAGCTGACATGGAGAAGAAAAGATGAAAACTGAAACGAGAAAGCAGAAATTAATTGGCGGCATGTTCACCCCTGCCGGCATCCCGTGACCGGTTGATGATCGTGGTCATGATGCCGATTAATTCCGATGATTCAGATTCTAAATCTGAGACTAAAGGAGATTCAATGGCACATTCCTCCCGCAAAAGTTCCAGCCAAAGCATGGTTTCGTCTGCCTCCTGTAGAACTCCGCCCAACTTGGCGACAAACTCTGCCTTGGATCGTCCCCGGTTGGCTTCACGCACCTGGGCAGCTACCGACGTCCCCGCACGGAGCATTTGTCGCCCTAACACGCGCACCTCCTCCCGCTCTTTCGGCAACAGGACAAATAGCCGGATGATCGCTGATGCACACGCCTTGGTGCGCAGGAAGAATTCAGGTCCAATATCAATCGCCTAAATAATTCAGACTTTGATTTGCCGGGTAGCCGCGAGCGCCAGCGAGTGGACGGATCACCACTCGCTGGCGCTCGCGGCTACCGAAAAGTCC
This sequence comes from Opitutus sp. GAS368, assembly GCA_945903465.1. Taxonomy (GTDB): domain Bacteria; phylum Verrucomicrobiota; class Verrucomicrobiia; order Opitutales; family Opitutaceae; genus ER46. Next base: position 6,566 of record CAMDOF010000125.1, read on the forward strand.
AGAGTTCAAAGGACGTTGGTCTAAGACGACTCATGGAGACTCCTTAAATTCATTTTTAGCTTTCTGCTTTCTACTTTCGGCTTTTCATCAAATCGTTCCGGAATCGACCACGATATTTTGCCCCGTCACAGAGGCGGCCCCTTCTCCCAAAAGATAACAGACCGCGGCCGCCACTGAAGCCGGTGCGGTCGCCCGTTTGAGCGCCGTCCGTTGGTAAATCTTCTCCTTTTGAGCCGCCGTCAGCGTGCCGCTCATGGCCGTTTCCATAAACCCGGCGACCACACAGTTCGATCGAATTCCCCGTTCCCCCCATTCCCGGGCTGTATTTTTCGAAAAGGCTTCGAGTGCTCCCTTGGTCGAGGCATACATAGCCAGACCCTTGTAGCCCGTATGCACGCTGATCGAAGAGATATGAACGATCGCCCCGGCAGCGCGGGTAAATAGCATGTGCCTGATGGCGTATTTGGTAATCAACATCGGGGCAAACACGTTCACCTCATACATGGCCCGGAGCCGGTTCACCTCTAGATTCGAGACCAGATCGTCATAGGCCACCGCCGCGTTGTTCACGTAACCATGCAGCGGTGTCTCAAACGGCAAAAATTTATCGAATAGCTCCGCCTTAACGTCGTCGGTGCGGCTCAGGTCAAAAGCGTGGAAGCGGGCCCTACTGCCGTGCTGTCCCTGCAGGGCCGCATAGTCCCCCGAGAGCCGTCGACTCACACCCGAGACCGTCCAGCCCTGGTCAAGCACCGCACGGGCGATGGCCAACCCCAAACCCTGAGAAACTCCGGTGATCAGGATATTTTTGCTCATGGGCTGTAAGGCGTCTTTGGATAAGTCTTAAATATGCGCCTTTTGCGACTTTTTGCGGCCAAATTTATCCGTGTTCCCACTTCCGTCAGCGGCCATCCTCTGTCCGGCTGAGCTTTCCCGTGCGAGTGGTGGCAAGATGGTCGACGAACCGAATCAACCGCGGAATCTTGAACGGCTGTAAACGCTCCGCCGCAAAGGCCCTCAATGCAGCCTCAGTCAGCTGTCCGCCATCTGTCGTCTGTTCTCCGCTATCTTTTGCGTTCCTTGCGCCTTTTTGCGGCAAATCAGATCCGCCTTCTGCCGTCTGCAGTCTGCTGTCAGCTTTCGCCAGCACGACCTCCGCGCAAAGGATCTGGCCTATGACGGAATTCTTGCGGCCAAACACCCGCACGTGCCCCACCCTTGGATGTTCGCCGAGCACCGCCTCCACCTCCAGCGGGTTAACTTTGTAGCCGCCTACATTCACCGAGTCGCGCTCACGGCCGGCGAACCTAAACCGCAACGGATGTTCCTCCACGATCTCCACGCGATCACCGGTATCATACCATTCGCGCTCGACCCACGGTCCCGGAAACTCCGCCATCAAGCGCCGATGCAGGTGCAGGCGCCCGTCACGCACGATGATCGCGTCGGTCAACGCAGGCGGGATGCCGAAGCTTTCGCCCCGGGACACCAGCAACGATCCTGCCTCGGTCGAAGCGTAGATATTGCGCAACGTCGCCGAGGGAAAGGCCCGGCCCAGTTCTTCGTGTAAGTGCCCGGCCGAGACCTCCCCGCCGAGCGCCACGCTTCTCACGCCGTCCAGCGGTTGGTCGCACGGCAGCAGCAGGCGATAGAAAGTGGGCGTCGCGGAAACATGGCTGACTCCGTGGCGTCGAAACGCGCCCAATATCGCCAGACGGTCCAGCCCGGTCACGTCGACCACCGTATTCAAATTGGCCAGCGCCTGCAAAAACACCTGCACGCCCGCGACGTGCGTCGGGTTGTAGGCAAAAGCCCATCTATCATCCCCGTGAGTCGCGGAAATTCTCACTCCCCTGGCCAAACTCGCGAGTGAATGCCGGACCAAAGTGGGGCGCCCGGTGGTGCCGGAGGTAAACAGATTGATCCGCGCAGAGGAAGCGACAGACACGCTCGCAGCCAAATCCGCCGGCTCCAGTCGGGGCAACCCATTCACCCTTCGAACCGTGCCGAGCTGATCGGTTGAATATCCCAACGTGCGAATCTCGCTTTCACTCCAATCAGCATCGAACAACGTAACCTCGGCACCGAAAACCAGCGCTCGCACGATCTCCCGCCACGCGTCTTCGAGCGATGTCGGCCGGCACCACGGTCGCAGGAGCACTTCCGGCGCAGCCAATTCCCGGCACAGCTCCGCGTAGGAGAGGGAGGTTTCGCTACGGGGCGAAATTAGCCAAGGCCGGCTCGCCACGTCGTTCACGTCCGACCGGCTTTCTCGATTTTTCGCACGACTTCGCCCACGGTCGTGACGATCCCATCGGCAAAAACATCGACCCCGAATTTCTCTTCGATGCGCACGGTAAGTTCTGCGAGATCGAGCGACTCAAATCCAAGATCCTCCCTCCACCGCAACGAGGACGCCAACGCCTCAACCGACGGCTGTCCCTTGTTCGTGCGCACTTCGTTGACCACGGCCAGCAGTGAGGATGACATGGAAAAATTTCTCTAAGAGGGCGAGCAGTCTGTCGGACTTAGACTGTCGAAAGCGTCTGTAGTCGCGTATTCGGCATCAAGTCTGGATTGGGGGTTGAGACTATGAGGCTACGATGAGTGTCCAAAATTTCCTGGAAAAAACACCCCGAAACGCTGAAGATCGCCCGTCAATTCCGCGAAGGATTTTTAATGAATTAGGCCTGTGTGTAGGTGCAACCATCCGCTGATTGAGAGATAAGCAGCCCGGCCTAGCAGCCTGTCGGACTTAGACCCCAGTCTCAATAAAATGCCGCTGTAGAGCTATAGTCTCAATTGAATCCACACTTGAAGTCGTTTTTGCCGCTATAGACGCTTTGGATGACCTAACCCGACAGACTGTAGGCGTCAAACCCCTGTCCTCCGACCAGTAGTTCCGGGAATCCGACCTCCGCCCCCTCCGTGACGCTCTGCGCAACCTCTGCCGACCTCTGTGGTGCCTTCCGGATTTCCAATTTCCGCCGCATTTTCCTGCCTCCGACGCAGGAGCAAGCTTGCTCGCGATGGCTCGCAAGTCGCGCCGAAGCGCCGTGCCCGGTCCCGTCGTCCAAAGCGGCAAGAGCTCGCCGCACTCCATACCGATCCTCATTTCAAAATTTCCGCTTTTTCTAACCCCTCCCTCCGGTTGTTCGCTCATTGAGCTGAGCGCAAATGCTACCGCCCGCCTTCGGTGACACCTCGGGCGTGGGCGATGACGATCCTGGCCGCATGACTGTAATCCATAGCCAACGCCTCGCTCACCGGCTCTGCATCATCAGGATAACGCCCCGAAGTCGTGATTTCCGCCAACAACAAGACGGCCGACTTCAACTCATTCGAAGTCTTGATTTCTAGCAGGTTCACCAAGAGGACGAGATCATGAGTCCGCGGAGGCACTCTGTTCGTGTGCAGCAAACAAGCCTTTAACGCCTTCTCGGCCGCTTGCTGAAAACTCCAGGCTGCCGCTCGCGGATACCGCCCTAATCCCAGCAAGCCGTAATCCAAATCCTCCTGAGCGTAATCGAGCCAACGGCAAACGTCAGGATCAATTTCCATAAACCAAGACTCCCTGCTGGCGCACCTCGCGGGCCAGCAATGAACGCCCCTGGGCCCACGTAGAATGCGCGATTACAACGACATCGAGCGCCTGCTTGCGTTCTGACGTGGCTGCAATTGCCGCGCGCAGCGCTTGGCGGGGACTGACATCGTCGGCGATGATCAAAGCCAGATCCAGATCACTGTCAGCCCGCGCCTCGCCGCGCGCTTGAGAGCCAAACACATAAACCCGTTCGGCCCCCGCAGCTTGGCCCGCAGCACGTGCCAATTCGTGAACGACGTGATTCATAAACGTCAAATTATCATGCAAGGAAGCATCTTCAAGCATCAACCTCCCTTGCTTTGCTAGCGACCCACGCAGGTCGGCCGCGGTGCCGCTTTTTTCCTTCCTTCGAGGTAGGAGCGAGCTCGCGCGCGATGGATCGCAAATCTTGCCGAAGCGACGTGACCGTCCACGTCTTCTAAAGGGCACAGGACCTCGACCGGCGGCTGTCCCTTGTTGGTGCGCACTTCGTTAACGACGGATAGCAATGAAGGTGGCATGCAAAAATTCTTCTAAACTTTTGGGGCCACCATTGCAGCAGTGTGCTCCAACTGCCCGACAAATTGCCGGGCCAGTTCGTCGCGTCCGAATTGTGTTTCAGCCAATCGGCGCGCTGCGTCACCCATGAGCCGGCGCCGCTCCGGATGATCGGCCAGCTCGCAGAGGGCATCGGCGAACGCGAGGGGATTTCGTGGCGGAACCACGAGACCACACCCGTTCCCTTGAACCAATTCGGCCAGCCAGCCCGGATAATTGTTAATCACGGGAATGCCGGACGAAATGTAGTCGAAAAATTTATTCGGTGATGTGCCGCGATAGAACGCTGGGACATCGGCCAAGATCTGCAAACCACAGTCGAAGCTCGCCGTGATTCGGGCGATCTCCGTCTTTTTCACCGGCGGGAAAAACAGGCAGTTGCTCAGGCCTTCGTTGTTCGCGCGCTGCACGAGCCGATCCTTTTGATTTCCGTCCCCGATGAAGACGAGCCTAATGTCCATGCGTCCACGGCGTTTGAGCTCCGCTGCCGCATCGAGCACGGCATCCAAGCCATTGGCGATGCCGTGGGCTCCGGTAAATCCGGCCACAAAGTCGTCCGCCGCAATCCCCGGTAAATCGAGCGGCCTTCGCCGTTTCTCGGGAGTAAACAAATCCAAGTCGCACCCGTTGGGAATGGTCACGATCCGAAGGTCGCGCGGTGCACGGCGACGAATGCCCTCGGCGATACCCGGAGCGAGGCCGATACAGGCATCTGCCGTGTGGTAACCCAGCCACTCCAGCGCGCTCATCCCCCCTAACAGCAGCGGATTCTTCATGCCCAGTGCCCGCGGAAGCTCCGGCCACAAATCACGCACCTCAAAGACAAACGGCTTGCCGCGCCGTAACAGCTTCATGGCGATGCCCGGCAAGGCTGCGGTCAGCGGAGTGGACGTCGCAAACAGCACATCGTAGTCCTGCCGCAGGGCCAAGCCGACACTGCGCCACGCATAACGCAAAAATACCCACGCCCGCTGGGCCAGTCCCGTGCGGTTCGAATAGGTCAGGGGTAACGCGATCACATCGATCCCGTCGACGTCGCCTCGGTGCCAACGGCCTTTGGCGTCCCACGGTAACTTTAGTCCGCCGGTGGCGCTTTGCCCGCACACCATCGTTACTTGGTGCCCCTTGGCCACCAACGCCCGCGCAAACTCATACGAACGCGTGCCACCCGCGCCATCGGGGGTGGTAAAATGCTGGTGGAAGTAGAGGACGTGCATGATTACGTGGCGGAGAAAAACTCGGTCACAAGTTCAACCGCGTCTTGGTTGTCCGCGAGAATTACCAGCGCGCCCGCCGGTTCGACTGCGCCATACCGGACGGACCGCCAGCCGCTCGCGCTCGCCGGGTCGACCCGAATCAGTTTTGAAGTTGAGACGCCCACGCCGGTCCATCGCACCACGGCTCGCGAGCTTCCGTCGGGACCGTTTGCGGCCGTAATTTCCTTCCCCTCGGGATTCAGGTGCCAATCCCAGTCCGCGAGCCGCCAGTGCCAGCGCAGCCGCTTTCCGGCCGCGCCCGTCACACGGTCAATCACCACGAAGCCGCCGCCGCGCCGTGGCCGCACCTCGCGCGTCCACGCCACGCCATGCGTGCGAAACCCGTCATGCGACGCCGCCAGTCCCCCTCCCTCCGTGGCCGCTGCGGTCCCCGTCGACCACGGCAGATAGAGGAAGCGGCTGGCCTTCCGCATCGGCTCCACGCCGTCGATCGTCAGCACGTTGTGCTCACGCGCGGCGGCGAGCGCGGTGAAGCGTTCCCCCGAGTTATACGAAAACGAGCCGCCGTCCGCCGCCACCGCGCGGCCGTCGAGCCATACGTCGACATGCAACATGTCTGCCTGCGCCGGCCGATGGCGAAACCGTGTCGGACACCGCATCACCAACCGATCCCGGCCACGGACGAGTTGAAAGATCCCAGCGTCCGTCGCGTGCCAGCGCGCCGGAAGTCCATCCTCGCTTCGCGGCAAACTTTTCCACTCCGGCACGAGCCACGCCGCCGCCTCGTCCCACGGGCCCGGCGCGTAACGCAGCGCGCGGTGAAACAGCGCCGACGCCAGCTGGACCGCCGGCCGGCAGTCGGTGAATTCCCCGTCGGCGAGCGGGAGCACGTTGGCGCCATCGTTGGTGCCATAGAGTGGCGCCGCGCCCGTGAGCGGCTCGATGAGCGCGGCGAGAAAATCCGTCGCGCGCTTCCCGGTCGCGTCCAGCCATGCCGGTGCCTCGAGTCCGGCCGCCGCCAGACGATGCCGCACCCAACAAAGATCGTGGAGCAACACGCGATGGTAGATGAGCGAGTGCTGCGAAAACCCGCCGTCGGCGTAAACGAGTTCGGCGAGTTGACGCTCCAGCGCGGCGAGCGCGCGCCGCAGCCAAGGCCCGCTCTCGTCGTGTTCCGGCAACAACAACCCTGCTGTGATCAGTCCGACGCATTCGCTCACGCCGTGGTTGTTTTGCTGGTTGAGCGCATAGTCGAGGTTGCCTGCGATGCGGCGCCCCGTGGCGACAACAAACCGCGCCAACCGCTCTCGCTCGTCGTCCGGCACGCCCAACACGCCGCACGCAAACGCCACGGCCATCAGCCGAAACGTCGCCTCCTGTCCGCACATCCAATTCGGGCCGAGATTCGGCGGATTTTTTTCGCACCAGTCGCCGAACAGACGCCAGAACGCCGCGGCAAACTTCGGGTCATTCAAGTGCGCATAGGCGCGCGCCAGCGGAAACGCCCACGGGAAACGGCTGAGTTCCCACACGCCCTTAATGTCGCCACCACCAAAATCACTGATCTTTGTCCAGTGCTTGATATCCGACTGTCCTCTATCCTCCGTCCTCTGTCCGCTGTCCTCCGTTATCTGGTTCCGGTGCCAGTCCGGCAGGAAGCCCGCCGCGACCGTCGCATCCGAAAAGAGTCGGAATTTTCCGGCGAGGATGGCTTCCGCTTCTTGGCGCACCGCAGCGAAATCCCACTCGGGGGCGGCGACGCGCAACCGCGCCACGCGCAAAGACGGAGCGCGCAGAGACTCCCATGTGACGGCCGGCGTCGACTGGCGCACGAGGCCAAGCCTGCGGCCCATCGCGTAGCGCGCCCGCCGAAAAACCCAACCGGGCCCGAGGTGCGCCACCGTCTCGACCGCATCGCGCAACGAGGGCATCGGCGTCCGGTGGGGAGCGTCAGCGCCAGACGCCGCGCGTATCGATCACAATCTTGCCGGCCAGCCGGGCGCGATCCACGGCGAGGAACTGCCGGTGGTTGACGAGCAGCACCACGATGTCGGCCCGCCGCAGCGCCTCGTCGAGCGAGACGAGGGCAACGCGCTCCACGCCCACGAGGGCCTTGGGCGGCGTCGTCACATGCGGCTCGACGGCCAACACTTCGCCTGCGCCGGACCTAGCGATCTCGAGCGTGATTTCCATCGCCGGGCTTTCGCGGAGGTCGTCGATGTCGGCCTTGAACGCGAGCCCGAGGCACGCGATCACCGGCTGATTCAACTTCGCGGCGGCCGCGCGCACGCGTGCGACGATGTGGTGCGGCTTGGCGTCGTTGACCTCGCGCGCCGTGCGAATCAGCCGCGAAACCTCCGGCGCCGAGTGCACGATGAACCACGGATCGACCGCGATGCAGTGGCCGCCCACGCCCGGGCCAGGTTGGAGGATTTTCACTCGCGGATGGCGGTTCGCGAGCCGGATGAGTTCCCACACATCAATCCCGAGATGGTCGCAGATGAGCGAGAGCTCGTTGGCGAAGGCGATGTTCACGTCACGAAACGAATTTTCGGTGAGCTTGGCCATCTCGGCGGTGCGCGCGTCGGTCACGAAAATCTCACCTGTGCAAAAGCGCAGGTAGAGTTCCTTCGCCACCCGACCGGCCTCCGGCGTGAGCCCGCCGGCGATGCGATCGTTCGAGACAAGTTCCTTGAGCATGTTGCCCGGCAGCACGCGCTCGGGGCAGTGCGCGAAGAGAAACTGTTCACCGGTGCCTGCCAAGGCCAGCCGGCCGGCGGCGACGAGTTTCCGCCGCTCGTCGAGGAGCCAGTCGCGCATGAGTTCCGTGGTGCCGACGGGACTCGTCGATTCGAGAATTACGAGGTTGCCCGGCTCGACAAACGGTGCAATCGCGCGCGACGCCTGCTCGACGAACGAGAGGTCGGGAATTTTCTCGCCCTTTGGTCCGACCGAGAAAGGGGTCGGCACCGCGAGGATAAACGTGCGTGCCGCGACCGGCGTCGTGCCCGCGCGGAGGTTGCCGCTGCCAACGGCCGCCCGCACGATAACATCAAGATCGGGTTCGTGAAAATGCAGCCCGCCGCCATTGATGATCTCGACCACGTCGGCGCGCACATCGACGCCGAAGACCTTCAGCCCGCGCGTGGCAAAGATGGAGGCCGTGGGTAGCCCAATATAACCGAGACCGATGACACAAACGTCGTAGCTTTGAAATTCGGCTTTCATTTGGTCAGCGATATCATCAAGCCAAGACCATGATTGGGAAGGGCGCGCGTAATGAACCAACGCGGCCAAATCAGTCGGGCGATTTTTAGGGCGAGCCCTTGGTGGCGCTGCCCGCCTTCGAAGTCAACAGGTCTCCGTGGCCCAACGGGGAGGACAATTTGACCGATGCGGCCGTTGGGAACAACTTTTCGGCTTCTTGGTAGGAATAGGCCTTGGTCCCCGGGCTTTCGAGATAATGCGCATAAATATAATCGAGGCGACGCCAAGGCCGAAAGCCACCGAGCCCATACCTGAGCCAAAGCATGTAGCCAACCATACTGTGCTTGTTATAAATCATAACCTTGGCGCTGCCCCCGGGACGCAACACCCTCATCAGCTCGCTCGTCGCCGTCGCCGTGTTGGGCGAGTGGTGGAGGACTCCCCAAGAGTAGACCGCGTCGAAGCTCGAATCAGCAAAGGGCAATCTCTCGGCGTCCGCGACGCGCAGGTCGGACCGAAGTCCAAACAGGTCGAACCTGGCGCGCGTAAATGCGACGGCCCTTTCAGTCAGGTCGATCCCGCTCAGGATCGCTCCGGCTTCGGCGAGGCTTTGGTGATCGGCACCGAGGCCAACGCCAATTTCCAAGGTTTTCTTTCCCCGAAACGCATTGAAGTCCGCAAAGGCTGGAATGGGCTCCAACTCGTAGCGCACTCGGCGTTGCTCATTGAACGCGTCTCGGTCCCCGCCGGTGAGGTAAAGTTTTTCACCGCAGGAAGCCGCGTTCCAGAAATCCCGGACCCGATCCTTTAGATCTTCTGTATCGTTTCGGCCGCCGGTCTTTTGTTTATTCATGGAATATCGCGCTCCAATACCTCGACGATGCGTCGAGAGGCGTTGCCGTCACCGTAAGGATTGCGAAGCGCGGCGCGCGTGGCATACGCGGCCGGGTCCGACATCAGCACGTCGGCCTCCCGCAAGATCGCTTCCGGATCAGTGCCAACCAGACGGCTTGTGCCGGCGGTCACGCCTTCCGGGCGTTCGGTCGTGGTGCGCATGACGAGCACCGGTTTGCCCAAGCTCGGCGCCTCTTCCTGGACGCCGCCGGAGTCGCTGAGGATGAAATGCGCTCGATCCATGAACCACACGAAGTCCTCGTAGCCCAACGGGGCCACGAGCGCGATTCGCGGATGCCCGGCGAGCAGCCGCCGCACCGGTTCCTGCACGTGCGGGTTGAGGTGCACCGGGTAAATCACGCCGAGATCCGGATGCGCCTCGGCTAGCCGCAGGATAGCGCGGCAAATATCTTCGAAGCCGTCGCCAAACGATTCGCGCCGGTGGCCCGTGACGAGCACCCACCGCCGGGGCGTCTCGCCGAAATAGCGCGCGGCCATCGCCTCGGGCACGCCGCACCGCGCGGCGCGCTCGAGGGGATTCGCGGTCAGGCCGCGCTGCCGCTCGCGCATCCAGAGCAGCGCATCGATCACGGTGTTGCCCGTGACGTGGATGTCCGCCGCCGGGATGCGTTCCGAAAGGAGGTTGGCACGCGACAATTCCGTCGGCGCGAAACACCACCGCGAAATTGGATCGGCGAGACGGCGGTTCATCTCCTCCGGCCAAGGCGCGGAAAAATCATACGTGCGCAGCCCGGCCTCGACGTGCCCGACCGGCACGCGCGCATAGAAGGCCGCGAGCGCGGCGGCGAAGGCAGTCGTCGTGTCGCCCTGCACCAGCACGGCGGCCGGCTGATGCGCCGCGAGCCACCCGGTCATCGCGACGAGCACGCGGCCCGTGAGTTCGGGCAGGGTTTGGTTCGCCTGCATCAAGGCCAGGTCGGCATCGGGCCGCAGGTCAAACGCGGCGAGCGTCTGCTGCAGCATCTCGCGATGCTGGCCCGTCGAGAGCAGATACGGCGTAAGATGCGGCGATTTTTCCAACGCGCGATACAGCGGGGCCATCTTGATGGCTTCTGGCCGGGTGCCGACGACGAGCGCGAGAATTTTCTTATTCATGCGGCGGAAACGGAAACCCACGCACGCGAGCGCAACGCCTCGCCTATGGCCAGCGTCGCGCGCGCGCCGTTGGCGAGTTCGGCCCACGGAATCAACGGCCCGCCGCCGTCGCGCAGACGGCGGGAAAACTCGGCGAATTGTGCCGCGTGGCCCTTGTCCAGTTTGGTTTTGAGCCGGCGAAACCGGCGGAAACCGCATCCCGTCGTCTCGCGGAAATCGTCGAGCACCAGCACGCGTTCCTGGGAAAAAATTTCCACGCGCTCCTTCGGCCACTCGCGGTGGCCGTTGGCGAGGTAGTTCACGACCGACGTCGAGCCGTTCGCGTGCCGCAGCAGCACCGAGGCCGTGTCGCCGCCCGGCGCGCCCCCGCCGCCGAGTCCGACCGCCGCCACCGCCTCGACGAGGCTGCCCGTCAGGAAAATCGCGAGGTCGATGAAATGGCAGGCCTCGCCCACGAGCCGCCCACCGCCGACCTCGGGGTCGTGCACCCAGTGTTTCAACGGGATCGCGCCGGCGTTCATCGTGGCCACGAGCGACAGCGGCGCGGGCGTCGGGCCCAGCAGCTCGCGGATTTGTTGCGCGTGCGGGGAAAAGCGCCGGTTGAACCCCACCGTCACGCTGGCCGACGACACCACGCCCAACGCCCCCTCGATCTCCGCCAGCTCCTCCTTCGTCAGACACAGCGGCTTCTCCACCAACACATGTTTCCCCGCGCGCACGGCCGCGACGACCTGCGGGGCATGCAGGTTGTGCCGCGTCGCGATGATCACCCCGCGCACGTCGCGGTCGCCCAGCACCGCCGCGAAATCCGTCGTGCTGCAGGGCACGCCGTATTTTTTCGCCAGGTGCGTCCCGGACACCCCGCTCGCGCTGCACAGATACTTGATCGCGGCCCCGCTGGCGTGCAACGCGGGCAGCATCGTCATCTTCGTGAAGTTGCCCGTGCCAACGATCCCCACCACACCGGTGCCGGAGGCAAAGCTGCGGTCCGAAACCGTGAGCACGTTCGCCACCGCCGCTTCGGGGCCGTAGGTCAAGACCGACGCCAAACCCGCTGCTCCCAAGTCGTCGTAGATCTCGGCAAACTTCGCGAGCTCGACGCGCCGGGAAATCAGTGGCCCGACATCGAGCGCGCCGCTAGCCATTGCCGCCAACACCGCCTGAAAATTTCGATTCTCCGTCCATCGGACAAAGGCCAACGGATAGTCGAGGCCTTGTTCCTCGTAGTTATCATCGTAACGACCGGGGCCGTAAGAGCAGGAAACTTGGAAGCTCAGTTCTTTTTCGTAGAAGTCCCCGCGGTTGAGTTCGAGACCGACGACCCCGACCAAAACGATTCGCCCACGCTTGCGGCTCATCCGAGCGGCCTGTGTCATCACATCGCTGGAGGAAGTCGATGCCGTGATCAGCACCGCATCCACGCCGATCCCGTGGCTCGCCGCCAGCGCATGGCGCACCGGGTCGGCTTCCCCGGCAACGCAAAGCGCATCCACGCCAAAACGCCGAGCCACCTGCACCTTGGTATCATCAAAATCGAAGCCGATCACCCGACAGCCGCTGGCCCGCAGCAACTGCACTGCCAGTTGCCCTAACAGGCCCAAGCCCACTACGGCAACCGTCTCACCTAAAGCTGGCGAAACCAACCGGATGCCTTGCAATGCGATGGCGCCCGCCACGGTAAACGCCGCCGCCTCGTCCGTAACGACATCCGGGATTTTGGCGCACAAATTGACTGGCACGGCTACAACTTCCGCGTGAGGCCCGTTTGAGGCAACGCGGTCACCAATCGCATAGCCAATAACTCCCTCCCCTACCCCTACAACTACTCCAGCGTTACAGTACCCGAGGGGAAGCGGTTCGTCCAAACGGCGAAACACTGCCTCCAGCGTGGGAAACAACCCATCGCTGCGGATCTTTTGCAGCACCTGTTTGACTTTTTCCGGTTGGGAACGCGCCTTTTGGAAAAGACTCGCTTTGCCAAACTGCACGAGCATTTTTTCCGTGCCTTGTGAGACTAGGGTCGTCCGCGTGCGAATCAGGAGATGCCCCGGCTCTGCAACTGGAGCGGGGGCATGGTTAAGTTCGGTTTCACCAGAACGAAGGTTCTGCAAGATTTGCCTCATGCGTAGGGAGAGTGGTGAACGGATTACTTATGCACTGGGCGCATCAAGAAAGGACTTGCACCATAGTTCGAGCGTTAGGAGCTGCCAAATGGCGTAGGCGTTATCCACTCGCCCACGGTAGTGGTCTTCACACAATCGTTGCACTTCTGCGGCCTTGAAGAAGCCGCGGCGCGTTACGGCTTCGGTCGACAGCAAATCCCCCACCATTTCCCGGAGATCGTGGCGGAGCCAATGTCCAACTGGAGCCCCAAATCCGGCCTTGCCCTGCCGAAGCACTTCCGGCGGCAATACAGGAGCCATCGCTTTACGTAGAATGTGCTTACCCACACCGCCCCGGATCTTCAGCGCCGGATCGACGTGCGTACCAACCCACTCCACGAACTCCCAATCGAGGAACGGCACCCGCACCTCCGTCGACGCGGCCATGCTCATCTTGTCATTGTAGTTGAGATTTAGACTGGGTAGAAACATCTGGAAGTCCAGATACAGCATTTGATTCAGGAAGTCCGACTCCGCGACGCTGGCAAAGCAGTCCAGATGGCGATGCCTTGGATCATAGCCAACCGTCTCTGCATAAAGCCCATCCGAGTAGAGACGCCGCTTTTGGTCCTCGTCGCAATACACGCTATCCATAATAAACCGCTCTTGCGGCGGAAGCGAAGCACTCCGCAGCATTTTTTTCGCAAAACGCATGTAGCCGCCAATCGCTGTTCCAGCAAATGCCGGTAAATTCCGGACGAGTGGCTCAATGAGACGCAGCCGCATCGCGCGCGGCAGCCGCTGGTAGTCCAGCGCAAGGTAATGCGCCAGATACTTCCGGTACCCACCAAAGACTTCATCGCCCCCAATCCCGGACAAGAGCACCGTTACGTCGTTTCGGGCTTCCCGATTGACGAGATACGAAGTAATGATCGCCGGATCCGCCACCGGTTCATCCATATGCCAGACCAGTCGTGGCAAAAGGTCCGCCGTGTCCGGTCTCACCACAATGGATTTGTGAATACAGCCGAAGTGGGCGGCCGTTCGCGCCGCGACGTCGGTGTCGTCCACCGCCCCCGCGCCCTTCAGGTGCTCGGGAGGAAACGCGATGGTGTAGGTGTGCACCGGTTTGCTGCTGTGCTCTGCCATGCACGCAACGATGCTGCTTGAGTCAAGGCCCGCGCTGAGGAAGGCCCCCACTGGCACATCGCTCAGCATCTGCCCTTTTACCACAGACGAAAAGCGGCGGCGTATTTCCTCGGCCAGTTCATCTTCACTGGCAGTGTAGCGGTTATCGGCGTCGGGGAACTTGAGATCCCAATAGCGAACCAAGTGCAGCCGACCGGCCTCAAACAGGGCGTAGTGGGCCAAGGGCAGCTTGACGACGTCTTGGATAATAGTGCCAGGCTCGGGTACCCAGAGGAATGAAAGATATTGGTGCAACGCATGGACATCAATACTGCGTGACATTCCGGGCAGTAGCAGAAGGCTCTTTAATTCGGAAGCCAGCGCTAGCCGACCGTCCCTACATGAATAATAGAGCGGTTTAATCCCGAAATGGTCGCGCGCAGCGAACAGTCTCCGGCGCTTCTGATCCCACAGCGCCAGCGCGAACATACCTTTAAACCGGCGGACACAATCCGGCCCCCAATGTTGATATGATTTAAGAACAACTTCCGTGTCACCCGCCGAAATAAAGCAAAATCCTGCCTTCTGCAGTTCGATTCTTAGCTCCTTATAATTATATATTTCGCCGTTAAAAACGAGGGTCAGAGCCCCGTCCTCTGAGCGCCACGGCATGTGCCCCGCCGGGCTGAGATCCATAATCGCGAGTCGGCGTGACCCCAGGCCGACGAATCCCACGCCTTCGATCTGATCGTGCCACGTGCCGCGGTCATCGGGCCCGCGATGGGACTGAATATCGGTCATCCGGCCAAGGCGCTCCTGATCCCCCCAGTTAACAAGTCCTACAATTCCACACATGGCAGCTTAGGTTGACTGTGATTTTTGGGCGACATCTGCGAGGAATGAAAACGTTTCATCTGCACAACGCCTCCACGAGTAGGCGCTGGCTCGGACCGTTGCACTCTGCACGCACCTTGCGCGAAGTTCGTGATCACGGAACAAACGGAGCATTACTTCCGCAGTGTTATCGGCGCTCAGCGGATCAAAGTATAAACCACCGTCACCCAGAACTTCGGGCATGGGTCCCATGAGGGAAGACGCGATGGGCAGGCTCGCGGACATCGCCTCAATGAGAATATTTGGCAGATTTTCGCAGCTGGTCGCGAATACGAAGGCGTCAGAGTTGTGGTAATGAGCATGGAGTTCGTGGTAGGCCACAGCACCAACATAACGCAGAAATTTCCCCGTCGGATCGAGTGCGGATAAAGTCGCCTGCAGACGGGCGAGCGAGGGAGGATGTGCCGGTCCGACGAAATCTACGCAAATTGGCACACCTCTCTTTCGCAGCGCAGCGGCAGCCTCCGCCACATGCCATTGATGTTTGTAGGGTGAAACGATGGAGACATACAGCCAGCGGAACGGTCGCTCCATTGAAAACGCCGATGCGGCTTTTTGCGGCGGAACTGCACGACAGAATCGGTGAGAGATCCCATGCGGAACGATCCGGGAGCGGCGGTATTGCCTTCGAAGATAGGACTCAATCCCGAGTTTGGCCCATTGCGTGAGAAATATCATCCCTTCGGCGCGTCGAAAAGTCCGCGCCTGCATGTTTTCTAGCAGCCTCAGACGCATTTGCGTCCAACCCATGCCGAAACGGGCACGTTCAACGGGACTGAATGGAAGCATATTCTGGGAAACGGCCACGTAGGGATGAAAGTCGCCCAGGTAAGTGCTGCCCGGAAAGAACAGCAGGTCGCACTTCTCGGTGCGCGCCTTCCCTTCAAGTTTGCGGAGTTGCCACAAAAAACCGGACGCATTGAATGCGTCATGCTCTTTTTGGTGTCGTAACACCAACCAAGGACGTTCCGGCATCCGCGCGAGTGCAGCACTGTTACCCCAAATGATGACCCGCTCAACACCCGATTTTTGGGGGTCCGCTGCATTGATCATCTCACTCAGATAGGTCAATCCACCACCGGAGCGGGTGTTTCCAGCGTCGATTCCAATGATTTGGCCTCGCATGTTTAAGATATGCTGAGCCGAGCAACGCGCCGGGGGTGCTTCAAAGCGCGTGGGTTTTCCCAAACATTTTGAACAACTCAATAACTTTCCCGACCTCATCATCTGACAGGCGGGGGTGCAACGGGATGCTGAGCGCGTCTTCGTTCAACGCCTCACAGTTTGGCAGGCGGACATTGGTCTGACCGTAGAGTCCATTGAGGTGGAGCGGATGATAGCGTAGCGTGGTGTAAACTTGATTATCGAGTAAGAAGCGGGCGAGTTCGTCACGCTTGGTCACGCGCACGCAATAGGTGAAGTAGGAATGCGTGTCGCCGGTGGTTGCTTCGACCGGTGTTCGCACCCACGGCATCGAGGCAAACTCCCGCTGATATGCCGCCCAGACCTCGGCACGTCGGATCTGTAGTTGGTCGATGCGGTCGAGTTGGGCGAGACCAATGCCAGCCGCTATGTTTGTCGGTAACATTTTAATGAAGGGTTCGGCTATGTTATACTCCCACCACCGAGATTTTCCTTTGGCGTTGGCCACGGCGGCCTCGAAGCCAGACTTCCCAATCCCACAATAACGCAGAACCTTTGCCCGGTCAATCCAGGTGGACTCCCGGCAGGCGATACCACCGCCTTCACCGGTGGTGAGGTTCTTGACCGCGTCAAAACTGTAGATGCCGACATCACCTATCGCCCCACATGGGCGGCCCTTGTAGGTGGAGCACACCGCATGGGCGGCATCTTCAATGATCGGGAGCTTCAGATCGAGCAAGGCATCCAGTTCGACCGCGAGACCGGCATAGTGGACAACCATGATCGCTCGGACATTGGGGGTCAGGAGAGGCTCAACATCCTCCCGGCGCACGTTCATCGTCACCGGATCGACATCGCAAAACAGGGGCCGGTGGCCGGCCATAATCACCGCTTGGGCACACGACACCCACGTAAACGAAGGGAGGATGATGTCCGACCCGCGCGGCAAATTGAGAAGGCTGACGGCCATGAACAGTGCGTTGGAGCCGCTGTCCACCATGGCGAAATTGGCCACTGCATATTTTTCCGAGAAGCGCTGCTCGAATTTGGCGACACTGCCGCCAAAGCCCATCCACTGGCTTTTCATACAAGCGGTGACGTTCGCGATTTCTTCGTCGCCGACTAACGAACCAAATACTGAGATCATAGGTTTTTGTGGTTTAATTTTTCTAACAAATTCTTACGGGGAGCCTGCCTGTGCCGCGACATGCAACATCACAAAATGGGCGCCACCATCACTCGTAATCTGAAAGCCGTTTTTCTGATACCAACCGATCGCCGGATTGTGCTTTAGCACGTTCAAATTGATGGGGTGGTGGTTCCGTTTACGAGCAAATCGCAGCATTAATTGAAAGGCTCGACTCATCAGCCCGCGACCGGCGTAT
>CAMDOF010000126.1 GCA_945903465.1 Opitutus sp. GAS368
GCAGAAGCTGTTTCATGGGAGCGCGAGAGGGTGGGTGGTGGGGGAGCGAAGCACGCCTTCGTGGCCACCATCGGCGACAGGAGTGTCGCCGGTCCGTCGGATGGGCGACACTCTTGTCGCCCCTGCAGCATGAGAGCCTCCCCACCAAAACAAGTTTTGGCCCCGACGGGAAGAAACAGTTTTCTCTTTCTACCAACGACTTACAGAAGCTGTTTCTTGGGAGGGAGTCACCGTTCCCCTCTGCTCCGGAAGCCAACCGAACGCAGGCCATCGTCCGCCCCACCATCAAAGCCTTGGCCCCATCAGCAGAAACCGCGTCAGCGCGCCTCTCTCGACCGAGGGGCCGCACGACCCAGAACGATCGGGAATCAGCCTGAATACGACCCAGAACGCCCAAGCCCTTACCAAAAAAGTGGCGGCGAGGACCAAAGCGTGGGCGCGCCGCTACGACCCGGGTCGCACCTGCTTTAACCGCTGACGTTCCGCGGATTTCGCAAACGGATAGTACACCGCCATCGCCATCACAATGGAGGCCCCGCCCCAAACGGCAGCGCGCCAATCCCCGCCGGTAACGAGATAGTGTCCGATCATCGGCGGCGTAGTCCACGGTACGTTGACGAACGGCTTGTGGATGAGACCGAGATCGATGAGCAGGTAGGAGCACCCGGTGAGCAGCAGTGCATTCAGGATATACGGCACCATGAAAATCGGATTCAAAACAATGGGCAGGCCGTAGAAGATGGGCTCGTTGATTTGAAATATCTGGGTGGGCAACGCGAGACGGCTCACTTGGCGAAAACCCGGCTCCCGCGAGTTCCATAACACGAGCGCAAGCGCGAGCGTTGCCCCGGTACCGCCGACGTTGACGAACGTTGTAAAAAAACCGTTCGCGGTGACGTACGGCAAGGGCAGGCCTCGGGTGGTGGCCTCGACGTTGGCAGCGAGGAACTGGAGAAAAATCGGCGCGACGATAGCATCCAGCGCGTTATCGCCATTAATACCCACTGACCAAAGTAGCGTGACCAGAAACGCATACCCCAAAATGCCCGGCAGCGTGTTGAGCGCGAAGAGGAGCGGCTTGAACGCGCCTTGCACGAGATCGTTGATGTCAACGCCAAGCACGAACCGGATCATCCAAAAAATCACGACGAGGAAGAGCATCGGACTAAGCGAGAGAAACGATGCGTAAACCACTGGCGGCACATTGGCCGGCAGTTTGATGACAATCTGCCGATCGTTAAATAATTTCTGAATCCGTACCGTGATGAGTGCGATGAGGATCGCGGTGAAGATGCCCTTGGAGCCGAGTCCGTCCATCGCGAAGGCCTGATCCTTGGGCTGAATTTGGATGAGTAGAAAAATCAGCGTCGCCATCGTGGCGCTGACCACCGCCTCCTGCCGCATCCGCTTGCCCAAGTCGTAACCGATCGCAAAACAGACGAACACGGCGAGCAGGCCAAAGGTCGCCGTCACGGGGATTTGCAGGATAGGAAGCCACGCCTCAATGCGCTCTTCCCAGCCCGGCAGCGGCAGGTAGGACCCGATCATAAAAAACCCGCCAATAATGGTCAGCGGCACGACCGCCACCATGCCGACACGAATCGCTGAAAAATACGGGTTTTCGCTCAGGGACGTGAGCGCCGGCACGATTCTTTGGCTCAATCGTCGGCCGAATGAGTTCATCGCCGAAGACTCCGACCAAGGTAAATGCTCCCACCGGCGCTTTCGCCGGAGCGGAACAGCTCGCGGAAGCCGAGCCGCTGGTAAAAGCCAAGGGCGGGCGTATTCATCATACTCATACCCAGATGCGCACCGGGAGAACCTCTTTTCTCAAGCAGGCCCAACAGCTGCGCCACCATCCGCCGGCCGTAGCCGCGACCTTGGGCGCGAGCCAAGAGATCAATGTGCAGATGCGAAGGATAGTCGGCGTAGGGTTCCGGGGTGAAATAATCCGGATGATGGTAGCTGTGGTAGGCCGCCTGCAGGCGAGTCCAACGGACGGGATCACCCGCGGGAGCCGCGAATTGCGCACAGAGCGCCGGGCGCCACTCGCGCTCGTAGCGAGCGAAAAAGTGCCGGGAATCTAACGCCCCCAGCGCATAGCCGCAAATGCCGTGCCCATCCTCGAGGATGAGGCTCAGCTCCGGTTCAAAGGCGAGATACGGGCCGACATAAATCCGCCCGAGTGCCGCCGGATCATCGCGATAAAACGGTTCGCCGTCCTGCCCAAAGTTCCCCGTCCGCAAACAGACGTGATAGCCCCCCGCCGCATCGGCCGCGCAACCGGTTCTTAGGGTGCACTCACTCATGGCCGCGCCGCCCCGTCGAATGATCCGTCCGGCTGCGCGGCCAGGAGCCCTTGCAGTTTGGAGACCAGCCCACCGCGGTAGGTGCCGGGTAAATGGAAATCAGAATGGCACGCCACGCGGGCCAAGGGATCCACCATCCTCGCGTTGACGTAGCGCTCGAGCAAATCGAGTTCCTCCCGCAGTTCCCAGAGGCGGCGACTGAGCGCGTAAAACAAGGGGCGGTCAATCAGGTCCGCGAGGCGGGTGCAGAGTTCGCGCAATCGGGCGCTCAACCGAAGAAAGGCGACAGCGTCTTCGCCCCAGGTGGCCGGATCGTTGACGAGCAAGGTACGCGTCTGCTGAAAAAATTCCTCCGCGGCCGCCCCCTCCGTAAACGGCAAGTAATAACCGTCGACCAGCAGCACCAGGTCCGCGAGTGCCACCGGCTGGCCGGCGGTCGCGAAATGCGGCCACCACGCCGACATCGCCGATAAGTAGGCCGCGCGCGGCTCCCACGTTCCCGAACACCGAAGGAACTCCGCGAACGTCCGCAAGGGCACGAAATTCAGGGCAAACTCGCAGTTGGGATTGAGTAACACGCCTCTCACGGCCCCGCGCAACTCAGGAGGGCGCCCCGCGTATGGACCGGCGTAGAAACGGCGCCCATCGTAATCATTGGCATAAAGATTATCCCAGATAATCGGCTGCCGCCGGAGGAGGCGGGTCAACGCGTGAAGCGGCGGTAGCGTGATCTCGCGCGAAACGATCTCCGGGCCCGTCCAGCAGATGTCGATCTCCGGCCGCAGTTCCCGACCGATAGTCTCAAGATAATTCGCCCCACCGAGGTTTCGCTCCGCCATGCGTCCGCAATAAGGCGTCGGACAAAAAAGCAACCGCGCACCTGGCGAGCGTTCTTGGATCCAGCGGGCCATCGCGTTGGTGACGTGAGCCTGCGCGGCCGCGCACGAGCCGAAGCGCTCCCCATCAGCCGGATTCATCCGGTCCGGAATATCATCGAACAACAGCGCGAAGTGCCGGCAACCTGCCGCGAGCATCTGGGCGAAACGTTGCCGCAGTTTTTCGAGCTCCGCCTCCTCGCCATAGCGGATGTCTAGCCCGGGACTCAGCGCGTAGATAAACTGGAGTCCGCGAGTTTGGCAGCCCGCCAGCAGGTCGGCGAAGGCGTTCATTTGCTCAGGCGTGTAGAGCTCACGCCACCACGCCCGGTGCTTCAGGTCGTCCTTCGGTGCGTAGAGATAAGTGTTGAGTCCCCACGCCGCCATCCGCTCAAACACCTGCAGGCGCTCCGCCTGATTCCACGGCTGCCCATAGAACCCCTCGATGACGCCGGCGAGGAAGTTCGGTGGTTCGGGATGAGCCATGACGCCGGGTTCCTCGCTCAAAAAGTGCGCTCCTTTAATTTTTCGGGGGCGGGCGATTCCGCCACGAATTTCAGCGCGGCCTCGATTAAGATCTCGCCAGTCCGCTCGCCCAGGCAGACGCGCGAAACATAATCGTAGGCTTTGAAGCTACCCCAATCAACGCGGGTCAGAATGTAACCGAAGGCGTCGTTGCAGAGGCCGAAGAGCAGGTTGTGCTCACCGCGCATCGTCCGTTTCAGGTAGAATCCGATGTTCGGCAGGGCTTCGCCTGGGATCGTGAGAATCTGCGCGTTGCCGAGGTTGATCAGATTAAACTGCGTGCTGATGTTCATCGCATCTTTTTTGCCCAGTTGCAGAGGCGAGGCCGCCATCACCGCGCGGAGCTCAGCCGAGTCCACCGGGAATGTTAACCGGCGGGCGCGACACATTATTTGCGGAGCCGTTTGCGCTGGTGCGTTGTCCACAAGGCGGAGCGCTTCGTCGGCCAAGAGGTTGCCGATCCGCACGCACTCGTCCCAATCACGTTTCTCTTTACCCTCAGGCCGACGGTTGTCCGCCGTGACCATGCCGCCTTGCGCACTGTTGATAAAAATGCCGACGCCACCGCCCTTTTCCCGCAAGCGATCGTAGAGAGGCCCGATCAGATCCGGACTGCAAATTCCGCGCGCGGATCCGATGATTTCGGGGTGGATGGCGTAGTTGACCAACGTGGCGATAGGTTGGCCGTCAGCTCCGAGGCACTGGATGACGTGGCAGCGCGGATCATAAAGGTGCTCCGCGTAGTAGTTGTAGGCAATCTTCCCCTTGGCCTCACCCGAGGCGATTTTCAGAATGGCCGGCTGCGCCTTGGCCCACGCTTCGTCGATCGCTTCGACCATGCGCGCGCAAACCGAATCGAGATAGGGCAAATCCGCCGCTGTGCCGCCCCTGCCATCGGGAAAACCGTAGGCGTCGGGCGCACTATGCGTGTGCGTCGCCGCGATCAGGATGTTTTCGGGACGGATGGCTTTGACCTTTCGGCGGACCCGGTCACCCAGCGCGGCGGGGAACCCGAGGAAGTCGGCGCTCACAATTGCAATCGTCGTAGCCGAGTCCGCCATCACCAGCGCCCTGACCGTGAGTTCACCCGCTTTTTCCAACGCGAGTCGCGCTGGCCCCATCCCACCCGACACCGCGAGCAACGGACTCGGCGTCACGACGCGAACCGCACTACCCGCGCGAAAATCACCGCACCAAGCCTGGGCTGTTAGTAACATCATCCAGACGAGGCCTTGGGGTAATTTTGTTCTCATCAGCAGCTCCGCGTTGTGCATGAACGAAGGCGTGAAAACTTGGAAACGAAAACTGCAGCGGTTCATCGCGGGGTTGGCGCTCCTGCTCCTGGCGATGCTCCTCGCGGGCTTGGACGGGGTCGATTACCGGCCGTATTTTCGTGAACCCTACTACCTCGAAACGGTCGCACGCCTGCAAGAGCGGTCGGCCACAAACCTCCTGGCGCGCGGCACCCTCTCCGCAGGATTCGGCCGCGCCCAACTCACCCCCACGCTAAACGCGACCGTGGACGATCCCATGCAGGGACGGTTCCGTTCGTTGCCGCTCGCCGGCTTCGGTAATCGTCAAGGGAGACCGGCGACCGGCGGACATGATGTGCTCATGGTCAAGGCCGTGGCACTCAAGGTGGGCCCGCGGCTGGGAGTGATGGTCGGGGTGGATGCATTGATCATACCGCCGGAGGTCACCGCGTTGGTGGCGGCGCGGCTCAAACCCGAGGCCGGACTGGATCGCGAGCACATTTACCTCAGTGCGACGCACACCCATTGCGGTCTGGGCGGATGGGGCGAGGGCCTGGTCGCGGAACGTTTTTCCGGCGGCTACCAAGCGGGTGTGCGCGTCTGGATGGCGGACCGAATTGTCACCGCGGTGCTGGCAGCGATCGCCGACCTCAAGCCGGCTTCGTTCGGACACGGCAGTTTCGCGGCGCCGGAATTTGTGAAGAACCGGCTCGTGGGCGCGGTGGGCTCAGTTGATCCCGAATTCAGTTTTGCACTCTTCAAACAAAAGGACGGGCGCACCGGCGTGCTTGGCAGCTACGCAGCGCACGCCACGGTTTTGCCAGGCAGCATGATGCAGTTTAGCGCCGACTATCCCGGATGCTGGGCGCAGGCCGTCGAGGAGGCCCTCGGTGGCACCGCCATCTTCTTGGCCGGCGAAGTGGGCAGCCATGGACCCGTGGCAGGTGACCAAGGTTTTCGGGGCGCCGAAAAAATGGGACGAGCGCTCGCTCTGAAAACGATCGCGCAGATGCCCGCGGTCGCCCTGACGTCGTCGGTAAACTTTGGGCTGCTCGGGCTGGAAGTAGACTTGCCCTCGCTGCATGCCCGAGTGACGGATGGCATCCGTCTTCGCCCGTGGCTCGCCGCGAAATTATTACCCGTTTCAAGTCAAAGTTACCTGCAGGTTTTTCGACTTAATCAGTCGCTCTGGCTCTCCACGCCGTGCGACTTCAGCGGCGAGCTCGGGCTCGGCATCAAGGCGTCTTTGCGCGCTCAAGGATTCAGCACGGCGATCACCAGCTTCAACGGCGATTACATCGGCTACGTGATTCCGGCCCGCTATTATCACCTCGATGGCTACGAGCCGCGCACGATGTCATTTTTCGGCCCCAACCTACCAGACTATCTCGACCGGCTAATGCGCGCCCTGGCGGAGGAGATGACGGGCAAATAAAGGGAAGCGCCCTCGGCGACGTTAACAGATCGCTGGGGGCCGGTGGCTCCGCGACCCATCACGGCAGTCACGATTCAAAAACCCAAAGACCTCCCGCTAAATCCATCTCCCGATGCCGCTAAAAAACGGCGGGCCGAGGGCCGGAATTCACGCTCTGGCAACCACTCAGCGGCGCGTGATTATTTTTTCTTCGCCGCCTTGGCGCCTTTGCGCTCGGTGTTCAAATAGCTGGCATATTCCCACCGCAGCTTCCACTCGGCCAAGTAGGGTTGATAAGAGGGGTGCTCATACCAATTAATCGGCTCAGGATCGGCTGGGGAAACTTTGCCTTCGGGATAATCGCGGCCCGCCAAACTCGCGTCCATGCTCTGGTTCCAATCGAGCAGTTGCTTTCTCATCCGTTCCGCAATCTCCGCGCGCTCACTGCTCAGATCATGCGTTTCTTTTGGGTCAGCCACCAGATCATAAAGTTGAAACTGGCCACTGGCAAAATCCTTGGTGAGTAGTTTGTAGCGATCAGCCACCAGCGCGCGTTTGCCTTGGTACCGGAAACCGAAGGGCTGCCCGCGCGGACCAACTTCGCGAGCGAAGAGCGGTTTGAGACTGATGCCGTCCTGCGGTTTTATCATTACATTGGAAGGTAACCCAACGATTTCCACCACGGTGGGGAAAAGATCCATCACGCACGCCGGATAGTCGGTCACGCGCGGTTGAATCACGCCTGGCCACTCGATAATTCCCGGCACCCGTATACCGCCTTCATAGACACTGCCCTTAAAACCGCGCAGCCCACCGACCGTCTCCGGTTTGACGTCAGGTAGGCCGCCGTTGTCACTGCAAAAAACCAGCAGCGTGCTCTCGGCGAGACCGAACTCGCGGATTTTTTTCCTCAAGGTGCCGATGCTCCGATCCATCGCCACCAACTCGCCATAATGATTCGCCGAGGATTCATTGAGCCCGCCAAAAGCCGTCTTGTCCGCCAGACCGGCCTTGTACGGGCTGTGCGGAGAGCCATACCAAATGACGGCAAACATGGGTTTGCCCCCCCCTCGATTCTTATCGATGAATTTCACGGCCTCGGCTACCGCAACCTCAGAAGAGTCGCCCTTAAATTCCTCGATCTTGCCCGCGCGACTCATCAAAGGATCAACGTCGTAAAAATTCGAGACCGACACCCATTCATCGAACCCAAACTTTCCTGGATGCCGCGGATCGCCCGCGAGGATCGGCGCCCCTGGACCGCGGTGGCCGTTGAGATGCCACTTGCCGAAATGGCCGGTGACGTAGCCCGCCCCCTGCAGCGCCTGAGCGACCGTCTTTTCCTGCAAGCGCAGCGCATAACCGTGACTCAGGACGCCAGCGCGCTCGTGCGAGCGGCCGGTCAGCACCGAGGCCCGAGTAGGCGAGCACACGGGACCACCCGCGTAGAAACGTTCAAAGCGCAGGCCGCTCGCCGCCATCGCGTCGAGATGGGGCGTCTTTAAGACCGGATGCCCCCGGTAGCCGGTCTGGCCCCAGCCCATGTCATCAGCCATCACGAAGATAATGTGCGGTGGCTTTACCGTCGCCGCCACCAAAGCCGTCGCCGCCAACGCCACCGCCGCGCTCACGCGTACCAGCAGGCGGCAGATCAAGTGAATATTTTTCAGGAGGTTCATAGAATTAAACAGGAGGGTAAGTGGGCCAACCCATCGCGCCCATCGGTTCAGCACGACGCAACCAAGCGAAGCGCTTTTCCTCGGAACGGTCGAGGCCACCCGTCACGAACCAGCGCGAAACCGGGAAATTGCGGGTATTCAAAAGAGCGTGCGGTCGGAGATTTTTTTGAGGGAAGGCGCTCACGATCACGGCCGGGTGCGCCCCGCCGCGATCAGCGCGGCTAGCTCCGCTTTGAGGCGATCGCCGATCACCGGATTCTGTGCGAGCACGTTGCTGGTTTCAGCGGGATCTTTGGCGAGATCAAAGAGCTGGAACCGCGGGACGCTCGTGCGTTGCAGCGGCCGTTCGACGATCTCGTTATTCGCTTCCTCCGTGTCGGCACGGACTAGCTTCCAGTCACCGACGCGAAAACCAAAATTACCCGTTCCGCCATTGTCCTGCTGCACGAGATGCGCGCGCCCACGGGCACCCGGCACGCCGAGAAGCGCGCCCGAGACGTCAAAACTGTCGAGGCAGGCCCCGGCGGGAAGCGGCGTGCCCGTGATGGCGGCGAGGCTGGCGGCGAGGTCAATGGTGGCAACGACTTGGGTCGAGACGCCGGGCTTGATGCGCCCCTTCCATCGGGTGATGAACGGCGTGCGCGTACCCCCTTCATACACGCTATATTTGCCGCCGCGGAACGGACCGCCGGGCCGGTGGTTACCGCGTTTCTCCAGCGCACCGTCCTTGTAGCCGTCGTCCATCACGGGGCCGTTGTCTGAGCAGAGCACAACGAGCGTTTTTTCAGCGAGGCCCAAGCGGTCGAGGGTCTTCATTAATTCGCCGACGCACCAATCCAGCTGGATAATCGAGTCTCCCCGGTAGCCCAGCGTCGTCGCGCCTTGGAATCGCTCGTGCGGCATGCGCGGCACATGGAGGTCATGAGAGGCGAAGAACAGAAAAAAGGGCCGAGTGCGATTTGCTTCGAGCCAGGCATTGGACTTTTCAATCCACTTATCCGCGAGGTCTTCATCGCGGAAGCGCGCAGTTTTCCCCCCAGTATAAAAACCGATCCGGCTGATGCCATTGTGAATCGTTCCATTATGCCCATGAGACCAATCCATTTTTAACGTATCACGATGGCTGATACCGGTGGGATGCTCGCCGCCGGGCCGATTATTCCCCACCCAGAGCGGATCGCGGGAATCGAGATTGAGGACGCGATCGTTTTCCACGTAAACTTGGGGAACTCGATCGTTGGTGGTCGGCAAGAGAAAATTGTAATCAAAGCCGAGCTCGCGGGGGCCGGGCGCGATCACGCCATTCCAATCGGGACCTTTCCCCTCGAGGCCTAAACCCAAGTGCCACTTGCCAATCACGGCGGAGCGGTAGCCGGCCGCTTTGGCGATACCCGCGATGGTCAACGCGCCCGGCGGCACCACAAGATGCCCGTTCGGCGGGGCAATCCCCGTCCCCTTGCGACGAAACGCATAGCTGCCCGTCAAAAACGAATAACGCGTCGGCGTGCAGGTGGACGCCGTGCAGTAGCCACTCGTGAAGCGGAGCCCGTCGGCCGCCAGCCGGTCGATATGAGGCGTGTGCAACGCCGTCGCACCATAAGCGGAGACGTCGCCGTAGCCGAGATCGTCGGCCATAATCACAAGGAGGTTGGGCTTATCGGCAGCCACCGCCAGAGCAGCGGACATCAAAAGTGCCGGAGTAAATTTTAAGCGGAAAAGGCGCATGGGAAAATGAAATATAGCGGTCAGGGCAGGGTTCGACCAGCCGGCGCGGCTGGTTTTCGCTTCGGTGGGACCCCAGACACCATCGGGCAAAAAATTCAACGGGCCGGCAAAGCTAAAGTGAATGAGGTGGCGGGATCGCCGGGAAGCGACCGTAAGCGGCGGCCCCAACCAGCCCACCCGAGGAAGCCTCGCTCGGCTTCCGGCCCGCCGGAGGCCGCCGGGCCATCGAGTGGCCGGCGCCGACTATCATGACAACCGGGAAGCATGATTGGCAGCGGATGTCTAATTGCCTTTCGTTTTCTTGGCGACGTGCTCAGCCAGATGCTTGGGGCGCGCCCGGGCGTACTGATCGAGCACGGTCTGGAGTTTCTTGGCCTCAGCCGCCGCCGCTCCGGTGAGCGTGGCCACCAGCAGGGGCCTCGTCTCAAAACGATCTACCGTGAGATCATAAAATTTACCGTCGCGGTGGAGCTTGTGCGTCGCGCTCTGGGCGTATTCGAAGGTCGCCGTCGGCCCGCCATTGCGCGCGTACCACACGTAAAACGACTCGCGCGGCTCGCCTTTTTGCCCGAGCAACTGGGGCCAGAAACTGCGACCGTCAATTTGGAGCGCCGCGGGGACCTTCGCACCGGCGGCCGCGCACAGCGTCGGCAAAAAATCCACGCTCGCAACCAAGTCGGTATTAACCCGCCCCGCGGGAATTTTGCCCGGCCAGTTCGCAATCAATGGCACATGATTGCCGCGCACCGTGCCGGTGCCTTTGCCACCGGCATAATCGGCACCTTTGAAGCGCGAGCTGACGCCAACCCCGGTCCCGTTGTCGCCCAGAAAAACGACGAGCGTGTTTTCGCGCAGGCCGAGCTCTTCGAGTTTTGCGACGAGCCGGCCAATCATCTTGTCCATGTACGCGGTCATGTCGGCGAAGTGCTTGACGTTTTTCTGCAGTTCCTCGCTCTTGGTCAGGGGGTTCCACTCAGGACTATCTGGCGTGGGTTGAAACGGGTCGTGGGTCAGAATCATTGGGTAGTAGAGCAGGAACGGGTGCTCGCGGTGGCGCGTGATGAATTCGAGGGCGAAATCGTTGATGAGTTTCGGCCCGTACTCGCCGTGGCGATAATCGATCTCCTCGCTATTAAGTTCCAACCCCGGATTCGCGTAGCGCGGGGGCCGCCTCGTCTGCTGCCACAGCAAGGATTCGTCGTAACCAAAGTGCTGCGGTAAACCCTTCGCCTGATCCAATTGCAGCTGCCACTTTCCGCAGATCCCCGTCGCATAGCCCGCCCGTTTAAGGAGCTGCCCAAACGTCGTCGCCTTCAGATCGAGGATACCAAATTCAATGTAGTTTCGAACATTGTAGATTCCGGTCATCAACTGCGCGCGCGTCGGCGTGCAGAGCGGCTGGACATAGCAATTCTCGAAACGCATTCCGGTCGCCGCGAGCCGGTCGAGGTGCGGCGTCTGGTAGGACTCACCGCCATTGGCCGTGACGGCCTCATAGCCGAAATCGTCAGCCATGATCAGGACGATATTGGGCGGACGCTCGGCGGCGAGGGCGGCGGGAAGAAGCAGCGCTGCCCAACCGAGGAGGCTGGCGCCGGCGAGACGGTGGAGGCATTTCATGGGGGGGGCGAAAGCGGCGGAAGAATCGATGCGAAGGGGCTGGTTAAGGGGCGAGCAGCATCGGCATCCAAAGACCCTCGGTCACGACGGGGCTTTTCCCCGAAGCCGGAAACGTGGTCTTCGCCGCGGCCTGCAATTGCGCGGAAAGCGTCGCGACCGTCGCGGCGTGCGCGGGCAACGTCGCGAGGTTGGTGATCTCGCGGGCATCGTTGTCGTGGTCGTAGAGCTCGCGACCTTTTTTTCCCGCGTCCCACTCCGTGTAACGCCAGCGCGGCGTGCGCAGGCTATACCCAGAAAAACCTCCGCCCCCCGCCTCCGCCTTCGCCGCGCCCGCCTTGCCTTTGCCCTTGCCACCACCCGGACCCCCGGCCCGGTTGACTTGGGTGAGGGCCCAGCCCCGCCCCGCGGCGGTCGGATCACGCAACAGCGGCACGAGGCTCTGGCCTTGGAGATTTCCCGGGGGCTTGACGCCCGCGAGCTCTGCCAAGGTCGGAAAAAGATCCAGATGACTAACGGGAGCCGCCGCGACCGCCTTCATCTTCGACACACCGGGGGCGACGATCAGAAGCGGTACGCGGGCGCTTTCTTCAAAGAGGCTCTGCTTCTGCCACAGGCCATGCTCGCCCGTATGGTAGCCATGGTCGCTGGTGAAGACGATAATCGTCCGTTCAGCGAGCCCGAGCCGGTCGAGGGCATTCACCACCCGCCCAACCTGCGCATCCATAAAACTGATACTCGCGTAATAGCCCTGCAGAGCATCGCGGCGTTGGTCGTCAGTCATCACATCCTGCTCGCGCTTATAACTGGCGAGGCCGGCCGGAGGGATGTCCGCTTGATCTTCTTTGATATTGGGCACGATGCGCATCTTCTCGCGCGGGTAATAACCGAAGTAAGGATCTTTCGGCGCGACGTAGGGCGTGTGCGGCCGGAAAAAACCGACGGCCAGAAAGAAGGGGCGCTGGCGTTTCTGGGCGCAACGTTCCAGCACCCATTCCGCATCGGCAGCGAGCATCGCGTCAGTGTGATGCTCATCGCTTTTCAGCGAGGCGTACCAGCTCAGCGTGCCGCCAAACTGACCGGGAATGAGCGTGTTGATTTTGGGATGTTCCTCGGTGCGATCAACGCCCGCGGGGTTAAGCTGAAGCTCCCAGGAGGCCGGGTCGTCGTGCCCAACGGTGCCGATCGAGTTCGGGACCCCGTAGTGATACAGTTTTCCGATGCGCCCCGCAAACCAACCTTGTTGCCGGAAGGCCTGCGGCAAGCTGATCTGATCGGGAATCGTCTGACGAAAAATCTGCGAATTGGCGTGGATGCCGGTGCTGTTAGGATAGAGCCCCGTCAGCATCGAATTACGGCTCGGGCCGCAGAGCGGATACGTGCAGTACGCGCGCTCGAAACGCACTCCGCGGGCCGCGAGTTTATCAATATTGGGCGTGCGCGCGAGCGGATCGCCATAAGCCCCGAGCATGTTGTTAAGGTCGTCGGCGATGAGGAAAAGAACGTTCTTCGCCTCGGCCGGAGGCGCCGCTGCCACCACGGGGGTCTGGCCAAAAAGGAGTCCGCCGGTGGCAAGCAGCGCGGCGAAGCGTCGGCGCGTGGATATTATTTTATTCATGGGAGTAAGTCGGGCTGTCTGAATCTCGTTTTTTTTGCTCGTGAGCTTTCGCGCGGGAAGCCCGGGGCTGGGGCACCCGGTGGCGGAAGGTTAGGGGCGCTCCGCCCGCAACCTTGGACCTGGCCCCGCGGGCGACGTTGGGCATTTTCCCCATTCACGGCTGCGGGAAAATACCAGCCAATTTCTTTTTCTTTTTGGCATCTTGGGTGGGCCCCGGAAAAGCGGGTCCACGGGCGATTTGACCTTGGAGGTCGCGGACGATTTCCGGGTGGGCGACCGCCACATTGCGGGTCTCGGCCGGATCATTGGTGTAGTCAAAAAGTTCATACTGAGGCGCCCCGTCCGCGGAGCGCGTCGTGATCAAGCGCCAGCGGTCGGTGCGAATGGAGCGTCCCTCATCTCGCCAAAAGGCCCGCGCGGGTTTTGTCGACGGCGCCGCCGGAACCTCGAGCTGCGCGCGCAGGCTACGACCATCCAACTTCGCCGGCAACGGCAGTCCGCAGAGATCCGTGAGCGTGGGGAAAATATCCACGGCCTCGACGAGAGCGGCACTGCTCGCGCCGGGTTGGCGGAGACCGGGAGCACGGATGAACAAGGGTGAGCGCAGGGCATTGTCGTAGAGGCAGTGCTTGCCCCAGATGGCATGCTCGCCCAGCAGGAAACCGTGGTCGCTCCAGACGACCACAATCGTGTTTCCGGCGGGGTCGAGCGTCTGCAGCGCCTCGAGAACGCGACCGACTTGGGTATCCACATAACTCGCACTGGCGGCGTAAGCATGGCGCAGCTGGCGAGCATAGGCGGGATCCGTCGCCGGGTCGCGGCCGCCATGGCCGTAGTTCGTGCGGAACTCCGTGCTCGCATGCCAACCGGAGGGCCAGGCCGGTTTTGCCGCCGCCGCCGTTTCCAGGGCGGGGATCTTTTCCGGATCGTGTAAATCAAAGTAACGCTGCGGCGCCGCAAACGGGAGGTGGGGTTTGAAAAAACCCACCGAGAAAAACCAGGGCGCGGGAGAACGGGCGAGTTCACGAAGATTTTTCACCGCCTCATCCGCCACCCAGGCGTCGGGGTAAGCGTCGTCGGGGCCATCGAAGGCTTCCAGCGGCGGCGTCTTCCCCGGGGTGCGCGGGACCCCGTTGGCATAGCCATGCATGATGCGCTCGGCCTCCCGCCACGGTGTCGTCGGAATCCACGACCGCGTCCATGAATGGGGGAGCTCCTCGGGTCCTTCATTCCAAAGGTGGCCGGTCCGACCACCGGGATGATGGGTGATCTTGCCGAGTGCGTAGGTGCGGTAACCGTGGCGCTGAAACCAAGCGGGCAGATTGGCATCGCCCCAAGTGGCATGCGTCGCGGCGATGCCTCCGTTGTCCACTTGGGCGAGCTCGCTGGGATATCGACCCCGGAGCAGCGCACAACGCGAGGCGCCGCACGTCGGGACCTGCACGTAGTGATGCGTGAAGATGCGGGCGGAGGCGGCAAAGGCGTCGAGCCGTGGCGTCCGCGCGTGACTCACGCCCAGGGCACCGAGATCATT
This sequence comes from Opitutus sp. GAS368, assembly GCA_945903465.1. Classification (GTDB taxonomy): domain Bacteria; phylum Verrucomicrobiota; class Verrucomicrobiia; order Opitutales; family Opitutaceae; genus ER46. The sequence continues at coordinate 14,550 of CAMDOF010000126.1, forward strand.
GCGCAAATCGTCAATCGCGATGAACAACACGTTCGGGCGCGCCGGCTCGGCCGCCACTCCCAGAGCGGGCGCCAGAGCCGTCACGCCAGCGAACAACGTCAACCATGGGCGAAATAAAAAGATCATGGGTTGCCCGCTTTCTTTTTGCCCTTGCCCTTGGCGGCGGGCGCTTCGGGCTCGGCACCGGTGATATTTGCGATGAGCCGCGGAATGTAGGAACTGAAGCGCGCATCCGGCGAGCCGACCCCGCTGTTCAGCGTGCGCACAAGCGGGTGGAGCGAGCTGGCTTTGGCCCCGAGGGCCTCGATGGCGCTCAAGGCCGCCATCGCGGTGAAGACACCGTTTTTGTCGGGCGGCGCGAGCTCGCGGAGCACGGCGAGCGCCGGCGCAAGGTCGGCCTCGACACCGTGGGCGGCCGTGGCTTGGGCCGCGACAATCCGGACAAGGGGCGACGAGTCGCTGAGCGCGCGGCGAAGCAAGGTGAGATCGCCCTGCACCGCGTTGGCGCCGCGCATAAGGAAGCCGAGCACACCCCAGTAACGCACCGCGCTGTCGGCGTCGGTGGCCAGGCGGCGCAACTGCGGGACCGCCGCCGCATCGAGGCGCGAGGCCAGGTCAGCGGCGGCGAACACCCGAGCAAAAGGGTATTTAGTTTCATCGCGCGCCATATCATACGGCGATCCGCCGGCGGCGCGCGCATGTATTTCGCCTTCAGGCAGGAAGCCGATATCGCGAACCGCGGTGAGGTGGGCATTTTGAGCGGCCCGCAGTTTTCCGAGGACTTCGCGATGCGCGGGTGAAGCCGCGAGATTCCTGACTTCGTCACGATCCGTCTGGAGATCGTAGAGTTCCTCCGGAGCCTTCGACGTACGCCAAAAAATCGACTGGGCATCATTGGTTTTCCCCTCAGAAAAAAGTTTATGCCAGAGGCGCGTCGTCGGCGTCTGAAACTGATAATCGACCCTTTGGGCCTGGGAGACGTGCGGGAAAAAATTACGGAGATACACATAACGCCCGTCGGTCACGCTGCGCACGAGGTCTTGGCACTCATCCATCCGCCCGCGCGCGCCATAGAGGAACGGCTGCGGCGCAGTCTGATAAATTCCCGCAAAAGCATGACCTTGCATCAACGCAGGCGGGCGCACTCCCGCCAGGCTTAACACCGTCGGCGCGAGATCAACAAAGCTCACCATGCGGTCGGATTGACCACCCGGTTGATATTCCTTCGGTGCGAGGTGACGCCACTTTTGAGGAAAATGAACCACGAGCGGAACATGCAGTCCCGAATTCGACGGCCAGCGTTTACTGCGGGGCATACCACTACCGTGATCTCCATAGTAGAAAATAATCGTATCCTCCGAGAGGCCGTCCGCGGCCAGTTCCTTGAGGAGCGCGCCAGCATCGGCGTCAGCCTCACTGACCTTGTCGTAATACTGGGCCCAGTCCTCGCGAACGGCAGGAATATCCGGGTGATACGCGGGCACGCGCATCTTCGCCGGATCGGTAATCGCCTTATGGGGGCGGGTGCGGATCTGGCTCTCGTGACTCTTGAGTGAGTTAAAAACGGCGAAGAACGGCTGGCCAGCGGGGCGTTTGCGCCAGTGCGCTTGATTGGAGGATATATCCCAGGTGCGCGCCGTTTTCGGCACGTTGTAATCCTCTTTGCTGTTATTGGTCGTGAAGTAACCCGCCTCGCGCAGCAGTTCGGGGTACAATTTGGCTCCGGCCGGCATCGCCACCATCGAGCGCATATGGATCCCACCCGAGCTCTCGCCGTACAGGCCCGTAGCGATCGCGGTCCGGGCCGGAGCGCAGACCGGGTGGTTGGACCAAGCGCGCTTGAACATCATCCCCTTGGCCGCGAGCGCATCGATATTGGGCGTGCGGGCGTTGATGTCGCCGTAACAGCCCATTTCGGGCCCGTGATCCTCGCTCGTAAGCCAGAGGATGTTAGGTTGGTCGGCGGCCACCGCACCCGGCGCGGTCATGCCAACGAACCACCAAACCAAGGATGCCAGCACACCAAGCACGGCGCGAGCGGAACGATTTTTCATAATTTTAAGGTGAGTAAAGAGACTTACTTTAGGCCAAGCAAGTAGGTTGGGATCCAGTCAGCGGGCTCAGTCAGTTTCCGGTCGCGCCCCATGGCCTCGGCGCGGGAGCGGGGCGTGATCGGAGCGACCCAGCATAATCGAGGGTATTGAGTGTGGCGAGAACGTCGTAAGGCTGCCCGCCGCCGATAATCTCGGCCAGAGTCGCCAGCGCGTCCGTGGTTTCACCGTGGTAAGCCAACGCCTCCGCCGCAACGATCCGAACATCGGCGAACTCATCGCGGAGCAGCGCCTGCAGCCGGGGTTTCGCAGGCGCGGCGCGACCCGGTAAAAAGGAGACCGCCCAGCGCGCCCCCATAGCGTGCCGCGGGACGCGGCTCGAGCTTGGATTCGGCGGAGAACGCGGAAAAAAATCGCGACATGAGGGTACCAGAGCGAACCGGTTTAATTTGGAGGCGGCAAGCTCAGGGCGTGACACCCGAAAAATTACTCGCCCGCCACCCGGCAGCGGCATCAGAGCCAGCGTCAAAAAACGCCCCGCCTCGCCCCACCTCGCCTCGCCCCGCCCCGCCTCGCCCCGCCTCGCCCCGCCTCGCCCCGCCTCGCCCGCCCAAACCAATAACCACCCGCGCGGCCGCCGCTCCGCTCAGGTGCCCTCCCACTGCTCACGCAACGCCGCCCGGTTGACCTTGCCATGTACGTTCCGCGGCCACACGGCCAACCCCTGCCACCTCTTCGGTCGCTGGTACGCAGCCAAGCCTACCACCGCCCGCCCTAAATCCGGCTCCCGTCCCGGCTCTATTGGGTAAAAAGCCACCACCACTTCACCCCACTCCACGTCCCGCACCCCCAGCACCACGACATCCGATAACTCTCCGCTCGCCAACAGGGCCGCTTCAACTTCGGCCGGTAACACTTTTTTCCCGCCGGTAATAATTACCGTATCTCGCCGACCGTGCACCCACACCTGCCCTCGCGCATCAATCTGGCCAAAATCTTCCGTCACAAATTCCCGCGCCACCCACGCCTCAGGGAAATAGCCACGAAACAACGACGCACCCGCCACCCGCAGCAACCCGTCCTCATCAACCCGCACGGCGGCGTGCGGCAACGCCCGACCATTGCTACGCTCTCCCGCCAAAAACGCTTCCGGCAACAACGCCGTCACCATCGCGGCTGTCTCCGTCATGCCATAACTCAACGCGATCCGCAGTTCCGCGCGCGCCGCCGCCTCCGCCAGCGTTGGCCAGACCGGCCCACCTCCTAGTAAAATCAGACGAAAGCCGCGCAACCACGCCACGAGCGCCGGCCAACGGAGCAATCGCTGCAGTTGCGTCGGCACCAACGAAATCACCCAGCCATCAGCCGCCGCCGGCAAGCCCGGCACGTCCCCGGCCTCAAGCTGCTTCCACGCCCACGGTAGATGATCACCGCCAGTCGCCGCACACCGCACCCTCGCCATCAGTCCGCTCACATGAAACGGCGGTAACACGTCAACCGCATTCACCCGCTCCATCTGAAAGTGCGCCCCAAATCCCCGCACCGCCGCCGTCAATGTCTGCTCGTCGTGCCGCGCCCATTTCACCTGACCACTCGTCCCGCCGGTCGCCACCCCCAGCCAACCTAAATTAACGTCCCCCGAAGCGAGCCCGCTACCGTCCACCCGCATCGCCCCAACCGCCTCCACGTTCCCGATCGGCTTACTCTGCGGATCTCGTAAAAAAAAATAACCACCACGCCTCTCTAAGCAGCCCGTCGCTCGCAGCACCGCCATCAGCTCAGCGCGCTCCATACGTCCTCCGGATTTAAACGAGCCACGTCTTCCGCCCGAAAAAACGGCGCCGCGAAGGGGCCGTCAAAACGATCATCGACAAACCGGGGCCAAACCCCAAACCCAACCGCGCGCGGCTCCCCTGGCCAAGCCAACGCCAGTCGCAACGCCGTCTGCGCGCCCACCGCTGTCTCCAGCGCCGAGGAAAATACCACATCCGCCTTCGCCTGCGCCAACCGGGCCATCGCCCCACGGGCATCTCCCAACAACGCGGGCTTAACCACATACACCCCCGGCCAGCCCGCGCCTATCCAGCGCTCAATATCCTCCTCCCCGACCAACGACTCGTCCAGCGCCACCGGCGTCGGATAATCCCCCGCCAAACCAAGCAAAACATCCGCCGCCCCGCGCGCATCCGCGGCAATCGGTTGCTCCAAAAATTCAACCGGACACCCCGCGCACCGCTCCAAACAACGCTCCGCCCGCCGCCGATCCCACGCCCCGTTCGCGTCCAGCCGTAACTTACCGCCCGTCGGCAACTCCGCGCACAGGTCCTCCAACATCGCCAACTCGTCCGCGATATCCCCCACCCCCACCTTCCATTTAAATACTCGAAAACCCATCTCCACCCGGGAACCCACCTGCGCAAACGCCGCCCGCCCCGCCGACAACAAAGCCGCCACCCCCAAAAAATCTCTCCCGCCAACCGCCGCCGCCCCGCGCTCCTGCGCCGCTCCCACCGCCTGCCGCAACGTCGCCAACCCCGCCGGTAACTCACCCAATTCCTCCGTACTCGTCCATTCACCCAAAAGCCGTACCCCCGCCTCCGCTGCATCCACCGTCTCCGTCTTAAAATGAGGAATCGGCGCCGCCTCCCCATACCCCGCCACCCCCGCCTCGTCCTCCAATCGCACAATCAATCCTTCCCGCTCAGCCCAAACCCCATGCCCCGTTCGCACCGGCGAACGAAAGGGTAATGCATAACGACGATACTGCAGACGATATTTCACGACGCCCAATTCACACCACCCTTCGCTTCGGCGCAAACTCGACTTTCTGTTTGCGCTCACCGCCCGAAAACCTACTCCGTTCATGGCAACTTATGACCAAGGTTGCCACGACTCCCTCTCTCACCGGTGCCGACGCTGATTACTATCTGCCGGCCGAGGCCTTTTTTCGAGCCAACTTACCCACGGCCCTCACCTTTGACGACGTCTCTCTCGCCACCCTCTACTCGGATATCCTGCCCAAGGACGCCGATACCGCCGCCTCCCTGAGCGAGAGCCTGCGCCTGCAAATTCCCATCATCTCGTCCGATATGGACACCGTCACCGAGTCGCGCATGGCCATCGCCATGGCCCTCAACGGCGGTCTCGGGCTCATCCATTATAATATGCCCGCGAAGGACCAGGTAAAGGAGGTCGCTCGCGTCAAACGCCACATCCATGGCCTGATTCAGGATCCCATCACCGTCGCACCTGAACAACTCATCGGCGACGTGCTCGCCATGATCGAAGCAAAGCGCTTCACCTTCTCCACCTTCCCCGTCGTCGACGCCGCCGGTCAACTCGCCGGTCTCCTCTCCGGTAATGTCGTCAAGGATCGTTACAAAACAAAACGCGTCGCCGAGGTGATGACGCCCCGCGCCCAGCTCAAAACCGAAAAACAACGCGCCGTCGCCAAGGACCCCATCAAGGCCGCCGATCGGTTTTTCACCGCTAATATCGGCATCAATAAAATGCTCGTCGTCGACGACGCCGATCAACTCCACGGGCTCATCACCGCTTCCGATGTCGAGCGCATCACGGCCGAATCAAAATCCCGCCGCAAACCCGCCCGCGACGATAATTTCCGCCTCGTCGTCGGCGCCGCCCTCTCTCCCGTACGCCTCCCCAGCGGGGCCCTCGATCGCGACAAAATCATCGAGCACGTCGGCCACCTCGTCTCCGAGCAGGTCGATTGCGTCGCCGTCTCCACCGCCCACGGTCACACCGCCGGCGTCGGCGAGGTCGTCCGCCTCCTCCGTAGCGTATTCAAAAACCTCACACTCATCGCCGGCAACGTCACCAGCGGCAGCGGCGTCACTTTCCTCGGAGACTGCGGAGCCAATGCCATCAAAATCGGCCAAGGCCCCGGCTCCATCTGCACCACGCGTATCGTCGCCGGCGTCGGCATTCCTCAACTCACCGCCCTCTTTGTCGCCAGTACCGCCGCCAAAAAAGCCGGGGTTAAACTCATCGCCGACGGCGGCATCACCAAGAGCGGCGATATCGTCAAAGCACTCACCCTAGCCGATGCCGTTATTCTCGGCGGCTTACTCGCCGGCTGCCGCGAGGCCCCCGGAGAAATCCTCGAAATCAACGGCAAGGTTTATAAACAATACCGGGGCATGGGCAGCCTCGCCGCCATGAAGGCCGGCAGCGCCGCCCGCTATGGCCACGACAAAAATGACCGCACCCGCAAGGTCGCCGCCGAGGGCATCGAGGCGCTCAAGGAGGTCAGCGGTTCCGTCGATGACGTCCTCGCCACCCTCATCGGCGGCGTCCAGAGCGGCATGGGCTACCTCGGCGCCGCCCACCTCCCCGACCTCCGCACCAAAGCCCGTTTCATCCGCGTCAGCCCCGCCGGCCAAAAAGAGGCCGCACCTCATGACGTGATCGAGGTCTCCACCCGCGCCAGCAGCACTTGATCGGCCCACCGCTCCCACCCACAGCACCTTTTTACCCATGGCCACCTCCCCTCGCAAAACAATCCTCGCCATCGGCGCCCATTACGACGACTGCGTCTTCGGCATTCCCGGTACGCTCCTCCAAGCCATCGAAAAAAATCACCGCGTCGTCATCCTGTCACTCATCGGCGACTACACCCACTGGCCCGCCGCCAAGGGCCGCTCTCAAGAATTAAAGGAGATCAGCGAGTCCCTCGCCCACTACCTCGGCATCGAGATGCGTTTCCTCAACTACGCCTCCGGTCGCTTCCACCTCGACGAATCCACCAAGCGCGCCGTCGCTGCCGTCGTCGCCGAGATCAAACCAGATATCGCCTTCATGCTCTGGCACCACGACCGCCATCCCGACCACGAGGCCGCCGCCGCCATCAGTAAAGTCGCCCTCCGCCTCGCCGGCAGTATTCTCAATGACGATACGGTGAAAGCGCCCGGCCAGATTTACCTTTTTGACAACGGCCCCGGCCATACCATCGGCTTCGAGCCCAACACTTTTGTCGATGTCAGCTCAACGTGGTCGCAGAGCACCGAGTGGCTCGGCCAACTCATGGCCTTCGTCCGCCAAAAACCTTTCGATGACTTAACGCCCGACCCAGCGGTGCTCACGAAGTCAACCCTCGCCCGCTACCGCGGCGCCACCTGTGGCGCCCGCTACGCTGAGGCTCTGTGGGCCCTCCATCCGCGACCCACCCAAATTTTTTAGAATCTCCCCGCCGCCTCGCACGTGACCACCCGGGGCCATCGCCCACCGCCGTCTCCACTCGAGCCCAGGCGGCTCGCGCCTTTTAAATTTCTTTAGCCCAGCCTCCACGCCCGCTCGGCGCATTCATCGCGCCCACCCCTGCCTTGCCCCAACCGCCTTGCCCCTTTTCCGCCAACTCGCACCACCCACGCCACCATCCCTTCCGCGCAAGCCACCGCTCTTTTCTTCACGATGAAACCGAAAGTATTTCTCACCCGCGAAATCCCGCCCGCCGTCCTCGCGTTCCTGCGGGAGCACACCGATCTCACCCTCAACCCAGCTGACCGCGTACTCAGCCGCGCCGAGATTATCGCCGGCCTCCAGGGCCGCGATGCCCTGCTGTGCAACATCACCGATGCCATCAGCGCCGAACTCATCGCGGCCGTTCCCAGCTTGCGCGTGATCGCCAACTTCGGGGTCGGCTTTAACAATATCGACGTCGCCGCCGCCACCGCGCGGAAAATCCCCGTCACCAATACCCCCGGAGTTCTCACCGAGGCCACCGCCGATATCGCGTTCGCCCTGCTCCTCGCCACCGCCCGACGCTTGGGCGAGGGCGAACGCCTCGTGCGCTCCCAACAATGGACCGGCTGGAATCCCATGCAAATGCTCGGAACCGATGTCACGGGCGCCACCCTCGGGCTCATCGGCTTCGGGCGCATCGGCCAGGCCATGGCCAAACGCGCCCGCGGTTTCGATCTCAACGTCATCTACTGGAACCGCACCCGTCTCAGCACCGCTGAGGAAGCCGCCTTCGGCGTTACCTTTCGACCCTTTGACGAGGTCGTCGCCACCGCGAATTTTCTCTCGCTCCACGTCGCCTACAACCCCGAAACGCATCATCTCATCGGGGAAAATCAATTCGCCACCATGCTCCCCTCCGCGATCCTCATCAACACCGCGCGCGGCCCCATCGTTGATGAAAAGGCCCTCGTTGAGGCCTTGCGCACCCAGCAGATCGCCGGCGCGGGGCTCGACGTGTTTGAAAAAGAACCCGCACTCGAACCCGCACTTTACACCCTCAACCAGGTCGTCGTAATCCCGCACCTCGGCAGCGCCACCATCGGCACGCGCACCAAGATGGGGATGCTCGCCGCCCAAAATCTCCTCGCCGCCTGCTCCGGCCAACGCCCACCGCACTGCGTCAATCCGCAGATTTATCTCTAAAAAAGACCCCGTCCCGCCCTCCCCTCCTTCTTTGAACCCGCCGACCCGCCCGCCTCAGTCGGCCCACGCGGCTCGCTCAAGAAAAAGCTTCCGCAAGTCGTTGTTGGAAATATAAATCCGTTTCTTCCCGTCGGGGCCAAAACTTGTTTTAGTGGGGAGGCTCCCATGCACCAGGGGCGACAAGAGTGTCGCCCATCCGACGGACCGGCGACACTCCTGTCGCCGATGGTGGGCATATAAATCCGTTTCTTCCCGTCGGGGCCAAAACTTGTTTTAGTGGGGAGGCTCCCATGCACCAGGGGCGACAAGAGTGTCGCCCATCCGACGGACCGGCGACACTCCTGTCGCCGATGGTGGGCATGGA
>CAMDOF010000127.1 GCA_945903465.1 Opitutus sp. GAS368
GCCGTTCTCGAAGTGGACCCTCTACGACGCCGGTATCCGCACCTCCCTCCTCGTCGCGTGGCCCGGCCAGCTGAAGCCCGGCTCCACGAGCGACGCGATGGTGTGCTGGCCCGACTTGCTCCCGACCTTCATCGAACTCGCTGGCGGCCTGGTCCCCGCCGGAATCGATGGCAAATCCTTCGCCGGGATTCTGCGCGGCACTGCCACCACGCACCGCGACCGCGTCTTCGCGACGCAAAGCGGCGACGGCGATTTCAACGTCTATCCCATCCGTGCCGTCCGCACCCGCGACTGGAAATACATCCGCAACCTGCACCCCGAATTTCAGCAGCACACGCACATCTCCCGCTCCGCCGGCCCCAGCGGCCTCGTGTATTGGAAAACTTGGCTCGCCGCCGCCGACGCGAATCCCGCCGCCGCCACCACCGTCAAACGCTACATCGAACATCCAGCCGAGGAACTCTACAACCTCGCCGCCGATCCCTTCGAATTGCGCAACCTCGCCGCCGATCCGCGCCAAGCCTCGCGTCTCGCCGGACTCCGCGCCGACCTCGACGCGTGGATCAAGCAACAAGGCGACACCCAAACCGTTTTCGGCAAACCCCTCCTCCGCGGCGATCCCGTGACCCTCATCACTCCCGGCAACGCCAAAAAGAAATAGCCATGCACTCCCCCCGCTCTTGGTTCGCTACCCTCGCCGTTCTCACCGCCCTCGCCGGTCTCGCCGCGCTGGCATTCACCTCCTCCGCCCCGACGACCAGAGCCACCCACCGACCGCCGGTGCCGCCACCGACCGTGCCGCCGCCCCCGCCCCCGCCCCAGCCAACCACTCCGCTGGCGACTTCCCAGCCGACGCACCGGAGTCTGCCTGAATTTATTTAAAAACGCTGGCTCCTTGACCCCGAGCGATCCGGAGGTCTGCATCAGTCCATCCCCACCCCGCGCTGCTTGCCCCCCAACGGCAAGCAGAGCCTCGATTCGCGCCCGAAATCCCCCTTTCCGTCGCCGCCGTCGTTCCCCACCCCAAGTCCCCCGCATCATTCGAACCCGCCGCCCTCTCAAAATCGACTCATTTACGGCTAACTCATCCCCATCCCACCTGCCCCTCCCGGATCCGATCCCCCTGAAAATCCAGTCCCCAATCAGCCCCCGCCTCAAAATCGGATTTTGGCCGTGACAGAAAGAAACAGGGTCAACGCTGCACCCAAGCGATTAACAAATGGTGTTTCTTAGGAGCCGCCGCCCCAAAATCGGATTTTGGCCGTGACCGAAAGAAGCCACCTGCATGTTGCTCAGGAGCGTTTTACGAATGCTTTTTCTTAGGAGCCAACGTCGAGCACGCGCCAACCTGCCACGAATTCACGAGGAATTTTATCCCCCCGGATCGTGACGGGCTTGCCCCTTCCCCGACGCGTTTCACGTTCTAGAATTTGGCGTACCCTGCGCCGGCGGCGACCATCAACCCTTCTCTCTTCTGTTATGCTGCAAAACCCGAAAACTGCCCGCCTCACCCGAAACCTTCTCTGCACCCTCGTGTCCCTCGCGCTGGCCCCTGCCAGCGTTTCGGCGCAGGGAACTACCGGGCCAAATGTCGGCCAGACGACTCAATCTCCCAGCTTCCTCACCGGGCAGGTGAGCAACCGCGCGACGGGTGTCTTCCTCGAAGGAGCGCGCGTCGAAGCGCAGCCGGGCGGTCAGGCGGTCCTCACCGATCGGGAAGGACGCTACTTCCTGGGCGTAACGACGGGCGCCTATCGCCTCGCGGTCTCCTACACCGGGTTGGATGCCCAGACCGTCACCGTGCAGGTGTCGCTCGGCGAGCGTGCGGTGAGCGACATCGCTCTTTCCTCGGAGATTTATGCGCTCGCGCCGTTCAACGTGTCAGGCGAACGCGAGGGCAATGCGCTCGCCATCACGCTCCAGCGCAATGCCGCCAACGTTAAGAATATCCTCTCGTCGGATGCGTTCGGCAATGTGGCCGATCAGAACATCGGCAACTTCCTGCAGCGCGTGCCCGGCATCAGCACCAAGGGCGACGAGGGCGAAATCTACCAGATTCAGGTTCGCGGCGTCAGCGCTGACATGAGCTCGGTGACCATCGACGGCACCCGCGCCGCCAACGGCACCAATCGCAGCGACCGGACCCGCGCCGTCGAGGTCGACAAGATCCCCGCCGACTTCATCGAGACGATCGAGGTCACCAAGGCGCTCACGCCCGACATGGACGCCGACTCGATCGGCGGCGCCGTCAACCTGAAGACCAAGAGCGCGCTCGACCGCAAGGGGCGCGTCATCTCCTACACCGCGGGCGCATCCTACAATGTCGATCGCGAGACGTTCCGGCCGATGGGCAGCATCATGTACTCCGACCGGTTGGGGCTGGACCAAAAACTCGGCGTCCTCTTCACCTCCAGTTTCGCCAAGACCCACAAGCCGCGCGAGTCCGTCCAGCTCGAGTGGTTGCAAACTCCCGTCACCACCGCGCCCGTCTGGTACTACATCAACTCCCTCGGCGAAGACGAGCTCCAGCACACCCGCGCCGGCATCGGCCTGCGGCTCGACTACAAGTTAAGCGACTCCCACCGTGTGTTCCTCAACACGATGTATTCGTACTTTGCCGACGACCTCGACCGCCACTGGGTCCGGATGAATGGCGTGAACGCGACCCGCGTCCGCCCCGGCTTCACCGACACCGTCACGGAGACGTTCAATCACACTCTCCTGACCAATCGGAATGTGCGCGACCGCGACACGATCACCATGAATTACCAGGTCGGCGGCGTGAGCACCTTCGGCCGCGGCAAGCTGGACTATGGCGCCAACTTCTCGGAGTCCGAGGGCAACAACGTCCGCCAGCTCACCTCGCACACCGTGGCCGGCGTGGGCTTCCGCCTCGATGCCGCCCGCTCGATCAAGTTTCCCGACATCGTCCAGACCAGCGGCCCCGACATCTACGATCCCGCCAACGCCCTCCTGTCGGAAGTGACCGAGATCTACGATGTCGCCAAGGACCGGGTACGCGGCGCCGAGGCAAACTACCGGCAGCAGTTCTCCTTCGCCCAGCCGGTATCAGTCAAAACCGGCGTCCGCTACCGCGGCCAGCGCCGGGTCGTCGACCGGAACGAAAACCGTTACTCGTACGTCGGCGCAGACGGCGTCGCCGGCCGGAACGCGGCCACTGGGCTCAATGACGACAATCTCGCCCGCTTTTTTGAAACGGGCAACAACCGCCGCCTAGTCAATGGCCGCTATCCCGCTTTCCCCTTCACGGATCCGACCAAGGTCATGGCCGCGCTCAAGTCGACGCCCCAGCTTTTCATCGAGGACGGCACCAACACGGTTCGCACCCAGTTGATCAATGACACGGCAGCGACCGAGGATATTTATGCCGGTTATGTGATGGGCGACGTTCGGCTGGGTCGTTTGACGCTCACCGGCGGCGTGCGGCTGGAGGAGACGAACGTCACGGGCACTGGCGTCGTCCAGGAAGTCACGGCTGCGGAGCTCGCCCGGCGGCGCGCGTGGGTCGGCGTGGTCACGGTCGAGGAGCAGGAACGCCGAGCGCAGGCGGAATACGGCGCACGCCGGACAGCGACTTCGAAATACCAAGATGTCTTTCCCAGCTTGCACGCCAAGTTCGAGCCCCTTCGCGGGCTGGTGGCACGGGCCAGTTATTCGACCGGTGTTGGCCGGCCGAACTTCAGTGACATCATTCCGAATACCACGGTCGAGAACACCCTCCTGCGGGTTTCGACGAACAACGTCGCCCTGCGGCCGCAGTACGCCGACAGCTACGACCTCTCGCTCGAATACTATTTCGAACCCGTGGGCCTCGTTTCGGTTGGCGCCTTCCGGAAGGATATTCGCAAGTTCATCCATTCCGTGAACGGCGGCCGGATTGCCGGCGGCAGTGATAACGGCTTCGGCGGGCTGTACGAAGGCTACGAACTTTCCACCAACGCGAATGGCGGCAAGGCGCGGGTTCGCGGCCTGGAGTTTGCCTACCAGCAACAGTTCTCCTTCCTGCCCGGGTTCTGGCGCGGCTTCGGCTTTTTCGGCAACTACACGTATCTCCAGACCTCGGGTAACTATGGACGGATCGGGAGCGAAGTGACGGCCGGGGAGCTGGAAGATTTCACCCCGCGCACCGCCAATCTCGGGCTTTCGTACATCGGTCACCGCTGGACGATCCGGGTGAAGCACAACTACACCGCAACCCGGCTCGCGTCATTCAATGCGCTGCCCGAACGCCGCCTCTACTGGCTCGGCTACCGCCAGACGGACCTGAATATCAAATACGACTTCAGTCCGCGCCTGAGCGTCTTCGCCGACATGATCAATGTCTTCGACACGCCGACGCAGGACCAATTCTACTCCATCGAGTCCCGCGCCAGGCGCAGCGAGGATTTCGCCCCCGCGATCAAGTTCGGCATCAGCGGCCGGTTCTGAGGGCGATCCAACCTGTAGCCGGCATTTGGATTGAGGTAGGAGCCTGCTTGCAGGCGATTTGAGAGGCGAATCCGACATCGCCTGCGAGGCAAAAGCTCCTACCTGAGACACCCCATCATTAAACCGGTTTAATATCCTTCAAAACGTGATGCCACTTCCAAAGGCTGGTCCCTTGCGCGCCTCTCGCGGCGCACTCGTCGCACTCGTGGCACTCGTGGCCGCTCTCGTCGGCGGCGAATCTTTCCCCGCGCTGGGCGCCACCCCAGGCTCCGCCGCATCCCAGAAACGCTTCATCTCCGTTGTCGGCGACGATCTGCAGGGCGCGGTCGATCGCGCGCAACCGGGCGACACCCTCCTCGCCGACCCACAGCACGAAATCATCCTGAGCAAAAGCGTGCTGATCGACAAGCCGCTTACCCTGCTCGGCCTGCGCGCCAAGCTGGCGCCGAAACTCGGCAGCACGCAGCTCATCATCGTCACGGCGGACGACTTCCGTTTCGCGGATTTTCACCTTTCGGGTAACAATGCCTCCGTGTCCCAGGCGGAACGCGCCTCTCTCATCCAGATTCGCGGCAGCCGCTTTGTCGTCGAACGGGGCATCTGCAAGGATAGCGCTAAGGACGGGATCGAAATCACGATTGTCGAGGGCGGTCGTGACGTGCGCGACGGGGTCATCCGCGACATCGTCGGTTACGACAACGTGCGGGATCACATCTCGATCTCCGGCCTGGGGCGCAGCGGACTCTATATCCGAAACCTGGTGGTGCAGAATATCCGCGCCTACCGTTCACGCAGTCGCGGCGCCGTGGAAGTGTCGGACGGAACGGAAAACATCACGGTCCAGGACATCTATGCGGAAGGCTGCGTTTACGGGGTCGACGTGCAGGACCACAAGCGCCCCGGCGAGGCGAACGTCGGCGTGCGGATCTTCAACGTCTTCACCCGCGGCTGCAAACATGCCATCCGCACGGACAATCAGCCGACCACGGGCCACCGCGATTTGACCCTCCGCAATATCAGCGGCACCGATTGGCCCGCAGGCGCGATTCCGATGCAGGTAAGCAACACCCGGAACGTCGTCATCGACGATATCCGGATCGCCGACGGCAAGGAGATCGACACCGCTGTTTTCATCAAAAACTGCCACAATCTATCGCTGCAATCGGCCACGCTTGACCGTCTCTCCGTGGCGCGCGACGCCATCCGGGTCGAGGACAGCAGCCGGATTCGGTTCCGCGATCTCCAAATCGACGCGACGGATCGCGCCGGCACGGGCAGCGCGATCCGCTTCGCGGCCCAGTCGGCCGGCGTCATGAGCCGCTTCGATGTGCAGGGGGTCACCGCCACGGGGCAGGCGAACCGGATTATCCTTGCACGCCAGGACGGCGGGCTGGAGAATTATCGCATTCAATACCCGAAGGCACTGGTGGATGACAGCATCCAAGGCGCAGGCGGGCGGATTGTCGATTGAGCCAAGCATCTCCCGCGGACCAAAGTCATGAAGCCACTACCACGACGCGAATTCCTCAAGGCTGGCACGCTGGCGCTCGGCGGACTGGCGGCGGGCCGGCTGGCCGGCGCGGAAAAAAAGGGCGCGGTCTCCGGTGCGCCTCATCCAAACATCACTGCGCGGGAAATGCTGCGCGGTTTAATCTACACCCGAGAGGAAGTTGACGCCTGGCTCGCGGGCAAGGCCTTTCCCTTTGCCAAGTACAGCAGCGAGTATGGTTGGCTGCTCCGGCCCGGCCTCGTGCCGGAGGGCGTGGACAAGTCGCTTTGCGTTTACACCTTCGGGCCGCTCGACGAGCGGATCACGATCAACTACCGCGACCGGCCGGTGCGGATTAACACCTACGGGAATAGTTATACCCAATGCCATCAGGTCAGTGACGGCGAAACCTGGCAGGAGGCGCTCGCCGCCCACCTGCAGGAGCCGCTGCGCAATTTCGGCGTCGGCGGATGGTCCATGTATCAGGCGTACCTGCGCATGCTCAACGAGGAGAAGCGCGCGCCGGCGGAATTCATCATCTTCAATATCTACGAGGACGATCATTTTCGGAATCTCGACTCGTGGCGGAATATCCGCGCCAGGAAGCATGTCCGGTTCATCGAGCCCACCCTGCCGCATGTCGTGGTCAACGCGGAGGAGGGCCGGTTTGAGGAGCGGCCGAACCGCTGCCCCACGCCGGAGAGCTTTTATCACCTGACCGATCTCGATTGGGTCGAGCGGCAGTTTCGGGACGATTTCGCGCTGAAGATCATGCTGGCCCACGCGAACGCCCCCTCGGCCAATCCCGAGCACTCGTACGCCGATTTCAGCAAGCTCGCGACGACGCATGGCATTGTCACGCGAGTCGACACCGGCGCGGCGCTCTCCGCGACCGCCGAGGCCCTGCACTGCCGCGCCGCGCATTTCTCCAGCCAGAAGATCGTCGAGAAAATCGAGGCGTTCGCGCGCCAGACGAACAAGCGCGTGCTGTATGTCCTCTCAGGGCCCGCCCGCAACATCGCGCGCTGGGTCACGGAGGGCGTCCGCCGCGACCAACCGTTTGTCGATTTCATGCGCACGCGACGCCTGCCCCACGTCGATCTCCTCGAGGCTCACGTCCAGGACTTCGCCAGCTACAAGGGCGAACTGAAGGACTACCTCGCGCAGCATTTCATCGGGCACTACAACCCTCGCGGAAATTTTTTCTGCGCCCAAGCCATCAAGCCCCGGCTGATCGAGATGCTGGAGCCGAAACCAATTCCTTATCGCGGCGAGCGCGCACTGTAGCGCGCCCTCGCCCTCGTGTTTCTGTCCGCCTTCATGCACTCCTCCCGCGCTGTCCTGCTGTTCATCGCGACCGCAAGCGCGGGCCTCGGTGCTCCCGGTGCGCTCACGCCGTTGACGGGCACACCCTGGCTCCGGCACGTCATCGACGGTTCGGGGCCGGGGCGGACGGCACCAAACTCGGCGATCTTAACTGCGATGGCGCTCCCAATGTCGTCACCGGTTGGGAGGAGGACGGCTCCACGCGTGTGTACCTCAATCCCGGTCCAGCGGCCGCCCAACGGCCTCGGCCAAAAGTGGTGGTGGGCGTCACGCCTTCGGCGGAAGACGCGATGTTCGTCGATTTGGATCGGGACGGCGCGCTCGATGTCAACACCAGCACCGAAGGTTCCTCCCAGCGGGTTTTCGTGAAGTGGAGTCCGCCGGAATCCACGCGACGCCTCGAGCCTGCCGCGTGGCGCCAGGATGTTTTCCCGGCGACCGCGGGGGTGACGCGGTGGATGTTCGCCGCGGCGGCACAGCTCGACGGGCGACACGGGGTCGATCTCGTGCTGGGCGGCCGGACGGGAGGCGGTTCGGGACGTTCCACCTTGGGCTGGCTGGAAGCGCCCGCCGCCGCGCGCGATGGCGCAGGCTGGCGCTGGTATCCGCTGCTGGAGATGGGCTGGACCATGACCCTGCAGATCGAGGACATGGATGGCGACGGCGACACCGACATCCTTTACAGCGATCGCACTGGCGCGACGCGTGGCGTGTACTGGTTGGAAAATCCCGGCGCGGCCCGCGTGTCCCCCGGGTCCGGCTGGACGCGGCATGGCGTCGTCGCCACCGACGAACACCAGATCATGTTCTTGTATTCAGGCGATGTGGACGGCGACGGCCGGCGTGACATCGCGGTCGGAATTGAGCGCGAGCGGGTCGATGCCAAGGATCCGGATCGGTACAGCCAGTTGCGGTGGCTTCGCCGCGAAGATCGCTCCGGCGACCGCTGGACGGAGCACGTGCTCGCCCTCCCGGGCAATATCGGGAACATCAAGGGCGTCGCGATTGGCGATTTGGATCGCGACGGACGGGCGGACATCGCGGTGTCCTGCGAGAACGCGACCGGCGAGCGCCGTGGCGTGTTCTGGCTGCGCCAGCCGGAGCGGGCCACGGGCGGGGCCTGGGCAGCGCGCGATATCTCCGGCGCGCCCGGCATCAAGTTCGACTTGATCGGAGCTCCTCGATCTGGACGGAGACGGCGATCTCGACGTCCTGACCAGCGAGAAACCCCTCCCGGATCTGATCTCCCTGAAAATCCAGTCCCGTATCCGTAGTAAGATCGCGGGAGATTGCGCCGCAATGGAACGTGTATGTTGTGTTCGCAACCCCAACCTCCCGGCTGCGCGTGCGCCCGTGTTTCGCCCGCCAAAATCCGCCCCGCCTACTGTCTCGGCCAAGCCGCGTGATCTACCTCGGCTGTCGAGAGTTCACACATGACCCCAGCTTACTCCTGACCCCATTTTACTCCCTTGGGGCGGTGGAGGGAACGGGCGAATGAGGAAATTTCGAGCAATCCCGAAACCGCCGAAGTGCGTAGGGAAGGTGGACTGCCACAGGCGCAGTCCACCGATGAAGACAACCGATGCGACGTGGAGCTTACAAATCCGCGCTGAACGTCAGCGCATATTTGCGGGGCTCGCTGTAGTAGAATCCACTGCGCAGAACCTGCGAGGCCGAGTTCGCGGTGGCGGCGCGGGTGGCGGTGCCGGTGAAGATCGGTTCGTCCTGGTCCAGCAGGTTGCTCACGTTGAGCTGGGTGCTGAAGTTATGGTTGCGCCAACGGAAGCGGTAGGCGAGCGAGCCCTGGGCGACGTAGCGCGCGCTGGCTTTGAAATAATCGAACGGACGATTGGGTTGATTTCCGATGATCGCCTTGCCGACGAAGGACGCGCCGAGTCCGACGCTCACGCGTTTGAAGTAGCCGGACGGAATCGTATAGTTGCCGAAGAAACTCGCGGTGTAGTCGGGACGGCCGTTGAGCTGGCGGCCTTCGGCGGCATTGCCGAGACGGAGGTCGAGGGCCGCGATGTCAGCGATGACTTGAGCGAGTGCCGTCGTGGCGGGATTGGCGGCCGCAGCCTGCCATTCCTTAATGTTTTCCCCGTAGTAGCGGCGCAGGCCGGGGAGCGTGTTGCTCTGGGTGGCTTTGGGAAACGCGAGATTGCCGCGAAAGCGGAAGTCCTTCGAGAGGTTGGCAACGACGTCGAGTTCGTAGCCTGTGGCGTGCTGGTCGTTGGTGTCACGAAACGCGGGGAGGACGCGATCGGCTTTTCCGAGATTGGTCCAAAGGCGGTTGATCTCGGTGTTCGTGCCGTTCGAAGCGCGACCGGCCTCCTCGGAGTCATAGTAACCGATCGAACCGGTGATGCTGTCGGCGAGGTTGAAACGCAGGCCGGCCGCGATGCCTTTGCCCTGGGTGGGACCGAAGATTTCGTTGGAGATGCCGTTGGAGCCGTTGCCCACGGGGTTGAACGTCTCCGAATAGTTCAAGTAGACGCCGAGCTGGCGGATCGGGAAATACGTCGCGCCGCTGCTGAGCTTGGTGACGGCGACTTTTAGCGGGAGGCCCTGAACGAGCGACACGACGCGGCCCTTGGCGTCGCGCACGCCGACGGACTCGGGTTTCGATTCATAGAAATCGCGACGCACACCGCCGAGGTAGGTGACGCGGCCTTTCCAGAAGGTCGCGACGGTGCTAAATTGAAACGAGTCCATCGTCTGCTTCTGGCGCGATTGATCGCGGCGATATTTTTCCCAAGTGTAAACGGCGTCATTGGCCGGCGCGATCTCCCAGGATTGCGGGCCGTCGTTCACGTAGGCGCGGTAGTAAACGAGGTTCGCGCCGTTGGTGAGATCGGCGATGGCGCCGTTGGAACGGCCGACGCGGTTGCCCTTGGAATCGAAAATTTCGATGCGGCGGCTGGAGAAAAAATTGAGCTTCTGTTTCCAGAGCGAAATCGGGAGTTCGTAGGCGGTCACCACGCGGGCGTCGTAGTGTTTGTTGTTGTTCTGGGACTCCGTGCCGCTGGCGGAACTGTATTCCATGAATTTCTGGCCGAAGCGGGGATTGGCGGAGCCGTCGGCGAACGTGCGGATGGCATCGATCTGGAGGCTGGAGAACTTCACCGTGTTTTGGTGCCGGAGTTGCTCCGCGTATTGGTAGGCGACTTCGGTCACGAGGTGGTCCGTCCACTGGTGCTCGTAGAAGCCGGCGAGCACGTTGTAGTTGATGTCGGTGGCAGTGAGGTCGGTGGGCTGGAGCGTGAAGTTACGGGCGATGGTGGGGAAGTTCGGGACGAATGCCTCTTTGGAGGGTTCGATGGCGAGGCCGGAGCCGTTCGTGGAGCCGTAGCCGATCTGATTCACGACGGTCTTGCCGTTCCACACGATGCGGTCGGCGTTGTAGCGGAACAGGCCGGCCGATCCCGCGGGGAGCGCGTTGTTGGTCGCGGTGGGGCCGTCAAAGCCGACGCCGTTCCACAGGCTCGTGGAGTCGCTGAAACCGGGAATCGCGTAGTTTGTTTTGATTTGGCCCAGCTCGATCTCGGTGCGGAACTCGCCGCGCTTCCAGGGACGATAGGTCCCGGCAACGTCTGCGCCGTGACGGTCGTTGAAGTAGGTCGAAACCCAGTTGCGGTCGCGGCTTTCGAGCAGGTTGACGCGCACCGCGGCCTTGGAGCTGAACGAGCGGTTGAGATCGAGCGTCCCGCGGATGGAGCCCTCGCTGTCGGTGCGCAGGGTGAAGGCATTGCTGTCGCGCCCGATCTTCGCGCGCTTCGTGCTGGTATTGAGGACACCGCCGACGACGCCGTCGCCGAAGAGAATTGAATTGGGGCCGCGGGCGGATTCGAGACGTTCGACGATGTAGAAATCGACGCTGTTCAGATTGCGGAAATAATTGCGGGCCGGGAAGCCGCCACCGATGCCGCGGAAGTTGACGTTGTTGCCGTAGTCGGCGTCGGCCGGGCGCGTGAGTGTGGCGTTGGTGAGGAAGGCGGCAGCGTCCGTGTAATTTAGAGCCCCGATGTCATCGAGAAACTCTTTGGTGAGCACCGTCGTGTCGCTCGGTGTTTTGAAGAGATCGGTGGCCATGCGACCGCCGACGAGGGACTCGCCGGCAAGGTAGCCGCGGTCTTTTTCCGTGTTCACCGTGAAGGGTGAGAGGACGATGGCATCGTCTTTTTTATCGGCGGCGACCGTCGCTGTGGCGGCTTGGCCAAAGACGTCGGGCATCGTGAGGAGGACGACGACGGCGGAGAGCCAGAAAGATCGCAGGGTGGTTTTTTGTGGGTTCATGGTGAGAGTAGGGATGGGAAGTAAAGTTCGGGGAGGAATGGTAAGTAAAGTGCGGGGAGGGGGAGACCGATTTAAAATCCAGTTTCCTATCAGCCCCCGCCCCAGAATCGGATTCTGGCCGTGACAGAAAGAAACAGGGTCAACCTTGCGCCCAAGCGATTAACAAAGGGAGTTTCTTAGGAGCCCCCGCCCCAAAATCGGGGTTTGGCCGTGGCCGAAAGAAACAGCGTGCGCGAGGACGCAGATCGTGCATGCAGGTGAGCGGTTCTTTTCGCGAGGCAAGCGATCCATCGTCCTTACACGGGTGTTTTTCTAAGCCCGTCTAGCAGTCTGATGCCGACGGCCGTGGGGGGTGTCATTGGTGGCGCGTCCGCTCAAGCGGTGCCGACCCCGGTTAAGAGTTTACCGCAATTCAAAAAACGCTGGCTCCTTGACTCCGAGAGATTCGGAGGCCTGCATCCGCGCATCGTCCCCCCGCGATGATTGCCCCCCAACGGCAAGCCGCGCCTCGATTTGCACCCGAAATCCCCCTTTCCGCCGCCGTCGTTCCCCTCCCCAAGTTCCGAGCATCATCCGAACCCGCCGTCATCTCAAAATCGAGTGATTTACGGCTAACTCATCCAAATCTCACGATGCGCCTCCCAGATCCGATCCCCCTCAAATCCAGTTTCCTATCAGCCCCCGCCCCAGAATCGGATTTTGGCCGTGACCGAAAGAAACCACCCGCATGTTGCTCAGGAGCGTTGTACGAATGGTGTTTCTTAGGAGCCCACCCACCAAAACAAGTTTTGGCACCGACGGGAAGAAACAGCTTTCCAGGCCCACCAACGACTTGCAGAAGCTGTTTCTTGAGAGCCCACCCACCAAAACAAGTTTTGGCACCGACGGGAAGAAACAGATTTCCATGCCCACCATCGGCGACAGGAGTGTCGCCGGTCCGTCGGATGGGCGACACTCTTGTCGCCCCTGCTGCATGGGAGCCTCCCCACTAAAACAAGTTTTGGCCCCGACTGGAAGAAACAGATGTATCTTCCCACAAACGACTTGCAGAAGCTGTTTCATGGGAGTCGCGCTATGGTCCGGAAACGCCCGAGTACGCGAAGCGCAGCGCGACGCAAGCGTTTGGCGCGCAATGGGCGTTTGGGATCAAGGGCACATTCTAAATGAAACCAATGGAACATCGATCAACCCAATTGCGGAAAGCAGTTTCCGGAGTGGCCGAGAAGAACTCCCCGCCAGCCATGCGTCAGGCCATCAGCCGGCGCGAATTGCTCAAGGGCGTAGTCGGAGCCGGCGCCGTTGCCGTGCTTTCCGGTTGTCCATCCGTGGGTCCAACCGGCGGGGGGGCAGGCCTGAGCCCTACGGCGGACCCCGACTCGATTCGCCGGGAGAACCAGCGCCCCGGCACGCGGGATTGGATGCTCACCAACACCCGCATCGATCCCAAAACCCAATACCGTTGCCCATGGATCGAAGGCTACTGTTCTCGAACCAGCGTAAGGGCCGGTGAACGGATCAGCTTTCACGTCAGCACGAATCCGCCTTCACCCTTCACGCTCGATATTTACCGAACCGGCTATTACGGCGGCGCGGGCGGCAGGCACGTCGCGAGTCTCGGCTCGTTCATCGGCGTGACGCAGCCTGATCCGCCCATCGGGCCCAACCGCGTGCGCGAATGCCACTGGGAACCGTGCCGTGAAATAACGATCCCCCGCGACTGGGTCAGCGGCGTGTATGTGGGCAAGCTGACAGCTCAACGGGAGAACCTCCAGAGCTACGTCGTCTTCATCGTGCGCGATGACCGGCGCGTCGACTTTCTTTTCCAATGCGCCGACACGACCTGGCAGGCGTACAACCGCTGGCCGGACCAGTTCGCGCTCTACGACGACGGCAAGGACAAGTGGTATTGCGGCCCCGGCGTCGACGTGAGTTTCGACCGGCCCTACGGCAAATATTGCCAGATTCTCGATGCGCCATTGTCCACCGGCTCCGGCTCATGGTTTCTCTGGGAGTTCCCGATGGCCTATTGGATGGAGGCGCAGGGTTACGACGTGAGTTACATCTCCAATCTCGACACCCACGCCGACGCCGGAGGATTGCTGCGGGGCAAGGGATTTCTCAGCATCGGCCACGATGAGTACTACTCGATCGAGATGTATAACAACCTCAAAGCCGCGGTCGCCGCGGGCGTGAATGCCTGTTTTTTCTCGGGCGACACCTGCTGGGGCCGGATCGATCCACGTGCCTCGTCACGCGGCGGGCCGAACCGCGTCTTCGGCCGGATCGATGCCTTCGGCCCCCGCCTGCCGGACTCAGACTGGGCGGGCGGGGACAAGTTTCCCTTCCAGACTCCGAGCGAGGCGGAGTTGATCGGCGCGCGCAACGTACCGCCCGTGACCGGCGGCGCGGCCTGGACTTGCACGCTTCCTGACCATTGGATTTTTGAGGGAACTGGCATGAAAGCCGGCGACGGCATCCCCGGTCTGGTCGGTTGGGAATGGATGGGCCGGCCCGCGGCCATTCCCGGACTGCAGGTGGTAGCCAGCGGCAAGACTCGGAACAACAACAAGGGGCCGAAAGGCGAGGGCGTTTATACTGCGACGATATATCCGGGACCGAGAGGCAACTTCGTGTTCAACGCGGCCACGTGTTGGTGGGGAGACGGTTTGTCCGAACCGCCTGGCTACGTGCGGCCCAAGGTTTACACCGAACCGAAGGGACCGGATCCGCGCGCGCAGCGCATCACGGCCAATATTCTGGATCGGATCAAGCGACCGCCGAATGCTTCATCCGGATAGGAGACGAGAGGCCCGGGGGATCAGATCCGGGAGAGGTTCCATCAAGACGAGTGCGGAATCTCTGCGACAGAACAAGGACGAACAAAGAATGAAAACCGACAAAGCCTCCAGCCTTTCCGCAGTCTGCGCCGCCGTTGCCCTCATCGCTTCACTTGGTGCCGGACCGCTCTGCGCGCAGGATGCCCAGGGTTTCGTGCCGCTGTTCAACGGGCGCGATCTTACCGGGTGGGTGCCGTTGAACGTCGCGGTAGATACGTTTTTTGTGCACGACGGGTTAATCGTCACCAGCGGTGTGCCGGTCGGGCTGATGCGCACAGCGAGGATGTATGAGAACTTCATCCTCGAGCTGGAGTGGCGACACATGAAGGAGGGCGGGAACAGCGGTGTATTCACGTGGGCGGACGGGTTGCCGTCAGCCGGCGGGCCGTTCCCGCGCGGCATCGAGGTGCAGATCCTCGACCCCGGTTACGAGAAGCATCCGGGCGTGAACGAGTGGTTCACCACGCACGGCGACATCTTTCCGGTGCGCGGCGCCACGATGAGGCCGACGGGCCGCATCTCGAAGACGGGTGAACGCAGCTTTCCCACCGAGGACCGCACCAAGTCATCGCCCGGGTGGAACCATTACCGTCTCGTAGCCAACCAGGGTGAGTTGCGCCTCTCGGTGAACGGAAAGGAAGTGACGGTCGGCAAAGATTGCGTGCCGCGCAAAGGCTACCTTTGCCTCGAAGCCGAAGGCAGCGAGTGCCACTTCCGCAACCTGCGGATCAAGGAACTGCCTTCCTCGAACCCGCTCCCGGAGCAGACCGCGAATCCGTACGAAGGCTTCCGTCAGCTCTTCAACGGCAAGGATCTCGGCGGCTGGAGGACTGACGCCGCCGTCAAAGCCGTGTGGAGCGCGCGCGGCTCGTATTTCGTGAGCAAAGGCGGCGTGAAGGGTCGCAAGCTCGACCTGTGGACGGAGGAAAGCTATCGCGACTTCGTGCTCTGCGTAGACTGGCGGCTCACGAAAAAACCGGCGTTGCTAGCGCTGCCGACCTTCACCGCCGACGGCCTCTATGCGCGTGACGAGAAACGCCAGATCATTTACAAGGAAATCCTCAACGCGGGCGACAGCGGCATCCATCTGCGCGGCGACGGACGCTACCAGGTGAACATCTGGAGCCAGCCGATGGGCTCCGGCGACATCAACGAATTGCACAAGGACGAGAAACTGCCCGCCGACCTGCGCCGCGCGATGCTGCCGAGACTGAAAGCCGACGCGCCGTTTGGGAATTGGAACCGGTTTTTCATCACGCTCAAGGGCGACCGCGTCACCGTTGTGCTCAACAATGAGACCGTGATCGAAAACTGCCCGCTGCCCGGCATCGCGCCCGAAGGTCCCATCGCGCTGCAATACCACGGCGACGACCTGGAGTTCTGCAACCTCTTCATCCAAAAATTGTAACGAAACCCGCGAGGGTGGATCGGCAAGGCCACGCCGCATCACCCCCTTGACGCGGGCGATTGATTGCATCCCGTCGCTTATTTTCGTTTTCAACCCCGCACCATGAACTCCCCCGCCTTCCCCTTCGCTCGCCGCTCGTTTCTTCGCCAAACTGTCGTGGCCGGCGCCGCGCTCGGTTTCCCCGCCGTGCTCCGCGCCGCCAACCCCAACAGCCGCGTGCGACTCGCCACCGTCGGCGTCAGCGGCCAGGGGTTCACTGACCTCCACAATTTCTCCAGGCATCCCAAGGTGCACTAAGTCGGGTTCTGCGACATCGATCGGACGTGCTTTGCCAAGGCCGACCAGACCGGCCCCGACGTTCCGCACTTCGTGGATTTCCGCGTGCTGCTCGATCGACTCGGCGACAACGTCGACGCTGTCAGCGTGTCGATTCCCGACCACATGCACGCGCTCGTTGGCATCGAGGCGATGAAGCGGCGCAAGCATCTCTACTGCCAGAAGGCCCTCGCCCACACGGTGTGGGAGTGCCGGCAAATGCAGCAGTGGGCCGCGAAGACGGGTGTTATCACGCAGCACGGCACGCAAGGCCATTCGTCGACCGAATACCGGCTTGCCACCCGGCTGGTCCGCGAGGGCGTGATCGGCAAGGTGAAGGAGATCCACTCATGGTACCCGCTCACCGGCAACGAACGGCCCCGCCGGCTGTTCCCGCTCGCGAAGAGGGTGCTCCGGCTGATTCGTTTCCCCATAATCGATTCCCGATGCGCATTCGAAGATCGCGGAGGTTCTCGACGATTTCAATCGCACCGACGCAGGCCGAGAGCGGTACCACGTCGGCTTCGAGGCGGCGACCGAGCGCAGTGCAGGTTTGCTCCAAATCGTAGGCTTGCTGGAGATTCAGCCAGAGGCGTTCACCGGTGCCAAAGAAGCGTCCGAGGCGGAGGGCGGTGTCGACGGTGATGGCACGACGGCCCTGCGCGATCTCGGTGAGGCGCGAGGAGGCAAATGCCTTCGCGGAGTCTCACCCTACCTTGCACGTGCCGGCGTCGATCAGCTCCTCGCGCAATTGGATTTGCGCCTACCCGAACAAAAAACGTTGGCTCCTTGACTCCGAGCGATTCGGAGGCCTGCATCCGTGTATCGTCCCCCGCGATGATTGCCCCCCCCCAACGGCAAGCCGCGCCTCGATTTGCACCCGCAATCCCCCTTTCCGCCGCCGTCGTTCCCCGCCCCAAGTCCCCAGCATTCTCCGAGCCCGCCGTCATCTCAAAATCGACTGATTTACGGCTAACTCATCCCCATCCCACGATTCGCCTCCCGGATCCGATCCCCCTGAAAATCCAGTCCTCTATCAGTAATATTAGCGATGCGAAGGAAGATTCATAAGTCCAGACTCGGCACCGGCCGTACCTGCCGCGACTGAACGCCCCGCTGACTCCTAGCGCAGATTGCACCTCAAAGGTATCTTTCGAACCCTCCCTCCCTGATCCGTTGTGACCATGAACGTCGTTTTTCACCGCTCGCGATGTCCCATCCCGTTTCTTGCCGCGCTCGCTTTCAGCGCGCTCGCCTTTTGCCTGAGACCCGCCAGCGCCGCCGAAATCCACCTTGCCCAGGGGGCGTTGGTGGGCGAAGTGACGTCAACGACGGCGATTTTCCAGACGCGACTTACCTCGAGTCCGCGGCCAGTCGACGGCGACGTGCCAGGCACTCCCGGCGTCGGCCGCTTCGAAATCGCCCTTGGCGAAAACTTCGAAAACGCGCGGCAGACACCTTGGCTCTCGGCGACAGCCTCGGGCGATTTCATCCTGCAGGCCCAAGTGGACGGACTGCGCCCGTCGACGAAGTATCACTATCGCGTTGTTTTCGGTTCCGATGCGACGCAGACGAAACGCAGCGTGCCCGGAAGTTTCAAAACGCTGCCCACGGCCAATTCGGCGATGCCGGTGAATTTCGTTCTCACGAGCTGCCTGAACTATGGCTTCTACATGGAGGGCCCACCTCCAAGCGCACGGGCGACGCCGTCGGGCATGACCGCTTATCAGGGCGCGGACCGCGACCTCGGTTATCCGGCGCTCGAGCCGCTGATCAAGCTGCAGCCCGATTTTTGCATCATCGACGGCGACTGCGTCTACTACGATCACCCGGTGGCGACCCGCGCCCAGACGCAACCACAGCTCCGTAAAAAGTGGCACGAGCAATATGTCATGCCGCGCTTCGTCCAGCTGTTCTCGCGCGTGCCGACCTACTGGCTCAAGGACGATCACGATTACCGGATAAACGACTCCGACCCCACAGGCGACTACGCGCCCTCACACGAGCTTGGGATCGCGACCTTTCGCGAGCAGGTTCCGGTCGTCAATCCGGCGGATCCGAAGGCGGTGACGTATCGTACCCACCGGATGGGCCGTGATCTACAGCTCTGGTTCGTCGAGGGCCGCGATTATCGCAGCCCGAACCTACCCGACGATAACCCGGGAAAAACGATTTGGGGCGCGGAGCAAAAGTCCTGGTTGCAGCGGACGATCAAGGCGAGCGACGCGACCTTCAAGATCCTCGTTTCTCCCACGCCCCTGATAGGTCCGGACGATCGCCGGAAGCGCGACAATCACGTGAACCCGGGCGGTTTCCGACAGGAGGGCGAGGCGTTCTTGGCCTGGCTAAAAGCCAACGGGGTCCCGGCGGGCCAGTTCTACATCATCTGCGGCGACCGCCACTGGAAATACCACTCCAAGCACGCGAGCGGTTACGAGGAACTGACGTGCGGCGCGTTGAACCGCGAGAACTCGCGACTCGGCCGCGCGCCGGGCGATCCGGAATCCACAGATCCGCAGTCGCTCGTCCAACAATATTACTCCGACCAGCCGGCGAGCGGGGGATTTCTCCGCGTGGCGGTGGAGCCCGGCGCCGCTGCCCGACGCGCCAAAATCGAATTCACCCACTACGACGACCGGGGTGAAGTATTGTACCGGCACGCGCAGTCCGCCCGCTGAAGAATCGCATTCCCACCTTTCGCGCTGCGTCTAGCTTTGCGTGGCTCGAACGTACTGTGGGGTTCCCTCATCCCGCCGAAAATCATCTTAAACGCCACGTGCGGGAAAATGGCACCCTGTCTATAACGTTCGACCCCGAACCCAGAACCCCAGTGAAAATTTATCCTAATGCTTTCTTCCGCGGCCCGCGCCGACGCGCCCATGTCCTCGCGGCGATCCTGGCCTTGCTCGGGTCTGCTGACTCATTTTCCGCTCAGGCGGGCACCCCCGCCGATGTGAGCGCCGCCCAATCCGGGAGCATCTCGGGCCGCATCCAAAATTCCGCGACGGGCCAGTATCTGAACAACGCGCGCGTCACCGTGAAGGGTACGGAGCTTGTCGCCTTCACCGACGAATCGGGCACCTACCGGCTCGCGTATGTGCCGCCCGGCCCGGTCGTGCTGGTGGTCTTCTACACGGGCATGGAGCCGCAGCAGATTCCGGTGGATGTGGCGGTGGGCGGTGCGCTCGAGCGCGACATTGGGCTCAACAGCGGGTCGCGTTATCGCAACGACACTGAGATCATCAAGCTCTAGTCCCTGGTGGTGTCCTCCTCGCGCGAAATGGAAGGCGCCGCCATTGCCATCAATGAGCAGCGGTTTGCGCCGAACATCGTCACGGTCGTCTCGGCGGATGAGTTTGGCGTGGTGCCCGATGGCAACATTGGCGAGTTCCTGAAACTGCTGCCCGAGATTACCATGAGTTACCGCGGAGGCGATCCGCGCGAGATTTCGATGAACGGAGTTCCCTCGGACAACGTGCCCGTCACCATCGGCGGTTTCAACCTCGCCACTTCGGAGGGTTCCGGGACCGGGCGCAACGTCGAGCTCAACGCGGTCTCGATCAACAATCTCTCGCGGATCGAGGCCGTCTATTCGCCGACGCCAGAATCGCCGGGCGCCGCACTTGCCGGATCGATCAATCTGGTGCCACGCAGTGCGTTCGAGCGGTCCAAACCGGTGTTCAATGGCAGTGTCTATCTCGCGACGCGGGACAGCAGCGCCGAGCTTCACCGCTCGCGCGGACCGCGGCGCCACCCCACGCGCAAGGTGCGACCGGGCGTCGAGTTCTCCTGGCTGGTGCCGGTGAACCAGCGGTTCGGCTTCACGCTCTCCGCCGGTGCGTCGACGCAGTACGTGGAAGGTCCCTTGCTGACGAATACCTGGCGCGGCGGCGGCGCTGCGACCAATGGCACGACGCTACCGGACACGACGCCCGACCGGCCGTATCTCTCCGATTTCCTGGTGCGCGTGGAATCGAAAATCGCCGATCGCTCGTCGTTCGCCGTGAGTGCCGACTACAAGCTGGGCGCGGCGAGCCGGCTGTCATTCTCCTTTCAATACGGAACGTTTCAAACCGACTTCAACCAGCGCGCGCTGACGTTCATCGTCAACCGGGTGCTGCCCGGCAATTTCAGCCCCACGTTTACCCACGGGTTCGCCGGCGCGGGGGAAGTGCGCGTGTCCAACAACGCTCGCAATCGCCGCAGCGCGACGGGGATGCCGACGCTGGCCTACCGTTACGATGGGATGAATTGGAAGGCCGAGGCGGGCCTGGGTGTTTCGCGGGCCAGCAACAAATACCGCGATGTCGACAAAGGGATGTTCAACACGACCCTCGCGCGGCGCACGGGCGTCACCGTCTCGTTCGACGATATTTTCTATCTGCGGCCGCGCGTCATCACCGTCACGGAAGGAGTCACCGGGGCGCCGATCGATCCGTACAATCTGAACAACTACGCGCTGAACACCGCCGGCAGCAACCTCCAGCAAAACACCAACGTGCAGGGGACGGCGTACGCCAATTTGCGGCGCGAGCTCGACTGGCGTTGGCCGCTCGCGCTCAAGGCGGGTCTCGATGTGCGCCGATCCACCAGCGACACCCGCACGAGCACGCCCGCCTTCACCTACCTCGGCGCGGACGGTCGCGCCAGCACGACACCGACCGCCGGGAGTGATGACGGCGCGGGCGTGTTCTACGACGACTATTTCCATCAGCTTTCCGGCTTGTTCGGAATTCCCCGCGTCCAGTATGTGAGCAACGAGTCGGTCCTTGACCTCTACCGCACGCGTCCGGATTACTTCACGCTCGATCAGAACGCGAAGTATCGCGGGGAGGTCAACGCGTCGAAGCAGTCGGAGGAAACGATTTCCTCCGCTTACCTGCGCGGTGACCTGCAGCTTTTGAACCGGCGGCTCAAGTTGATCGGAGGGCTGCGCGCGGAACAGACGAACATCGAGGCGCAAGGCCCGCTGAACGATCCGACCCGCAATTTCCGACGCGACCCCGCCGGCCGCGTTATTCTCGGGGGGGACGGCCGGCCGCAGCCCATCACGACCGACCCGCTGGCGATGTCCCAGTCCACCCTGATCGAGCGAGGCGCGCGGGCGGAAAAGGAATACCTGCGGCTGTTTCCCAGCGTCAACGTCAGCTATGAAGTGCGGGACAGCCTGATCGCTCGCGCCGCCTACTACCACTCGATCGGCCGGCCCAATTTCAATCAATACTCTGGCGGCGTGACGCTGCCTGACATCGAGTCTCCGCCCGGCGGCACCAACCAGATCGTGGTCAACAACGTCGGGATCAAGGCTTGGAGCGCGCGTACCGCCAAGCTGTCGCTCGAGTACTATTTCGAGCGGGTGGGGCTGTTGTCGGTCGGGGTGTTTCGCCGGGATTTCGAGAATTTTTTCGGGAACACGACCTTCGACGCGACGCCGGCGTTTCTCGCACTTTACGGTTTGGACCCGGCCATTTACGACCCCTACACGGTCGCCACGCAGTATAATCTCGAGAGCACCGTGCGCATGCAGGGTCTCGATCTCAACTACAAGCAGGCGCTGACATTTCTTCCGCGGTGGGCGCGTGGAGTGCAGGTCTTCGCGAATGGCAGCGCGCAACGGGCCACGGGCGCGGCGGCAAACAATTTCGCCGGCTATATTCCCCGCAGCGGAAGCTGGGGCATCGGCCTTTCCCGCGAGAAATATAATCTGCGGCTCAACTGGAATTATCTTGGGCGACAGCG
Source organism: Opitutus sp. GAS368 (assembly GCA_945903465.1). GTDB lineage: Bacteria > Verrucomicrobiota > Verrucomicrobiia > Opitutales > Opitutaceae > ER46. Next base: position 21,860 of record CAMDOF010000127.1, read on the forward strand.
CCGCGCGATCGTCAGCGGGCGAAGCATCGAGCCGGGCACCTACCAATGGGGGTCCAAGCGATCCTACATCGATGTCACCGGCGAGTATTCGCTCAGCAAGAATTTCGCGGTGTTTGCGAATCTGCGCAATGTGAATGACCCGACGGACGACACCGAGATCCACGGCCCCAGCACGCCCGCGCACGCCCAATTCCGTCAACGCCTGGAATTCGGTTCTCTGTGGACCGTTGGCATCAAGGGCACTTTCTGATCTGAGGCTCGGAAGCGAATGGGTGGGCGGTACGCTCCACGCGCCGCCGGGCCGCGGCCCGGCGCGCGTGGTCGGCTAATGAATGACAAACAGGGCGCTGAGGAGGAAGGGGGGCGTTGCGCTCACCGCGGCGGTGCTGGCGGCTGAAAACCCCTCCCGGATCCGATCCCCCTGAAAATCCAGTTTCCTATCAGCCGCCGCCCCAGAATCGGATTCTGGCCGTGACCGAAAGAAACAGCGTGCGCGAGGACGCAGATCGTGCATGCAGGTGAGCGGTTCTTTCCGCGAGGCAAGCGATCCATCGTCAATGCACTGGTGCTTTTTTAAGCCCGTCTAGCAGTCTGATGCCGAAGGCCGTGTGTGGTGTCATTGGTGGCGAGTCCGCGCAAGCGGTTCCGACCCCGGTTAGGAGTTTACCGCAATTCAAAAAACGCTGGCTCCTTGACTCCGAGCGATTCGGAGGCCTGCATCCGCGCATCGTCCCCCCGCGATGATTGCCCCCCAACGGCAAGCCGCGCCTCGATTTGCACCCGAAATCCCCCTTTCCGCCGCCGTCGTTCCCCTCCTCAAGTCCCGAGCATCATCCGAACCCGCCGTCATCTCAAAATCGAGTGATTTACGGCTAACTCATCCAAATCTCACGATGCGCCTCCCAGATCCGATCCCCCTCAAATCCAGTTTTCTATCAGCCCCCGCCCCAGAATCGGATTTTGGCCGTGACCGAAAGAAACCACCCGCATGTTGCTCAGGAGCGTTGTACGAATGGTGTTTCTTAGGAGGAGCAACTATAAACTCCTTTCCGACCGGTGTGCGCGGCCTTGGGCCCGCGCTGGTAGCGTTGCTGTTGAGCTCGGTCGTCGCCGCGGGCGCGACACCGGCGTCCCGGCCGCCAAACTTCATCATCCTGCTCTGCGACAACCTCGGGTACGGCGACGTGACGCCGTTCAGCGAGACGGTGCATCGGACGCCGAACCTGGAGCGCATGGCGCGCGAGGGCATGAAGCTCACGCACCTGTATTCGGCGAGCGGCGTCTGCACGCCGTCGCGCGCGGCGCTGATGACCGGGTCGTATCCGCGGCGCGTCAACCTGCACAAGA
>CAMDOF010000128.1 GCA_945903465.1 Opitutus sp. GAS368
TAGGCGTAGGTGACCAAGTAAGTGGCGCTGGTGCTGGTCACGACGGTGAGCGTCACGCTAGAGGTGCTCGTCCACGTGAGGTTGCTGGCGAGGCGGGCTTCCTCACTGAAGGCATCGAGGGCACGGCGGGCCTCGGCTTCCATGATACAATAGCTGGCCATATTGTAGCCGCTGCGGCCGAGCATCAAGAAGGCCGATAAGACACCCGCGAGGATGAAGCCGGAGAGGCCGGCCCCGACCATGACCTCGACGAGCGTGAAACCGCGTCGGCGGGATGCCGGTGGTAGTTTAGTGGGAGACATAAAAATAATCGCTGAGTCCGTTTTTCGCGTAACGCGTTTGGTCGGTGAGGGAGTGGGCGCGACCATCGACGCCTTTCCAAGTGACCGTCAGGGTGATGAGCTTGATGTCGGCGCGGCCGGAAATTGCGGCGACGGTGCGGACGCAGGTGAAGCGGTTGGCAACCGCAGTGAGCATGGTGTCGAGCGCGGAGCCGGAGGCGGAGCTGATGAGCGTCGTGGGATCGATCACGGCGGAGGCGGCGAGGGCGGAGATCTGCGTCCAATTTTGGAGGCGGAGAGTTTCCATCTCACTTTGCATGATCTGGGAAGCAAGGGTCATGCTGCGTGCGGTATCGACCGTGCGCATACCGAATTGCAGGGTGGTCAGCGATGTGACGATCCCGAAGATCATCACGAACGCCGCCATCATGACCTCGAGGATGGTGAAGCCGTCTCGGGCAGAGTGGCGGCGAACGAGGGGCAGGGGGCTGGCCAAGCGGATGTGCACAAAAGGACCTTACTCGAATTGGGGTCCGTTGGGAAGCGCCGCGTCGGCCCAATATCGGCTCTGGCGGAGCAGGACCGATGGGGCCCCCCCAGAGAGCGCAGCGGTGGCGGCGGTCTGAGCCTTGGTCAGGTGCCCCTGCCTCTGACTCATTTTCGTGCAAAAACTTTCGCCCGCACGGCGGTGGGGGGAGACGCGGGCTAAAGCTGGGCCCGTCGTTAGAGAGGACCGGCGCCTGTCTCCAGGCCGGAGTCACCGAGGACACGGAGGCCCACCCACAGAGGACACAGCGCGGCGGAGCCGCCACCCATGCGACGAACAAAAACGTTTTGACCGCGGATGACGCGGATATAGCGGATAAAGGCAATCATACCTCTGGCTATCCGTGCGATCCGCGAAATCCGCGGTCAACTTCTGAGAGGAGAATCGTTGAATTCCCCGGCGCCTAACCAAAAGCACGAACCATGTAATATGCTGGTCAAAGGAGGGACGACGAACTCGGAAAACCGGCGATTCTGCCCGTCACGGGCAAAAGTCGCTTTTGTGGTTGGGGCTGAAACGTTCCGGCTTTGACGTGAGTCTGAAGCTCACGAGCAGCGGGCGTAGATTTTCTGGAGCATCGAAACGGAAGCAGCGGGCGCGGTGGTCGGCGTCGCGCGGGTGCCGTTGAGGCTGCACCGAAGGAGGATCTGCTCGTTTTCTTTGTCGAGCTGGAGCATTTGCAGAATGCGTCCGCGGGTGTTTTCGATTTGAGCGCGGGCCTCGGGAGCGTGCGCCGCAGCGGCGGGAGGGCGCGGAGAGCGGCGAGCGACTCGTCGAGTTGCTCGAGCAGAGTGAAGGTCGCGGTGCTCGGCGGGAGGGTGGCGGGTGCGGGCGATGCGACCGAGTTGGCGGGCATGATCACGTTGACCTCATTCGCCCGATCGGGCTGATCCGGGGATTTGAAAATACCCCCCCCCGTAAATCCAGTTTCCTAGCAGCCTGTCGGACTTGGAAAAAAAAGGCCTCTGGAAGCGATTATTTGCGAGTTTGAGTTAATGAAAAGTCGAATATTGAGCCCCAAACGCCTTCGAACGGCTTAGTCCGAAGGACTCCTAGCAATCAATAATAAAACGCTGGCTCCTTGACTCCGAGCAATCCGGAGGTCTGCCTCCGCGCATCGTGAACCCCGCGATCATTGCCCCCCCCAACGGCAAGCCTCGCCTCGAACCGCACCCGAAATACCCCTTTCCGCCGCAGCTATTCCCCTCCCCAAGTCCCGAGCCTCATCCGCACCCGCCACTCTCTCAAAATCGGTTCATTTTCCACCACCTAACCCCCATCCCGCGATGCCCCCTCCGCTTAAACCCCTCCCCCCCGCAAATCCAGTTTCCTAGCAATCAATCGGGCGCGAGATCGTCTTTTCCCCCGAATCCATCGGTGCCGTGCCGACCAAGGCGGTGAAAGGCGAACTGCCGCCGCGCGAGGCGCTGGACCTGATGCCGGCTGACACCGGGTTGGTGGTATCGCAGGACGCCAAGACCGGCGCGATCGCGGTGCGGAGAAGGTTGGCCAGTCCCAACGGCGATCGGGCCGGCGCTTCCGGCCCGCCGGCGCCCGTCGTACCTCTCAATTCCAGCATGCCCAAGAAATCCGTTCCCATGGAAACCAAAAGTTCCCTGTCCCTTCTGTTCGGCTGGCTTGCCTTCGCCCTGGCGCCAGCGCAAGCGGCCGACGCCGTCGCGACGGGTTCGGAGGCACGCGCGTCTGGCGTCATCGCCGGCCGCGTGTTCAATCCGGTGAGCGGAAGTTATCTGAATAATACTCGGGTCATCGTCAAGGGAACGAGTCTCAGCACTTTCACGAACGAGTCGGGCGAATACCGGCTCGCGAATGTCCCCGCCGGAGAGGCGCGTGTCACGGCGTCGTTCACCGGACTCTTGCCCAAGACCGCCGTGGTCAGCGTCGGGGCCGGACAGACCACGCAGCGGAACTTCGACCTGGTTCCTCCGGGTCACGGGGCTTCGAAGGAGGAGGTGATCGTGATGTCGGCCTTCACGATCGCTGAGCAGCAGATGAACGCGCAGATGATCGCGCTGAACGAGCAGCGCCAGGCCCCCAATATCAAGAATGTTGTCTCAGCGGACGAATTCGGAGACCTCGGCGAGGGGAACGTGGGGGAATTCCTCAAATATGTCCCCGGGGTGAATATCGAGTACTCCTCGGTGCTCGCCCAAGGCGTCAGCATCCGCGGGCTTTCCTCCAGCGGCACCCTGGTGACGCTCGACGGGGGACAGATCGCCAGCGCCACCATCGGATCGGGCGATGGGCGGGCGGTGAATCTTGACGCGCTGCGGCTTAACAACATGAGCCGGATCGAGGTGACCAAGGTGCCGACCCCCGATCTTCCGGCCAATGCGCAGGGCGGCTCGGTCAATATCATCAGCAAGAGCGGCTTTGAGCGAAAGACTGCGCTGTTTTCCTATCGCGCCTATACCAACTTCAACAGCCGGTCCTTTATCGACACTGGATTCAGTGAGCGGCCGGGTCCCACTCGAGACCTGACTCAAGGGCCAATCCAGCCCTCGTTCGATTTTTCCTATGTGAAGCCGGTGAATGAAAATTTTGCGCTGACTTTCAGCGGTGGTTACAGCCGGCGCCGGCTTAATTTCAGCTACGCATTCACGGACTGGGATCTCGTCCGGAACATCACCTCGGGAACCCGTCCAACCGCTTTGGAGGCCCTGCAGACGGTGGCCAGCGGCACCCTCGGTTTCGACTGGCGCATCGGCAAGAACAGCCAGTTGTCCGTCACCACGATGTACGCCGATACGTCCTGGCTCAACAGCCAGCCAGGGCTTACCCTCACGTATGGCGCTGGCACCACGGGCGGGGCCGAGTTCGTGCAGGGCGCCGTGCCGGGCGTGGGTAGTTCAACCATGGCGTCGGACTACAACGAAACGCAGAAGGGCACCTCGCAGGTAAACGTGATCTTTCGTCACCAAGGTCCGTTTTTGAAATTCGCTGCGAGCGGTCATTTCGGCCGCAACCGATCCGACTATCCGGACATGGCCCAAGGCGCTTTTAGCACCGGTTCGATGAACATCACTCAGCTCGTCCTTCGCGGCGACGGCATCAACCGCGGGGAACCGGGCCGGGCCATACCCGCCAGCTTCTCCGCGGTCACGCGCGCGGGCACGCCGGTCGATGTCTTGAATGGCGGCGAGTACTCGATCAACAGCGTGACGAGCAATGTACGTTTGTTCCGGGACGTCCAGCGCTCGGCCAAGGTCAACCTCGGCCGCGATTTCAACACCGGGATTCCGTGGTCCCTGAAGACGGGGGCCGCCGTCAACCAGCAGGATCGCGATCTCACCCGGGATTTCAACCAGTGGACTTTTCGTCCGGGCGCGAGCGTGGCTGACCGGCAAGCCAGGAATTACGACGTCCTGCCGACCGCTTACAACGAGGTTGCCCCGCGCTTCTTCACCGGTGGGCAGAAGATCCGCTGGATCAGCAACGAGAAATTGTACGCGCTCTATCAGCAGCGGCCCGACTATTTCGTACTGGATAACCTGAATACGTTCAATGGGAACGCCACCTTCGGGAAGAAACTGCAGGAGACGGTCCTCGCCGGCTACGTGAGAAGTGATCTCCATTTGATCAACAACCGTCTCTGGATCGTCGGTGGCGTGCGTTTCGAGAAAACCACGGACGATGGTGAGGGTCCGCTCAACGACGCCTCGGCCATCTACCAGAAAAATGCGGACGGCTCGCTCCGGCGGAATGCGGCCGGCGCCCCCATCCTGATCACCACCGACACTTTCGAGCAGGCGAAGCTGCGGGTGAAGTCGCGGGGCGCGCACGCGAAGCGGAGCTACGACGGGTACTACCCCAGCATCAATGCGAACTACGATTTCGGGGATAATTTCGTCCTGCGCGCGGCCTATGCCCGGACCATCACCCGGCCGAACATCTCCTCGATCATTCCCGGCGTCACCGTTTCCACGCCTGACGCCGTTATCAAATCGATCACAGTCGTGAACACCGGTCTGAATCCGACGACTTCGGACGGCTACGATCTCTCCCTCGAATCGTACGTGTTCAAGGGCGGCACGGGATCGATCGGTGTCTTTCGCAAGGATCTCACGGGATTCACCGGTGGGACGACCGCTCTGGCCACGCCGGAGCTGCTGGCGCAGTACGGGCTTACTCCCGACTACCTCGGCTACGAGATCAACACCCAGACCAATCTCGATACCCCGGTCCGCATCGACGGAGTTGAGCTGAGCTATCGCCAGTCCCTCGAGGCGTTCACCCCCTGGGCGAAAGGCTTCCGGGTGTTCGGGACGGCGACAGCGTTGGATATCAGTGGCCCGGCCGAAGCCAATTTCGCCACATATTCGCCGAGGACGGCGAGTTGGGGCGTAAGCTACAGTCGAGGCCGGTTCAGCGGGAATGTGATCTGGAGTTACCTGGGCCTGAAGAGGGGCAGCGGGGTGGGCGGCGTGAACGCGACGACGCCCGCGGAAACGTACCGCTGGTTTCCCGCGCGGACGGACATGAAGGCAAACTTTACGTTCCGTTTGTACAAGAACATTTTGCTTTTCGGCACCGGCAACAATCTCACAAACAAAACGCTGATCACCTACCGCTACGCGCCGGGCTCGCCGGACTACGCGAAAGGATTCCGCTTTCAAGATCACGGCGTGGATTTCACCCTCGGGATCAAGGGTGAGTTTTGATCGCGCTCCAGCTTGAGGAGCCCGCGCCCCACCGCGCGATGTCCCCGCGTCCGGCTCCTCCAAAGGAGCACCTATTTCCAACATCCATAGAACCGACCGCAACAATCAACTTGTCGACACCGACAATATCGAACGTGAAGATCAAAAATTTCCCTGCCGGCCTGCTTTGCCTGCTGACGGCCGCCTCGAGTTTCGCCGCCGGACCGACCGCTCCCGCCGTGGCGGACATCGGAGACCGGCTGGAGATCTTCGTCGATCAGTACCTCATCGACACGATGGAGAACACCGCGCTCACCATCGGCCAGCCCCGGTCGGAGGAGGTCGCGCTGACCTTCGAGAATCCCTGGGACGGCGGCATTTCGGCCGCCTTCATGACCGTGATCAAGGACGGCGGCACCTATCGGCTGTACTATCGCGGTGGCACGAAGACGGCAGATGGCGGGATTAAAGACGGCACGGAAGTGACCTGCTATGCGGAGAGCAACGATGGGAAAAAGTGGGTGAAACCAAATCTGGGGCTTATTCCGTTCGAGGGCAGTACAGCGAACAACATCGTGCTCGCGCCCGATCGGCGGCGATTCTCGCACAATTTCAATGCGATGCTCGACGATCGGCCGGGAGTTCCAGCGGGGGAGCGGTACAAGGGAATCGGCGCGGGGAGCAGGGGCGAGGACGGGCTCACCCGCTTCGTCTCGCCGGACGGGATTCATTGGCGGATTTACTCCGACGAAGTCATCTTCGCCGGGTACAAGCTGGATACCCACAATGTCGTGAGCTGGCTGCCGGCCGAGGGGTGTTACGCCATCTACATGCGCGCTTGGAGTGAAGGCGGCACGCCGGGAAATCCAAAACCGCGACATGCATTTCGTACGATTGCGCGCGCAGTTTCGAAAGATTTCAAGACCTGGTCGACGCCCGTGCGGATGCAGTTCAGTGGAGAGGCCCGTCTCAGCAACCTCTATACCAGTGCCACGACCCCGTACTTTCGCGCACCCCATATATTGATCTCACTTCCGCACCGGGTGATTGGCAAGGAAGTGGTGCCGCGGGCCGAACTGGAGGCTTATGGCGCCTTTACTCGCGCCATCGGCGGAGGGATCGGCGATGTGCTGCTGATGTCGTCCCGCGATGGGACGACGTATGACCGCACGTTCATGGAGGCCTTTGTGCGCCCCGGAATGGAGCGCGGCGCGTGGCATGCCCGCAGCCTTTTCGCGTCGATGGGCGTGGTGCCCACGAGTGAAAGCGAGATCTCCTTCTATGTCTCGACGAACTACGCCCTGCCGTCGCACTACATCCGCCGCTATTCCCTCCGGACCGACGGCTTTGCGTCGATTCGGGCCTCGTCGACGGGGGGCGCCATCACGACCAGGCCGCTTCGGTTCACGGGCAAAAACCTGGTGCTCAATTATTGGACCTCGGCCGCCGGAAGCATCCGGGTCGAGATCCTGGACCAGGCTGGAAAGCCGATTGCGGGCTATGGCGCGAGCGATTGCCGGGAAATCATCGGCAATGAAATCCGGCGCGTCGTGACCTGGACGGGAAAGAACGACGTGAAAGATCTCATTGGCACGCCGGTGCGGCTTCGTTTCATGATGCTCGACGCCGATCTCTATTCGCTGCGGTTCGAGCGTTAGGGCGAATGCGTGTGGGTTAAGCGGGCCCCGGTAGGCGCCGTATAACGTTTGGCTACGGGCACGTCGTTTGGGCTGCGATTCCGGCGGCCTCCCCGGTCGCGATAATCGAAGTCACCACGTCGGAACTGACGGATGTTGGCACGGGCGTAGCCGAAGAATTCGCCGCGTTGCTTCCCTGGGTTTTGGGTAAGAACAATAAAGTCGGAGGGTTGAACCGCTCATCTTCGCTGATTTTTCGGAAGGTCGGGGTGGAGGGGGAGTGTGCGGGCTTCGCCTGATCGGCGAAGCGCGGGCGGCTGCAGCGATTCCGAGACTTGACGATTGTCGCGGTTGAACGGACCCCTTTTGCGACGCGCGCCTGCGCCACTTCGGAAACGGCCGGGGCAGGGCTGCGGTTACAATACCGGCGGCAGCGGAAATCTTTGCAAGAACTGGGAGGAAGTGAGCACCGGAACACGGCTCCGGGCGAAGTCATCCGTGTTGCGAGGGCCAAGGTCGGCGCATCGTTCACCGCGGTGAGCGGGAACACGGCTCCGGGCGAAGTCATCCGTGTTGCGAGTCACCAGCCAATCGGCCGCACTGGCTTCCGCAGCGGACGCTTGCAGCGCGTCTTCAAAGTCAGGAAATCCCAGCGACGCGCGCCCGGCGTGCGCTGGCATCGGTGCAATCAGCGACGCGCGCCCAAGCCAAAATCTTATCCACCTCGGCGAGCGCCTGCTGCTCAGTGCGGCCGCGTTTCAACAAATAGTCGGCGGTCGCCAATCCGTGCCATGCGACCAACATTTCCGCTCCCAATGCCTCGCCGCGGAAAATGAGTGATTCGCTATCGGTAACAAAGGCCGGGCGATTCAGCAAAACATCCAAGAGGATGTTGGTGTCGAGGAAGGCTCTCATTTGGCGTCAGCGGCCCAGCCCCTATTTCGCCGCGTAAAAGTCCATCCTCGCATCGTCGGCCGAAATTCCGGCGGCCATCTGCACACTGCCGCGGGCAGATCGCAGCCATTCGCCGGCCTGCCCCACCGAGGGCTCCGGGGGCTTATCCGCCCGGCTGATTTGCACGAGAAACTCCGATTCCGTGACTGCGATCACTTGGAGCGAATCCCCCTAGTGTACATCAAGCCCGTGCCAGCGGTCGGCCGGAATTTTTTTCGTAATCGTCATGGGGGAAAGCAAGGCCAGCAGGGCGGGGTTGCCAGCCTAACTTCGGCTCCGCGTTAGGCAGTGCGTCCGCGGCGGGTGAGTCGCAGGGCGCGAAAGGCGGGCGGCGCCGGGAACGAGCAGGCTCGCGAGGAGTAGCGCGAGCCGGAGCGGCCGCAGGAAAAATTTAGGCGCACCCCTGAGGTGAGGAGGGATGAGCGGGCGGCGGGGGGCGGCGAGTTTGCAATGCCGGGGACGGAGGAAAAAGCCGGAGGGTTGAACCGCTCATCCTCGCTGATTTCCGGAAGGTCGGGTCACGAATCCATCGCCTGAAATGGGGGTAGGAAGATTTTATGGGTAGGAAGATTTTCCGGAGAACCAGCGATTCGTTTGCGGTGGGGCTGGTCGTGCCCTCTCAGCTGAGGCGCGGTGGGTTGGGGCGTCGATTAGCGGGGCTGCCGGAATCCGTTGCTGCGATCTGCGGTGCCCTGAATCTGGGGGAATAATCCGGGTGGCGTCGGACGATACGGAGCAGGAAACGATCGCCAGGTTTTTCCCGCAGATGCAGGACGCCACCGAGAATGAGCGGACAACCTGCTGACACCTGATTGCGCGCATGCTGCATTCGCGGAAATGTCCCGCTGGGGGATTCGCCGATTGCACACGGCCGCTGGCGCGCGGACGGCGAAACAGGTTCAAGCAAAGTGGTGGTTGATATCGCCGGAAAGACCGTTGCTGATTCCGTTCCTGCTATCTCGATTACCCCAAACCCCAAAGCCTGACTCCGTTCGATTTCGCGGGTGCGCGCCTTCGCGCGGGCGCAGGGCCGGCTGGCCAAGACCGATCCGATCGACGCGGTGGTGCTGCGCCAATTTGGCGAAGTGTTCACGCCCGCGCCGAAAGTCGAGCGCGAGCGCCAGGTCGCTCTCGTGCAACGCCGCGAGCAAGGGGTCGACCTCCTCGCGATGGAGGACCAACGCCTCGCCCAAAACCGCGACGCCGCCGTGCTCAAGCTCGGGCAGCGTCTGCGCAAGACGCTGATCAAGCAGATTGAAGAGTTGGAGCGCTTGATCGCCGCGCAGATCGCCGACGACGATACGCTGCACCGCCAGAGCGAACGCCTCCAAGAAGTGAAAGGCATCGGCCCGGTGACCGCGGCGACGCTGCTCGCCGCCATGCCCGAACTGCGCACACTCAGTCGCGGGGAAGCCGCCGCGTTGAGCGGCCTCGCGCCCTACCACCACGACTGCGGCGCGCACAAGGGACGCCGGACCTATTCACGGGGGCCGCAAGCAGGTGCGGCGAGTGCTCTCCATGGCCGCGCTCGTGTCTGCCCGTTACAACCCGATTCTCAAAGCGGTTTACGACCGTCTCGTCGCCGACGGCAAAGCCAAGAAACTCGCCCTCATCGCCCTCATGCGCAAACTCATCATCCTTCTTAACCACCTCCTAAAAAACCCAAAATTTAAGCTCGCCTGAAAGACCGTTGCCGACCCCGTTCGGCCCTGCGAAGATCGACATCGTCGGCTGGTCTATCGCCAAGGTCCGCAGAACGGAATTCCCGAGCTGACCGTGCCGGGGTAACGATCTCACTCGGCGACGGGGAGTCGCCGCTCCGGGCCACCTCGCAATCTCCGCGCTACCGCCGGACCAGCATGGCGTGGTAAGCCCCTTCGGTCATTTTTCCCGCTCGATGGGTGGCGGTGAAAGCCAGTTCCCCTGGCGGTATCCGAAGATCCGTGACCAAGACCCGGTCGGCGGCCTCGCGCAATTCGACGGTCCGAACGACCTGCCCGGCGCGGACCTCGATCGTTCCGGGCGCCATCGGCTTCAGCCAACGCAGCTCCACATCGTAGGTGGCGTCGCGTTCCGCGCGGAGGAGCCAGGTGCCCTCGCGATTGTTGTCGCCGGTGTCCGGCACGCGCCAGTTCTGGCGGGTGAGCACGGTCTCAGTTTCCGCATCCGTGCCGATGACGATGCGGGGCGCGGCGTAGTTGTCCGGCCGGGTGGACGAAACGTCGGCGAACCACGTGTCATATTCGGCGCGCAGCCGCCGCAGGATCTCCGGTTGGGCAACCGCGAGGTTGTTCTGCTCCCGCGGATCGGCGACAAGATCGTAGAGCTCGAAGGGGGCGTCCGCCGCTGGCGACTCGCGGGTGAATCCGGTCGGGTGAACGAGTTTCCAGCGCTGGGTACGGACCGTCATGTTGTGCGCGGGCACGGGGCGGTTGCCGCGGTGGGACTGGAACACGAGCGTGCGGTCCGGCCACGGCGCGCTGCGGCCTTCGAGGAGCGGCAGGAGGCTGCGACCGTCGAGCTTGAGTCCGGCGGGTACGGGCACCGCGGCGGCGTCGAGCAACGTGGGGAGCACATCGAGGTGCGCCGCGATGCGGTCGCTGGCGGTGCCGGCCTTCAGTCGCGCCGGCCAGTGGACGTAGAACGGCGAGCGGATGCCGCCGTCGAGCGGTTCGGATTTTTTGCCGCGCATCGGGCCAACGTAACGCAAACTCGCCGGGCCGTTGTCGCACATGAAGATCACAATCGTGTTGGCCAGCAGCCGCTGCGCCTCGAGCCGGGCCATGAGCCGGCCGATGTTTTCGTCGACGTTTTCGACCATCGCATAAATTCGTGCCATGGCGTCGGTGTCCTTGCCGGGGCCCAGAATCACGGAGGTGAGGTCCTTCGCCTTGTACTTCGCGTAGAGCGCGGGCGGCACGTCGTGCAGCGGATCATGAGGCGCGTTGGGCGCGATGTAGGCGAAGAACGGGCGGCCGGCGCGCTGCGCCGAGGCGACAAAGTCGAGGGCGCCGTCGAAGAACACATCGGTGCAGAAGCCCTTCGCCTTTTCCGGCCGGTTGTTGCGAAACACGATCGGATCGGTGTAGCGGCGTTCGTTCTCAATCGGATCAGAGGGCTGGGCCAGCCCGCCGCCGCGAATCGTCAGCGCCTGCTCGAAGCCCTGGTCGGTGGCGCGCATCGGGTAGTTGTCCCCGAGGTGCCATTTGCCGAAAATCCCGGTCGCGTAGCCGGCGGCGCGGAGCAGTTCGGCCACGGTCACCTCGGAGGGATCCATCATCGAGCGGCCCTTGAATGTATCGATAACGCGAGTACGATAGTTGTAGCGGCCTGTCATCAGGCTAGCCCGAGTGGGCGAGCAGACGGGGCTGACGTAGAAGTTCGTCATCGTCGCGCTCCCGCGGGCCAACGCGTCGAGGTGCGGCGTCTCGAGCAACGGGTTGCCGTGGATGGCGAGATCGCCGTAGCCCTGATCATCGGTCATGATCAGGATGATGTTGGGTCGGGGCGCGGCGCTGGCGGCGAAGGCGCCGAGGGTTGCGCCGCAGAGGAGCAGCGCGCCCAGGAAAAGGCGAAGGGGGATCATGACGCGGCGGTTCAGAACGTGCCCTTGATCCCGAACGTCCAGAGCGACGCGTAGTCGAGCCGGGTGCGGAACTGCGCGTGGGCGGGCGTGCTCGGGCCCGAGACTTCGGTGTCTTCCGTCGCGTCCCCGACGTTGCGCAGGTTGAAGAACAGCGCGACCGGCTTCTTGAAATAGTATTCGCCGAGTACGTCGACGTAGAGTCGTTTTGAGCCCCAGGTGAAGGTGCCGGGTTCGATGCTCGAGCCCGCGGCCACCGCCGCCTGGCGCTGGCGGCCGCGGTAGTTCCAGTTCACGCGGGTGTTGAATTTCTCGCGCGTGAGGCTGACGCCCCAGCTGCCGGCGAGCGGGATGAAACCGGCGAAGTTGCTGCTCGCGTCGCCGATGGCGCGCTGGGAGCTGCCGTTGGCGAAGACCTGGACCCCGCGCGCCCAGTGCGGCAGGAAGGTGAGCGTCTGCTTGTAGTTGAAGTCGAAGCCATCCATCCGGACGGTGCTCGTGATGTTCTGCTGCGTGGCGACGTCGTAGGCATCGTAGGTCGCCGGATCGATGCTGTAGAGTGCGAGAAATTCGGGGGTGGCGTTGAAGGTGGTTGCGCCGAAGAAATTTTCGAACTGGCGCCGGAACGCGCCGACCGAGAACTGGCCGACGCCCTCGAAATAGTGCTCGAGCCGCACGCTCACCGTGCGGGCGCTCCAGGCCTTGATTGCGGCGTTGTTCACGACGATGCGGTTGGCGTTGCTCGGCGGACTTTCGGGATCCGGCAGCGTGACGCCGCCGGCGTACTGGTTGAAATTGGGCCGGCCCACGGATTCGTAATAGGCCGCGCGGGCGATCAGATTTTCGCGGACGTTGTAGCTCGCATTCAGGCTGGGGAAGAACCGGAGGTACTCCTTCCTCGCGCGGGCGCCGCGGTCGAGGTAGGTGAGTTTGGAGATTTCCAGCGCATCGCTCGTGATGGCGAGCGAGCGGCCGTTGATCCCGAGGATCGGCTGGCCCTGGGCGTTGCGCTGCACATTGCGCGAGAGATCGGTGAGGAAGCCTCTGGCGTCGACGTTGGTCTGCTCGGCGCGGACGCCGCCCACGAGTTTCAGCCGCCGGTCAGGCGAGGACACGTCGCCCCGCAGGTAGAGGGCGGAGACGATTTCCTCGGCAAATTTTGAGTTGGTGACCAGGCCGCGGTAGTCGGTGTTGGCGTTGTTCGTGAAGTAATTCGGATGCGCGACGTACCACTCCCAGACCTTGCGCGTGCTCGGCACCTCGCTCTGGGGGAAGCCATACGGGGACATCCGCCGGGAATAGGACGCGTCGAGAAAGGGCGCGGCATTGTCGTCGCCGCCGATCGGGGTCGTGCTTGCCCGGCCGTCGGCGCCGACGTAGTTGTAGGTCAGGACGCCGCCCCGGATGTCGCGCTGGGCCTGCCGCAGATAGAATCCCGTCTTCAACGTGAAGGGCACGCGCGTGTAGAAGTCGCGTTTCAGGTTGCCATACGCGGTGCTCTGGAGGTCGTGCGTGAAGTCGCGCTGGCTCGTCGCGCCGGTCAGGGCATAGTTGGAAAGCAGATACGGATCGACCGGGGCGCCGGTGGTGCCGTCCTGCACAGTGATGACCCGCGGACGCAGGTAGAAGATGTCGTTGAAGGCGACTGTCACGTTCGTCCGGCGCACGCTGACGCTGCGGAAATAACCCTGCTCGGTGTCGCGGTTGTAGTCGCTCTGCTGGGAAAAGCCCGCGCCGGCGTCCGCCTGCCACACCGGGCCGTCGTGCCGCCAGGTCAGGGTCGGCATATAGGTGCGGTTGAAGCGGTTCTTCTCGTTCTGGCCCATCGTGACGTCACCGGCGCCGGGCGCGCCCTGCGTCGACGTCGTCGTGAAGGCCCCGGGCAGGACGCGCAGCGGGTTGAACGCCTGATTGTGCAGCGTGAAGCGGCCGTCGAATGAGGTGTATTGGAAGCCGAGGGAGAAGCGGTCGTGCGCGGCGAGCTTGTAGTCGACGGTGGCGCCGAACGAACGGCGCATGGTCACCTTGGGCTCGTCCTGGAAATTGTAGCTGGAGAGGTACGGCTTGTCCGGGGTGGTGTGCGGAAAGGCGACGCCATTGGTCGGCGCCACGACGCCGAGCCAGGTGGTCATGGCCCGCTCCTGGGGCGAGTAGTTGGAAGACACACCGGCGGACACGGTGTATCCAAAACGTTTGTTCACCGGGGCGACGTAGGAGAAGTCGAAGCCCGGGTAGATGTTGCGGGTCGGGCTCGGCTTCGGTCCGGGCACGGGGTGAAAATCCCGGGCGTTGTCGCGCATCAGGACGTAGACGCTGTAGTTGAGGATCGGCCGCGCGCGCTCGAACGAACTCCGCGGCACCATGTTGACGCTGCCGGCCAGCGCCGAACCCTGGGACTCGGGCGTGGGGGAATACGACACCTCGATGCGCGAGAGGTTGTTGATCGAGACCATGTCGGCCTGGACGTTGCGGGCGGTGGCACGGCCGGCGGCGGAGGCGACATTGAAGCCGTCGACCGTGATCGGCACGTAGGCCGAGGGCACGCCGTTGATCGAGACGTCGCGCGCGTTGCCACCGGTGTAATCGATGGTGATGCCGGGCATGAATTTCAGGAACTCCGCCACGTTGCCCTCGGCCACGCTACCAAACTCGTCCGTCGAGACCACGTTTTTGATGTTGGAGGCAAAGCGCTGCTCATTGATCGCGAGCGCGGCGGCGTCCATCTCGCGCGAGGTCTCGACGCGAAACGCGTCGAGTTTAACGACGGTGCCGTCGGTTTTGGCTCCGGCGGTCGACAGGGTGATGTCATGCCGGGAAATCTGTCCAGCGGTGACGAGAGCTGGCGTGGTCAGGGTCGGCAGGCCGGTGTAGAAGGTCGTCACACGCGCGGAGCCGGCCGGTACGTTCGAGAGCCGGTAGTTGCCGTCGGAATCGGTGAACGTCTCCAGTGCGGTACCCTCGACGGAGATACGGGCGCCGGCGACGTATTCACCGCTGCGGGCGTTAAGGACGCGTCCTTCGATGGTGCCCGAGGTGGAGGATTGAGCGTGGGCCGAAACGAACGTGACGAGGAGGGCGATCGCAACGAGCAGGGTACGGGGACGGAACAGGCGGGCACGGAGGAGTATCATGGGGGTTGCTGCCGGGCCGGACCAGAAGGGCATGGCTCGGATGCGGGCGCACCCTCCCACCCGCAAGGGGCGCAAGGCAAAAGAAAAACGGGGTAGGCAGTTGACTGACACTTTCAGAGGATCAGAACCGGGCTCTTGGCGGTGATGGTGGTGGTCGTCGAAGGGCGGCGGGCGATTGATCGGGCGTGGGTGGAGAGCTACCACGAAAATTCCACCATGCGCCCCCGCAAATCCAGTTTCCGAGCAATGGCACTAGCGCCCATGCTGCCCGTTCAGGCGGACAATCGCCATGGGGTGAATGCCCGCTGCACTCTCCCGCCATGCGGATGCCTCGTGATGGCGGCTCAGTCAGCCCAATCCGTGAGAAATGCGGATGGACGGGTTTGCGTGCACCTGCCATCGCATCTCAAGGCCCAACAGCTTCCCATAATGCGCCACCACCGTCTCGTCCTTGCTTGGTTTCAACCTCTCAGCCTGCCTGCTCTCCCTGAATCTTTGCCCCTAAGAAACTGGGAGCACCTCGTGATTGCGGGCTGCTTGGGTTTCCTCACGGCCCTCGGTTCTTCCGCTTCGGCACTCCACGCTGCCGAACCGCGCACTATCGTGTTCTTCGGCGACAGTCTCACCGCCGGCTACGGCCTCGAAGAACCCGCCACCGAATCCTACCCCGGACTGATCCAACAAAAAATCGACACGGTCCGCCTCCCCTGGCGCTTCGTCAACGCCGGTCTCAGCGGCGAGACTACCTCGGGCGGCGCGCGGCGTATCGCTTGGATTTTGCGCCAGCCCATCGACGTTTTTGTCCTCGCCCGCGGCGGCAACGACGGCCTCCGCGGCATCGAACCCGGCATCTCCCGGGCCAGTCTCCAACGCATCATGGATCGCGTGCGTGAGAAATATCCCAACGCCCAGCGCGTGATCGCCGGCATGATGATGGCGCCGTCACTCGGGGCCGACTACGTCAGCGAATTTGCCGCCATGTATCCTGCGCTCGCGAAGAAAAACGCCACCGCGTTAATCCCTTTCCTGCTGGAGGGCGTCGGCGGCGAGCCAACCCATAACCAGCCCGACCAGATTCACCCCACCGCCCGCGGCCAAGCCATGGTTGCGGAAACCGTCCGGCGAGTTATCCAACCTCTGCTCACCCCATGAGGCTTCCTCCCGCACTGCAGTCCTTTTTCCTACCACTATTCTTGTTGGGCGCCGCCACCTGCCTGCACGCCGAGCCGCTGCGGCTGCCGTTCACCGCACGGTTGGAGGCCTCGAATACCTGGGCGTCAAACATCAGCCGCTCTTCCGCCCAGGCCAATTGGCGAGACAGCACCCGCGCAGACACAAGTGTCGCCGTGAGTTTACTCACGCCCCTGATCACAGGAGTGAGCCTCATCACCGAAGCGGACGCCCGCACCGAGTTCGTCCCCCGCTACACCCGCAACAACGCGTTTTCAGGCGATGGCCATCTCGAGCTGCGCTGGAAATTCGGACTCGGAGCCTTCGCACCCGTCCTCTCCACCCAGGTCGGCCTCGCGCATCGAGAGGCCCGCATCGCGGGTGACACCGGCACCCGCGCCACGGGTGCACTCCGGCTCGCGAAACGCTTTACCGATGCGTGGCGCGCCTCACTCACCGGCGATTGGTCGCAACTCTACGCGGCCCACGCGCCGTTCGATGTCCGCGCCCACCGGGTCCTCGGCTCGCTCACCTACGATTTCAACGACACGTGGCAACTCACCTACGGTCGCGGCAGTCTTTTCGGCGATTTCACCGCCCACGCTTCCGCTGCGGTCTGGGCCCGCTCCCTCGCCGGCCAGCTCGGCCCCGAAGTCGCCAAATATTATAACTCCGTCTCCTACGAGACGACCGACTCCTACGGCCCCGGCTGGGTCACCTATCGCGTCACCGGCCGCTCGGATTTTTGGTGGCTCGAACTCGCACCCGCTCTCGGCCGCAACACCTCCCTCCCCCTTCGCTACGAGAGCACCTATTCCGTTAACCGCGCCGGCGTCACCTACCGCCAAGATCTCTGGACTCTCGGCCTCTTACGCCGCTTCTAGTCACCCCTCCGTGGATGTCCCAGTGCATCGCCCTCCTCAGTCGCCTTCGCCCCCCCTGCCTTACCTGTCAGATATGAACTCGCGTTTCCTCTTTTTTGTCATAGCCGCGTTGGCCGCCCACTTGCCTCTCGCAGCCGACCAAGGCTCGGTGCAAGTCACCGTAAAGGATAACAAAGGCCAGTCCGTCGCCGACGCCGTCGTGTCGCTGCTGCCTCTCGACACCAAACCGATCCTCGCGCCGCTCGCCGAACCCGTGATCATCAACCAACGCGACCAGGAGTTCGAGCCGCTCGTCACCCCGGTCATCGTCGGGACGCGCATCGCTTTTCCAAACCGCGACGCCATCCGTCACCAAGTCTATTCCCTATCCAAGGCCAAACGTTTCGAGATCCCGCTTTACGGCCCCGGTGTTGGCGAAACGCTGCTGTTCGACCGCGCGGGAGTCGTAGCGTTGGGCTGCAATATCCACGAGTGGATGACTGCCTATATCATCGTCCTCGAAACGCCCTTTTTCATGAAAACACAGGCCGACGGACTCGCGGCACTAGCGGCCCTCCCGCCTGGACGATATCGGCTCGACGTCTGGCATTCACGTCTCGTGCACGAAGCCACCCGCGAAGTCATCATCGCATCGTCTGATGTCGCCGCTCAGACCATCGCCATCACGCTGCGACCCAACACGGGCAAACGCCGAGCGCCCGACGGGCTCGGTGGCGGTTACAAATAACGCGCCGACCGTGATCGCGCGCCGCCACAGCTTCGCCGCAAAGCTCCTCACCCTCCTCGTAGGACTCGTTGCCGCCGCGCAAATCGCCACTTGGCTGATCGTCTCGCGCGACAACCTCCGCGAGGCCCGCTCTCTGATCGAAGCCGATCTTCGCCACGCGACCCTCGCCTTCACCAACATCGTCAAGGACCGCAACAACCTACTCGGGGACGGCGGCACGACCGCGGCACGCGACTACGCGATCAAGCCCCTCTTCACCGATCCGGACGAGGTCGCCACCCTGGCTTCGGCGCTCCCCAGCATCGCCGGCAGTATCCATGCCGATCTCGTCGTGGCGCTCGCTCTCGACGGCCACACTCTCGCCAGCGCGCCCGCGGGCGAAATCCCCGGCGGTGTGCTGCGCAAACTCATTGCCGCCGCCGAGCTCGATGAAAGCCCCACTCCCCGCGCGACCGGCTACGCCTATCATCGCGACCGCCTCCATTCCCTCGTACTCGTCCCCGTGCGTGCACCCGACACCGTCGCGTGGCTCGTGCTTGGCTTCCGCATCGACAACGCGCTCGCCTCCACGCTCCACGAACAAACCGGCATCGACCTCACCTTCGCCGACCCACAACACCGCGTCGTCGCCACCAGCCTCCCAGCGCTTAAAGCCCGCACCCTCCTCGCTTCGCCCCTCCGGCCCACCACCGACGCCGCACTCGCGACCGTCCCCCTCGGCGATGACACTGCCCTCGTCGTCTCGCGTTTACTCCCGGCTGGCGATGGCCTCCACGCCTCTCTCTACCTGCAATACTCCCTCGAGGAAAAACTGGTCCCCGCCCGCCGCACCGAGCGCATCCTCCTCCTCGTCAGCCTAGGTAGTCTCGTCTTCGCAATCCTCCTCGGCCTCGGCTTTGCCCGCCGCCTGAGTCAGCCCATCGAGCAACTCGCCGCCCACACCCGCGTGATCGCCCGCGGCGACTACATCACGCCACTCACGCTCCAGCGCACCGATGAACTTGGGCGCCTCGCCGACGCGTTTCGCGCGATGACCGCAGGACTCGCCGAACGCGACCGCGTCCGCGACCTGCTCGACAAAAACGTCTCACCCGAAGTCGCCGCCCAACTCCTGCGCGACGGCGCGACCCTCGGCGGACAGGAACGCGAGGTCACCATTCTCTTCGCTGATCTCCGCGGTTTCACCACCCTCAGCGAAAAGCTCACTCCGCAGGAACTCCTCACCCTCCTCAACCGCTACCTCGACCGCATGAGCGCCGCCATCGAAGCGCACGGCGGCGTGATCGATAAATTTATTGGCGACGCGATCATGGCCCTTTTCGGCGCCCCCGTGCCGCAATCCGACGCCGCCAACCGGGCCCTCGACGCCGCCCTCGCGATGGAAAAAGCTCTCGTGCAGCTCAACGCCGAGCTCGCCGCCGAAGGCATCGCGCCCCTCGCCATCGGCATCGGCGTCAACACCGCGCGCGTCGTCGCCGGCAACATCGGTAGCTCCCGCCGCCTGAATTATTCCGTCATCGGCGACGGCGTAAACGTCGCGAGCCGCCTCCAGTCGCTCACGCGCACCGCCGAGTATCGCACGAGCCTCATCGCGAGCGCTGCCACCCTCGCCGCCTGCTGCCAAAAAAGTAGCCTAGGCGCCCCCCCCGCGTCTTCAGCGTCTCCCGGGTCTTCCCCGTCTTCAGCGTCTTCCCCGTCTTCCGCCCTTCCGACCTTCCGCCCCCTCGGCACCGTCCCGGTCAAAGGCCGCGCCGAACCCGTGGTAATTTTCGCCGTCGAGTAAGTAAGAATGCGCCTCGTCCCCTCCCTCCGAAAGTCAGCGCCTTTGCTGCAGCTCCTCCTTGATTGAACGCCGCTCATCGCGGCATCGCTTGGCCCGATACTGCGCAGAATCAGCGCAGGCCAACATGAAGATCCCGAAAACACCGGTAGTGATGTCCATCGAAAACCAAGGAAATCTAACAAGCGAAAAAAACGCGAGTGGCGCCACGCCCCTCCAGAACCGAAGCCCCGCCCATACCCGTCATTAAAGATTGGCCATTGGACATCAGACCTTCTCCCTCGGTCCTTCCGCTACGCCGCAGTGTTCACGCCGCCAAGGCATGACACGCCCGCGCCAGCTAGCGGTCCGTGATTTCCGGCACCCGTTGCAGCTCAAAAATTGAGCGCGGCTCCCACACCATTGAGCGCAGCGGCTCAAAAACCCCTCCCCCCCCGCAAATCCAGTTTCCTGGCAATAACGTGAGCGGGCGCGACGGTGACACCTCGATTTCGTAAATCGATTTAGCGTTTGGGGTTGATGTCGCCGACGAGCGACCTTAACCCGATTGCTTCGCTCGGTGCCGCCGGCTCGTCCGCCCTGCACCCACACCCAAACGCATGAAAGCCCCGCTCTGCCGTCCGTTCACCTTTCTGATTCCGCTGCTCGTTGTCCTCTGGACGCCGTTCGGATTGGCTGCCCTGTCGCCGCCGCTGTTCTCCCAGGTCTCCGGGGGGGCCATCGGTGGCGTGGTGAGCAACGTGCGGACCGGGAAATTTCTCGAGGGGGCGATGGTGCGGATTGGTGGACTGGACCGACAGACGTTGAGCAGCGCTGCCGGGGAGTTTTCGTTTCCGAATGTGCCGGCCGGAACCTACGACGTTGAGGTCAGCTACATCGGGCTGAATCCGATGACCCGGCAGGCGACGGTGCGCGATGGCCTGCCGGCCTCGATCGCTTTCGAGATGGATGCCGCGATCTACCAATTGTCGGCCTTTGTCGTTGCGGGCGAACGCGAGGGCAATGCTGCTTCGCTGACGGCGCAGCGCAATTCCGCCAACGTAAAGAATGTTGTGTCGATGGACGCGTTCGGAAATCTGCCCAACGACAGCGTGGGCGAACTGGCGATGCGGTTGCCCGGGGTCGCCGGCAGCATCGACGATCAGGAAAACGTCCAGAACCTCCTGATCCGCGGCATCCCCTCCGCGCTGAATTCCGGCATGATTGACGGTAGCCCGATGGCGTCGAACAACGGTTTTTCCCGCGAATTCCGGACGAACAATGTTTCCAGCGCGCTCTTTGGTGAAATTGAGGTCGTCAAGGCGCTCACCCCCGAGATGGGGGCCGACGGACTCGGCGGTGCGATCAACCTGAAGACGCGTTCGCCGCTCGCCATGTCGGGCAAGCGGCAGTTCAGCTACCGGGCGGCGGCGCGTTGGGCGCCCCCCTTTTACGATCATATTCCGTTGCGCCGGCAGAAATACGCGCACCCGTTGTTCAACCTCGGCTATCAGGAGGTGTTCGACGCGCTCGGGGGCAAACGCAACCTGGGCGTTTCGCTCACCGCCTTCGCCAGTGACAATGTCGCCGGATTTTCCCTCGGCATACGCGACTACGCCTTTTCCACCGCGTCGCCGACGTATCTCTGGGACTTTCGCCAGTCGGACGTGCTGGTGAATCGCAATCAGCGCAGCCTGGGCGCCAAGGTGGAGTGGCAGGCCAACCCCGGCACGAAGGTGCACTTCAACGCGATCTACATTGGTGGTGGCACCCGCTACAACCGCCAGAACGTCTTTCGCGCGTTCACCGGCCGCACCCTCGCGACGCTGGATGCCAACGGGCAGCCCACCGGCACCGGGGCGATTTTGCCGAGCTACACCGACGCGCTCACCCAGGTGCGCGCCGTCGCCGCGTCGACCGTCACACTCACGTCGCAATACAATCCCTCCGGCTTTCTCGACAACGGCCTCCAGGTTGACGTCGGGGCGGACCATACGCTCGGTCGCTGGAAAATCGACTACGCCGCCAACTACAACCACAGCAATGTCGAGCGCGGCAACGCTCGCGGCAGCGAGGCGAAGGGCGGTCAGTTCACCGCCAGCGTCACTGGGGTGGGCTGGCGGATTGACCGCAGCGGTTCGGTCCTGAACCCCACGTTCACGCAGACGGCCGGGCCCTCCATCTACGACGGAGCGAGCTACAGCGGCGGACAGCTTTTCTTCCTCGAAACGAGCGAGCGCAATTCGCGCAACCGGTCGTTCAAAGGAAACGCAAGCTACACGCTGCCGACGACGTTCGAGAGCACGGTGAAGACCGGTTTCAATTATCGCACGTTTCGGGTGGGCGAGATTACCGGGGAGCGACGGTTCAACTACGCGGGGGCGGCGCCGCTCTCGGTTTTCGCGGCGCCGGGGGATCTGGGCACGTTCGAGTGGCGCAACGGGCGCGAACTGCCGTTTGTGGATTCGACCAAAGTGTATCAGCACGTTCAGGACAATCCGGCGCAGTGGCCGGAGGATCGCTATTTTGCCGAGATGCGCCGGCTCTCGGCCACGCGCGATGTGGAGGAGGCGGTCACCGCCGGGTATGTCCAGGGGCAGGTCCGCACCGGGAAACTCCGCGTGATGGGCGGGGTGCGGGTGGAGCGTACCGCGACGGAGAGTTTCGGGCGGGTCGCGTCGCGCACGCTGACCACCAACGCCCAGCGCACCGCGGATCCGATCGGGGCCGCGCGGCGGGACTACGACAATCCGCGCGCGCTCGAGGGCGGTTTCACGGACCTGTTTCCCAGCCTGCATGCCGTTTATCGGCTGCATCCGCGGGTGCAGGCGCGCCTGAGCTGGTCGCAGAGCCTCGGCCGGCCGCAGATGTCGAATTACCTGCCGCTGGAGACGCCCAACGACCCGGCGCAGACGCTCGCGATCAACAATCCCTCGCTCCAGCCCCAGTATTCGAACAATTGGGACGCCACGTTGGAATACTACTTCGAGCCCGTCGGCCAGCTCTCGGCCGGCTATTTTCGGAAGGACATCTCGGGGTTTATTTTTTCCGACACCGCGGGCACGGTCGGCCGGGGGGCGAACAACGGCTACAACGGGAGTTTCGAGGGCTACACGCTCATCTCCAGCGCCAACGGCGGCTCGGCCATCATCGACGGGCTCGAACTGAACTATCAGCAGCAGCTCAGCTTTCTGCCCGGCGTTTTCAAGGGACTCGGCGTGTTTGCCAACTACACGCGGCTTTGGACGAATGGCGACTATGGCGTAACCGGGCCGCGTTCGACCAGCGACGTCGAGCGGTTCATCCCGGAGACCACGAACGCCGGTGTGTTTTGGCGTCACCGTGGTTACGGGGCGCGGCTGTTTGTCAGCCGCATCTCGGATTTTCTCGACGCGTATTCGAGCGATCCCTCGCGACTGCAATACAAGCAGGAGCGGACGACCCTGAACGTCAGCCTGTCCTACCAATGGCGGCCTTGGCTCGAATTCTCGGTCGACCTGATGAACGCGTTCAACGAGCCGCATGTTTTCTATCGCGCCCGGCCGGAGCGCATTTCGTCCTATAGTCTCAACGGCACGACGTTGACCTTCGGTGTCAGCGGCCGTTTTTAGACCGCCCCACCCATGTTGCGCCACACACACACCCGGCCCGGGCTTCTGCGACTGCGACCGGTGGCCGCTACCTTGGCCCTGTCCATTTGGTCGACCCCGTTCTCGCTTGCCGGAATGAAAACCAATGGGTGGGCCGTGCGCTCCGCGCGCGGCTGGCGTGACGCCA
>CAMDOF010000129.1 GCA_945903465.1 Opitutus sp. GAS368
GCCGGGCGGAATCTTCCAGATCCCGCGGTAGCAGAGTTAATATATACGGCCATTCCTTCTCGTCGTGCAGCGACGGCGGTGCTTCCATGCCACGAAAACCATCGCAAAAGGCGAAAAAAGGCAATTCCTTATTTTAACGCCTATGCCCCGTCCCCCCCACCCCACCCGTCTCGCGCGCCGCGCTGACCACCGCATACCTCCACGCCGCGGAGCCGCGAACTCCGCGCTCAGAAACAGAGCCGGAGAACGATGCTTTTTCCACCCACCCGCTCAACGCCTAATCGTACCCGTTTATCCGATACAAAAAGCGCCGCCGTTTCATTTTTTCCCTGGGCTCTTGGTGGCTTCTCCGAGACGCACCCGGCGTCCGCACGCGATCAATCCTGGCGTGAGTTCCTGCCCTTTTTTTACCCACCCCGTTTTTTCCAAAACTGAAAACTGCCGGAGTGAGGGCAGGAATATCCGGCTGGTAAGAAGTTTTTCCAAACCGCGGAAACAGTTCCGATCTCCTCCGATGGCGTGGCGTTCCGCTCCGTTGGCCCCGGCGCACGGCGCCCGGATAAACCTGCACGACTGGCTCAGCGGAGGAAGCCTCGGTTATTCTCCGAAAAAAATTCCGGCCAACCGAATTTCCCTACCTCTGTTTCCGATGAGGGTGGCGAGTCTTCGGGAGACACCGCTGGCAGCACTCTTTGGGCGGACTCAGGCTGTCTTGAAACAAGAACCCAAACGGGATCCGCAAGTGATTCATTTGTTGAGCGTCGATCGAAAGGGCGCACGAACGGATGCAAGGTGGTCAGGCATCGGCTGGGCTTCCTCATTAACGGATGCTCCCAGCTGGGTTTCCTCAGTCGACGGACGTCGACCGCAGGATGCCCGTCGGCTACGCGGCGAATGGCGACCGCGATGAAGACTGCCTCGCCCATGCCCAGCCGATGGGTGATTCTCAACAACCGTTGAACCGGGTGGCGCCGCGCACTGCTTACCCAAGCAGTCCGCTCCTGCGCGATGATCGTCCACCAGCGCCGCTTTGAATTCCTTGGTCCCCACGACCCAACCTTTCGACACCCGATCGAACCGCAGGCGCTTCTGCTCCGGCGCGTGGGCTGCCAGCCACGCCAGATATTCGGCATCTTTGCGCCGTCCTGCGGCAGTGTCCGCCCGCCCGCCGGCGTGCTCCAGGCACGCCTCCGGCCGATACCAAGCGGCGCGTTCCCCGGGAGTCATCAGCCAGCGAAAGCTGCGCCAGGCCCAATCCGCCAGGCGATCGACGGTCGTGACACCGGCCCGAACAGGATTGAGGTGAAGGAAGTGACAGAGCGCACCGAGCCCGTCGGCGGGATCGACGAGCAGGCTCTTGTAGCGCCCCTGGAAAAGATGCCCGCACTCGCGCCGGTACCGGTTGAAGCGCAGGGCAAAGGTGCTCTGCAGCCACTGCATGCCGGCCACCAGATTTCCGCCCGGCGTTCCCATCGCCAGGTGATAGTGGTTGGTCATCACGCACCACGCGGGTACCTGCCAGCCCGATTTCTCGCCTCTTCGTCGAGGCAGGCGAGGAACGTCAGCTTGGACCCGTCGTCGCGAAACAGGGCCGAGCAGATAGTTGCCGCGGGTGATAACGTGATAAACGGCACCCTCGAATTCGAGCCGGAGCTTGCGAGCCATGATCGCGTCGGGGTGCGCGCCCTCGATGTGCAGTCAACCGCAATGCGCAAGGCCTTTTGGCTCGGCCCCGATCCATTTCTCAACGGGACGGGTCGTACCGCCACCGAGTGAAAAGAATAAAGTATTTCTTGTTTCGGCTGGTGGCGCAATTAGCCTCCCTTTCCCCCACCCCTCGCTCGGAGTTATTCCTACGGCTTTTGCGACTAACTCGATGTCAACCGAATCCTATGTCCACCAAACGCCCCAAAAAACGACTCCTCTGCGAACCGACCGAGCCGCGACTCCTCCGCGCGAGCCGACCGCAGCGCCGCGCCGCCGCGGTTTTGATCGTCACGTTGGCCGTCTTCGCCGATCACGCGCTCGGGCAACCTTCCGCCAACGAGTGCGCGCCTCAGGTCGCGTCTGAAATACGCTCGGCCACGGCCACCGCGCGCAGCATCTCCGGTCGGGTCAAAAGCAGTGCGAGTGGCGTGTATCTGCGCAACGCGCGGGTCGCGGTTGAGGGCTCCACGGTCGAGGTGTTGACGGACGAAGCGGGCGAATTTCTCATTCCCAATCTGCCAGCGGAGCCGCAGCGCCTGCGCGTCTCCTACACCGGGATGATCCCCGAGACCGTCGCGGTTGCCACCGGCGAGGGCGCCGGCGGGCGCATCGAGGTGGCGTTGCGCGATTTCGGCCAAACCGCGCCGGGCCCCGCGTCCGTCGTGAAGCTCGATGTGTTCACGGTCAGCACGAGCCGCGAGATGAGCGCCGCCGACATGGCGACCAATGAGAAGCGGATCGCGCGCAACATCAAGGACGTCGTCGCCACCGATGCCTTCGGCCCCCTCGCGCAGAACCAGCTCTCCGATTTTTTGCAGTATTTGCCCGGCGTCGAGGTCACCAACGGCGGCACGGATGTCGGGTTGCGTGGCATGCCGGCTGAATACACCAACATTGAGATGGACGGGGCGGGGCTCAGCGTGCCACAGCCAAACACGTCCACGCGCGTCACGGCCCTCCGGGGCCTGACCATGGCCAACGTGGATCGGATCGAAATCACGAAAGGGCCCACCCCAGACACCGGCGCGGACAGCATCGGCGGGCGGATCAACATGATTTCGCGTTCGGCGTTCGAACGTAGCCGGCCGGAGTTTCGCTACCGCACCTTCCTCCTGATGAACTCGGAGTTTCTCTCGTTGCGCCAGACGCCCGGTGGCCGCGAGGGCGGCGATGGCAAGTCCTACAAGTGGTTTCCGGATTTTGAGGTCAACTATGTGAATCCGGTGAGCAAGCGATTCGGCTACTCACTGAATGCATCGCGCAACGACAATTTCGGTTCGTCGAGGATCTTGTTGCGAGGCTACAGCATCGCCAACTCAGCTGCGGCCAGTCCGTATCTCACGACGATCACAGGGCTGACCGGTCACTCCTTCACGCGGCGCAGTGCACTTGGCACGAAGTTCGATTTCCGGCTCTCGGCGCGGGACACGGTGTCGGTCGCCTACAACTTCAACCGCTACTGGAACGATTTCGGCAACCACCAGATGGTCTACAGCACCGGCACGCTGCTGGCGCCGACCACGACGGGCCGCAACGCCACGACCGGGGATTTCGGGCCCGGCTTCACGCAGGGTCGCCCTGGGCAGGGCACGGTCACGCAGTTGGTCACCCAGCAAGCCTACCAGACCACGCAGACGCATCAGGGACAGATCACGTATCGTCATCAGGGGCCGCGGTGGGATCTCGAATCTACGGTGGCGAAAAGCAAGACGGTGCTGACCTATCGCTTGGATTCCTACGGACAGATTGGCCAGGGACGCCTCGGCCTCACCGGTGCGACGGTCCGGTTCGACGACATTCCGGAAGAAGGCCCGCCGGGCCGGATCACAGTCACCAACGCGGCGGGCGCCGCGATTGATCCAACGCAGCTTGCCAGCCTCGGCACCTATTCGACGCCCACCTATCTCCTGCGCGACGTTAAAAACAATTTCAGCAACGCGAAGTTCGACGCGACTCGGAAATTCCGGCCGGAAGATTTCTCCCTGGCCGTCAAGACGGGCGGCCTTTTTAAGGATGCCGCCAAAGACCGGACGCAGCCCCAGATCACGCGCAACTACACTGGCCCCGCCTTCACCGCGTGGCCGGCGGGCACGTTGACGGATTCCGATTTCAACCTCGAGAATCCGTTCGGTATGCACCCGACGCAGCAATGGCTGAGCGTGAAGAAGGGCTACGATCTTTATCGAGCGAACCCCAGCTACTACACGACTTCGCCCGATCTCGACTACATCGGGTGGGCGACCACGCTTGAGGAATCGTCGGAGGCCATTTGGGCTGGCTACTTGATGGCGGATGGGTCGTTTTGGAAGAATCGGCTGCGGCTCAGCGGTGGCGTGCGCTATGAACAAACCCACGTGATAGCGCGCGGTACCTTGACTAATTTGCAGCTCCGGTTTCGGCACGATGCCAACGGCAAGCTCATCGACGGCAATCCGGCGCTTGCGGGCGTGCAGACGGTGGCGATCACGACCGACCCGCTCGAGGTCGCGAAGCTGACCCGTCTTCCTCTGGCCAACCTCGTCGACACGACCTACGGCGATCTTTATCCGAGCGTAAACGCGACGCTGACTCTTCGCGAAAATCTGCTCGTTCGCCTCGGTTACGCGCACACCATCGGCCGCCCGTTGCTCGCCCAATTGATCCCGACGACCAGCGTGACCGAGGTGACGTCGCCCGCCGAGAACGCCACCGGATCCGGCCTCGGCACGATCAGCACAAGCAACCCGACGCTTAAGCCCTGGGCCGGGCGGAACCACGATGTGTCCGTCGAATATTATACGCAGGCCGGCGGTCTGATTTCGGTCAGCGTCTACCGGCGCGACGTGAAAAAATTCATTTCCTCCACCAACACGATCGCCACCAGCAACCTACTCGACGACCTCAATCTGCCAAATGAATACGAGGGCTACCTATTGTCGCACCCAGAGAATACCGAGGGGCAGGTGCGCCAAACGGGCGTCGAACTTTCCGGCCGACAACGCTTGCGACCGTGGCTGTCGGTGTTTGCGAATTACACCCGCAACCGCACGGTGGGTGTGCGCGCTGGGGACTTTGCGAACGCGCAGACTCGGCGCGGCAACGCCGGCGTGCAGGTTGCCTACAAGGCGACCGCCGTGGCGCTAAATTACAGTTGGACCGGCCTGCGTCGTGGCGCGATCTCCGCCATTGCCCCCAACGCTTTTATCTACACCCGATCCCGGCAGGTGGTGAACCTCAGCGCGGAATATCTGATCCGGCCCAACGCGTCAGTATACGCCACGATCAGCAATCTACTTAATAATCCCTTGGCGAATGAAACCTACGGCACCGACACACCCGCCTACGCCCGCCTCACTCAGCACCAGAAAGACGGCGCGCAACTCCAGTTTGGGCTGAAGGGAACGTTTTAGTCCAGCGACGGCAGCTGCAGCGTTATTTCCACGAAGATCAAGCGACGAGTTCGGCCTAACCGTAATTTAAAACCCCATGAAGCCAATGTCTCTCCCCCTGATCCGTGCCATGTTACCGGTCGCCATTCTCGTCACATCCGCCGAGGCGCAGACCTTGCGCGAGACAGGAGTGCTGGCGCCCAGTGAGCCTGTCGTTGTGCTCTCGCCGTTCGTCGTCGAACGGAGCCGGGACACCGGCTACCAGGCGACGACGACGCTGGCCGGCACCCGACTCAATACACCGATCGCCGATCTCGGTGCGTCGATTTCAATCTACACGAAGGACCTGTTGGACGATCTCGGCGCGACGAATGCGAACGACATTTTGATCTTCGCGACCGGGATGGAATCCGCCGGGCCGGGCGGCAATTATTCCGGTGTGACTAATGACATCAATGCCACCTCGCTCGCCACCCGGGAAGGGCCCCGCTTCGACCCACAGCAAAGCAGCCGGACCCGCGGCTTGGCCTCGCCCAACTTTTCGCGCGACCTGTTCGCCACCAGAATCGCGTTCGACGCCTACAATACTGACCGCGTCACGGTGAATCGCGGGCCCAATGCCATCCTGTTCGGCGTGGGCAGCCCGGCGGGGGTGGTTGATTCTTCCTTGCTCCGGCCGGATCTCAACCGCAACCAGAACAAGGTTGAAACGCGGTATGGCAACAACGACAGCCAACGCGCCTCGCTCGATTTCAATCGCGTGTTAATCCGCCAAAAGCTCGGAATTCGGCTGGCGGCACTCGCGGACGATGAGCGCTATAACCAGCGGCCGGCCTTCGAGGACAAACGGCGCCTCTATGGGGCGATCGCGTATGAACCTTTCAAGTCGACGGCGCTGCGGGCCAACTTTGAGACCGGACACACCAAGGCTAGTCGACCCATCTCCGTCCTGCCGCTGAACAGCACGGAATCGTGGGCGACCGCCGGGCGAGTGCCTTTTGACTGGACATTTTATGACGACCCGGCCCGGAACCCCAATGCCGCAGCCGAGAACGCCGGTCTGCTCCTGCCGTTCTTCATCAATCAGGGGACGATCCAGAACCAAATGGTCGTGGTGTATAACAAACCTACGGACCAGCGGCCGTCATCGGGTTTCCGGAGCGAGGTGCCCGGCAGCGCCACCAATGTGGTGAACACCATCCTGACCGGAACGTTCAATCCGGTTTTCAACCGGGACTTGGGCGCCGACCTCAATCGCTATTATGGCACGTTGAATATCTTTGAGTTGCCCGGTGCGTATTGGACTGGGGCGAAGGTCCTGCCTGGGCAACAGCCCGGCGTGGTCCCCGCCGGAATCAGGTATCAAGGTTTCACCGATTTCAGCGTTTTCGATTTTAAGAATCGGATGATCGACGAAAGCTCGATCCAAGGAGACAGCTTCCACACCTTCAACCTCGCGTTGGAACAGCGCGCTTGGGCCGACCGCATCGGCGTCGAAGTTGCCTATGACCAACAACGCATCGACCGTCGCGGCAAAAACTCCTTTGTGTCCTCCACCGGCAGCAATTCCGTTCGCATCGATCCCAATGTCACCCTGCCCACGGGCGTATTGAATCCAAATCTTGGCCGGCCTTACCTGCTCAATTCGCAGGTTAACTACAACAACCTCTTCATCGCCGCGGACTCAATCCGC
Source organism: Opitutus sp. GAS368 (assembly GCA_945903465.1). GTDB lineage: Bacteria > Verrucomicrobiota > Verrucomicrobiia > Opitutales > Opitutaceae > ER46. Next base: position 6,769 of record CAMDOF010000129.1, read on the forward strand.
GCCACGGCGTTTGGGAAGTTCAACTTCAGCGATTTGCGGCCGGCGTGGACCAGATGGCTGGGCCACCACACCGTCACGGGCCTTTATGAGCAAATTTCAACCGAGATCATCAGCTATAATTATGGCTATATCTTCGACGGAGATGCCGCGCGCTCCCGCGATCCCAGCATCGAAAGTCCCGGGCGCTACATGGGCCAGATTGTTTACATCGGACCATCGCTCATCGGCAACCAGAACCCCCTGCAGCTCGCCGCGGTTTCCATTCCGCCCATCGCGGCCGGACCGACGGTAAATATCCCCTACTTTGCGCGCGCCGCGGACGTGACGGATCCCGGCCGGATGGTCGATGCGGCCGCCACGCTGATTGAAAGAAATAACGGTGGGAGTGCGGTGCGCGAGGTCATCAAATCCCAGGCCGCCGTGCTGCAGAGTTACTGGCTGCTCAATCACCTCGTGACCATGTTGGGCTGGCGCCGCGACGAGGATTATTCTGTCCGCCAGATCGTGAGATTTGTCTCCGATCCCGCCAACCTTAACGACCCCGGAAAGGTCCACTATGGGTTCAAAGACTTCTCGTTGCCGGGCACGCCGCCATTAAATGTTGTGGGCGAAGTCAAAAGTTACAGCGCCGTCGCGCGTTGGCCCCGCACATTGGTGCGGCTCCCCGCTGGAACTGACCTCAGCGTGTTCTATAATGTGTCGAGTAATTTCACCCCAGTGGGTGGCCGCATCAGTGGCTATGGAGAAAAGATCGCCTCGCCCGCAGGGAAGACCAAGGAATATGGCATCAACCTGGGGGCTTTCCACGATAAATTGAGCCTGCGGCTGAACTGGTTCGAAACCAGCGTCAAGGGCCAGAACTACAATCCGACCGTTGTCCAGACTGCCGCCTGGGACGCGGTCGTGCGCTCGGCGGCGCGGTGGTATGCGGAAGGTTTGCTGAATCCTCATCTGGTGGACCGAGGGATTGCCGATGCCGAGCTGCTGTTTAGCGCGCTGCCGGCCAACTATCGCACTCTCTACGACTGGCGGGTGATCGGAGTGCGGCCCAGGCAGGAGGTGGTCTTCAACAACTCGATCCCAGGCAGTACCGACACGACCGATTATACGGCAAGAGGCACCGAGTTCGAAATTGTCTACAATCCCACCAAAAACTGGCGCATTCTTGGGAATGTGGCCAGACAAGCGACCGTCCAGAGCAACGCCCTGCCGTTCCTGAAGGATATCATGACGCGGATGAAGCCGGTCTGGGACCAACTGAGGAGTCGGCCGTTTGCGGCCTACCCGCTTGGTTGGCAGCCGGGCGATGCGTTGGCCGCAAGCGTGCAGACGTTCGGCAGCTGGCTCGATGCGAACGTCTATGGTCCTTTCGCCACCGCCATCGCCACGGAAGGCTCGGCCAGCGCCGAACAGCGCAAGTGGCGCGCGAATCTGGTGACCCATTACCGCTTCGGCCGAAACTCCATCTTCGGGGAGAAGCTGAGGGGCTGGAGTATCGGTGGTGCCGTCCGCTGGCAGGACAAGCTCGGGATCGGTTACCCCACCACGCGCAAGGCCGACGGCAGCGTTAAATTCGATCTGGCCCATCCGTTTTATGCCCCGGCCGAGATCAACGTGGACGGGTTTGCCAGCTATGAGCGCAAGATTTGGAAGGACCAGATCAACTGGAAAATCCAGCTCAATGTGCGCAACCTGATCGAGGACGACACCCCCATCGCCGTTGGCGTGCAACCCTGGGGCGATTTCTCCGCCGTTCGACTCGCGCCAGAACGGAGATGGTATCTGACCAACAGCTTCACGTTCTGATCTCTGGCGCGATCGCAAGCCCATCACCCCATATGCAATTCCTCGGAACATGCTCCCTGTTCATCGCCACGCTCCTCCCGCTTCACGCCGCTGCCCAAGGGGCCGCCGGCGGCCCGACGGGAACCCGCGAACCAGCCTTGACGCTTGCCGCGGCCCAGACCCGTCAACTCCGGAGCTCGACGGGATTTTACACGACGGGAATGCAGGCCGGGCGGTGGACGCTGTTCGATCCGGAGGGGAAGTCGTACTTCTGCCTGGGCCTGAACCATGTCAACCAGCGCTTCGGCACGGAGAGGATCAATCGTGATCTCGCGGCTTATCATTTCAACTCCTATGGCTGGATGGAGTCTCTGGCCTTCATCAAGCAAGGCTCTTTGAGTTATGTCTATCCGTTCGATTTCCTCAAAATTTCGATTGGATTATATAACCGAATCAAGCGCGGGGATACGATCGGAACTTTCCGATACCCCGACCCCTATGATCCCGCTTTCCGCGCAGAAGTCGGCACGACCATCGCCGCCACCTGCGCCCACTTGAAAGATGATCGCAACTTGATCGCCTACATGCTCGGGGATGTCCCCGTGATCGTTCCAGCCCGCGCCAATCCCGAGTTGAACTGGGCGGAAGCCATTCGCCGCCAGCCAGAGGAAAGCCCCGGGAAGAAGGATTACTTGAGGTGGATCCGAAACGAGTACCTGGGGAGAGAGGCCGAGTTCACGGTCAACTATGGGTTCGCGCTAAACGCCGAGCGATTTCCGCCGGAACTGGCGCAAGTCTCGCCGCAGAAAAGCGAGGTGTACCATGACGACGTCAAGTTCGCACTCCATCTGATCGCCGATTTCTATGACTTTGTCTGCCCGCTGATCCGGCAGGCGGACCCCAACCATCTGCTCTTTAGTCATCGCCTTCAGAACGATCAATTGAATCGGGAACTGGTTCGGTCCGCCGCCCGGCACGTCGACGCGATCGCGATCCAGCCGCCTTTCAACGAAAATCTGGACATCAAACTTTACCGGATGGTCCACCAGACGACGGGCAAACCGATCTTCATTTCCGACCACCATATTACCACCTCCGCCCGCTTGAAGACCCGGGCGGATGCCGCCAAGGCTTACCCGTATTATTTGCAGGCGGTCTACGATTCGGAAATCATCATTGGCTACGGTTTCTGCAGCCACCTGGATTCGGTCGGCATAGCCTCGGGCCTCGTAAAACCGGGGCTTTGCGATCCGGCTGGAACAATTCATCCAGAACACGCCGGATATGTCCTGCCAGCCAATCGGCAACTACTTGAAAGATTCGGCCGTGAATAGGATTCCGATGAAAATCGAGATATCTCGGCCGGGTGCGCTTCTCATCGGAACCCTCATTTTTCTGGCGGCCGTCCTCCCCGCGGTTGCCGCCGTGAAGCTGCCGGCGATATTCGGCGAGCACATGGTGCTCCAGCAGGAAATGCCCGCGCCGGTCTGGGGCACGGCCGATCCCGGCGAGAAGATCACGGTCGCCTTCGCCGGCCATAGCGTTGCCACCGTCGCCGATGGGCAAGGCCGATGGTCGGTGAGGCTCAAGCCTCTAACGGCCGGGCAAGCCGGCGAACTGGTTATCACCGGGAGCGACACGATTACCATCAAAGACGTGCTCGTGGGGGAGGTCTGGCTCGCCTCGGGGCAGTCCAACATGGCCTGGCCGATATCCGGGGCGGACAACGCCCAGCGGGAGATTCAAGCCGCGGCCTTCCCGTCGATCCGCCTGTTTACCGTGGCCCGGACCGCCGAAGACAAGCCGGCTGAGAACGTCGAGGGCGCATGGGTGCTCTGTTCGCCGGAAACGGTGAAGGGTTTCTCGGCCGTTGCGTATTTCTTCGGCCGCGAAATCCACCGGACCCGCCAAGTGCCGGTGGGGCTGATCTCCAGCGCGGTCGGCGCGACGCCAGCGCAAGCGTGGACCAGCCGCGAGGCCCTCGCGGCCGACCCGGAATTCGCCAGGTTCCTGGCCGCGAAGAAGCTACCGCCGTCCAAGCAGGCTCCGACGAAGCAAACTCCGCTGGATGCCTTCTTGGCGGCGATCGCGCCGTACGTCCGTCCCACCGTGCTGTTCAACGGCATGATTGCGCCGCTGATCCCTTTCGCCCTCCGCGGGGTGATCTGGTATCAGGGAGAGAGCAACGCCCTGTCACCCGGGGCCGCGATCCAGTACCGCCGGCTGTTCCCAGCCATGATTAACGACTGGCGGCAGCGATGGGGTCAGGGCGACCTGCCGTTCCTGTTCGTCCAGCTCGCCAATTTTATCACGATGGAGGAGGTCCCTTCCTGGGCTTTTCTGCGGGAGAGCCAGTGGTTGACTCTTTCTCTGCCAAAGACGGGCATGGCGTCGGCCATTGATATCGGCCTCCCCCGGGACATCCATCCGACCAACAAACAGGAGGTCGGGCGGAGGCTCGCCTTGGCGGCCCGAGCGATCGCGTACCGCGAAAAGATCGTATATAGCGGGCCAAGCTACAAGTCCATGCAGGTCGAGGGCGGCAGGGTCCGTCTGGCGTTTGATCATATCGGGGGCGGGCTTGTCACGCCCGGCGGGCAGCTGGAAGCTTTCCTCGTCGCCGGGGCCGGCAACACGTTCGTACCCGCCGAGGCGGCGCTCGACGGTGACAACGTTGTGGTGTGGTCAGCCGCTGTCCCGCAGCCGACCGCGGTCCGCTACGCCTGGGCCAACAACCCCACCACCACCCTGTTCAACCAGGCGGGTCTGCCGGCCTCGCCGTTCCGCACGGATGCGTTGCCCCCGGCGGTCAAGCCGCCCGCGCCAGTGACCTCGCCGGTCAACCAGGTTTTCCAGTTCATGCAGAGTGGCACCTGCACGGCGTGGAGCGACGGTTCGCAAAATACCGCCACGGCCTACCTGTGGATTCCCGAAAATTGCCAAAAATTGCGAGGCCTCCTCATCATGTGCAACAACGTGCCCGAGCACATGTTGGTGGGCCATCCGGCCATCCGCCAGGTTTGCGCGGCCCATGATCTCGGTATCGTGTGGTCGACGCCTTCCTTCATGAATCGGGCCAAGGCGCAACCCGGCCAAAAGAATAGCTTCGGGCTGAGCGCGGAATACCCCACCACCATGGCGTTTTTGCGGCAATTGCTGGATGGCCTCGCGCAAACCTCGGGCTACGATGAAGTCGCCACCGTGCCGTGGCTGCCGATGGGCGAATCGGGCCATATGCTGATGGTCGATACCCTGATGGAGTCCGAGCCCGACCGCTGCATCGCCGGTATCTATATCAAAAACAGCCATCTACCGCCCCACAACCGCCAGGTTCCCACGCTGGTGGTATTTGGGACCGCTCAGGAATGGGGTCAGGAAAAAACGGATATCCGAGCCAAGTGGAAAGATATTGGCAGAATTTACGATGGCATTCTGCGCGAGCGCAAACAGAACCCCCATTGGGCGTTAAGCTACGTGATTGATGGTCATAGTGGTCACTTCGACTGCTCCGAACGTCTCACCCAATACTTTGCCCGCTACATCGACCTGGCTGCCAAGGCGAGGTTGTCGGACGACGGCAGCGCCGCCCTCAAAACCGTCACTCTGGAAACGGGTTATTTTGCCGACCTGCCCGTGCCGGGGCACGAGAATCAGCCGATCATCCCGGCGACCACCAACCTCCCGCTACCTTGGTATTTTGACCGAGCCACCGCGGAAGAAGCCCAGGCCTATGCCGCGATCAACTGGCAAGCCGAGAGCCAGTTTCCAGCCTATCTCGATCAGCAGGGCAATCGGCTACCCCACGATTTTAACGGCATCACCAGACTCAAAACGCTGCCGCTGGAAGAGGACGGCCTGTCCTTCACCGTCCGCCATGCCTTGCTGGACAAGATTCCCGCCGGATTTTTGGCGGCTGGCGAACCGCTCGCCAAGACCTCGGGAACTCCGGTGGTCGAGTGGTTGTGCGGCCCGCTCGAGCCGCGCGGCGGCGACCGTTTCCGCATCGCTCTGGATCGCGTCTGGCTGGCGGGCGGGCCCGCCTATCTAGGCGTACGTCACAGCGGCACCACGAACGTTCGCGGCATTATCCAACCGGTGGGCGTGGACCTGCGAGGCATGCGCAACACCACGGGACAACCGCAAAAAATAACCTTCGCCCCGCTGGCCGACGTCCCCGCGGGCACGGTGGCCGTGCCGCTGGTCGCCACCGCGGACTCCGGCCTCCCCGTCTCGTTCTTCGTGGTGGCTGGCCCAGCGGTGGTACGCGCTGGCGTCTTGGTTTTTACGCCCATTCCCCCTCGCTCCAAGATGCCGGTGGAAGTGACCGTGGCCGCCTGGCAATGGGGCCGGAGCACGGAACCAGCGGTTAAATTGGCCGACATCGTCCAACAAACTTTGCGCCTCCAGCCGGCCAATTGATCAGCAAGCCCCGCCCCACCCGTCGGGCCGGTCGCGCTGATGACAGCGCAGCACTTGTATCTAAGTCTCTGATACACGATCCCGTCTTGTCCGTCTGACCCGTCGCGCTGATGACGGCGCACCTCGACGCCGCGGGGGCGAACTCCGCGCTTGGAAAGCGTCGCCGAAAAACGCTTTTTTCCCCACCGGCCACCTCAGCCGCTTAATGTAACGGTTTATCGGATACAAAGTGCCGTCGAGTTTTATTTTTTTGCGGCGAATTTAGCGGCCTTGCGCAACGGCGCGTCAGCCTGTTCGCGACGTTCCGCCACCGAGCGAACGGAACGGGGTAATGCTTGTTTCTGCTGGTGGCCGGATCAACCCTCCCCGGCCCCTCGCTCCCAGTTTCTCCCGCGGCTTTCGCGACCAGCTTGCGGCCGGCCCGAATCGCGCTGGCCAACCCCAGCCCCAAACTCGGCTCCGCTGACAACCGACCGTCCCGCGATTCTCCCGCGTGCGCCGCCCGCATGGCCGCCCCTCCCATTGCCACGAAGATGGCGGCGGCCCAGCGCGCGTCCGGTCGGCCCGGCGGGGGGCCGCGGAGGGGTCGCTGATGGCTGTCGACCATGACACCTGGACGTGGGTCGTTCGGCGTTTGTTCGGATCGATTGAGCAGAGGTGGCGGGCGCATCGGGCGGGCCGGGACGGGACCGCGGTGGGTCCGGCCGCGCCCGTTCGGCGGACGGGAGCGGCGACGCCTGAGCCCGCCCGGAAGGTTGCGCGGTGGATGGGGTAAGGCCGCCAGAATGGATGGCCCGCGAGTTGAAAACAGGTCTGGGGCCAATTGTGCGCACGTGCGCACAATTGGGTTTTGGACCGAGCAATGGGCCGACGATGGCAGCCGCTTTTTCCTATGATAGTGGCCGCGACCCCATCCTCGCTGACTCTGGGGCGGCGGTCCTTGGCGGTCTGGCCGAGGCGTCGTCCGGTGAGGCGAAGAGTGGCGTGGTGATGGGGAAAAAAAGCGGTGGTTTGAAACATCTTTTTGCCGGGTGGGCGCCGATGCGACCACCGGGAGGCGCTGCCGTGGTCGCAGGCAGGCCCGCCATACCGGCGGAAATTTAGGTCGGGGAATTTTCTGAACGGAGACTTTTCGGAGAAGCGATCAAAACTCGGCGAAGAGCGCACACCGCTCTCCTCGTCTCCACGCGAGAGAGGCATGAGGAAAAGCCTGCACTCCGCTTCGCGCCGCGGCTGGATCAAAGCTGGACCGGCCGGAGGTGGCGAAGTTCAACCCGAACCTGGTGACGATAACGTTCAGCGGTTGGGGATGAGTTCGCGACCGCTCAGCGGAGTGTGCGGGGAGACCAAGCCATCCCGCCGAAACGTTGAGCCCCGGAATACGTCGCTCGGGCCGGTCCAGTAGTTCTCGGTGGCAAAAGGCGTAAAACGAGGGCCCGGTATGCGAAGGCATGCCCGACAGATTTCTCAAAGTTAATGGGAGCGACCGAAGGGAACGGCTTCCAGCGAGGATGGCTTTCAAAACGGACCGTTCAAAACGGAAACATCCCTTGACACCAGATGCCGCGATTGATTGATCGCTGGCTCCCCTCCTGCTGATTTTCCTGACAATTTCCATTTCGTGGAAATCGTGTTTTCGAGCGGGAGATACCCATCACGATAATTATGAAATATCCCGTCCTTTCCCGCATTTTTAAGATCTTCGGATTCGTTCTCACGGTCACTCTCGCGACACAGACGACCACTCAATCCAGCCGCGCCGCCGAAGTCGCCACGCTCAGCGGGACGGTGAGTAACTCCAGCACTGGAAATCTGCTCGAAGGCGCGCTGGTTAAACTCCCGAGCATCGGCCTCACCGCTTTAACCGACAACACGGGCCGTTTTGTGCTGACGGGCTTGCCCCCCGGAACCCATCAGCTCGTCGCCACCTATATCGGGCTGGATCCGGTACGCGGCGAAATAACCCTCCGCGCCGGTGAGCGGGCCACTCGCAACTTTGACCTCACCTCGAGCATCTACCGGCTACAGGAATTTCGGGTCACCGGCGAACGAGAGGGGGGAGCGGCGGCGATCACGGCTCAGCGCAACGCGGCCAACTTGGCGAATGTCATCGCGATGGATTCCTACGGCAACCTGCCAAATATGAGCATCGGTGAAGTGGTGATGCGACTACCTGGCGTGGCGGGCAGTCCGAACGATGAAGGATCGTTCGCCAACTTTAGCATCCGTGGGATGGCCGCGGAGTTGAACACGGTCACAATCGACGGCGGATTCGTCGCCACCGAAGGCACCAGTCGCGCCCTCGATATGCGGCGGATCACCGGAGCCATTTTCGACCAGCTGGAACTTATCAAGGGCCACACCCCGGACAAGGGGGCAAATTCACTGGGCGGAACAGTCAATCTAAAGACTCGCTCCCCTTTTAAGATGCGCGAGAAACGGCGGATCAATTACTCGCTTTCTGCGCGCATCGCCCCGTCTTTTACCCAGCAAATTCCCCTGCGTGAAGAGCACCGCTCTCATCCGATGCTCACCGTGGGGTATCAAGAGATATTCGATGTCCACGGCGGCAACCGCAACCTCGCGGTCAATGTGAATATGTTCTACAGCGAAGACGCGCTCGGTTTTTTTCAAACGACCCGGGATTTTCAGAACACGACCAACCCAACTCCCTACGTTTGGGACTACCGAACATTCGACAACTATAACAACAGCAAGCAGGCCAGTATTAATTTTCGGACCGACTACCAGCTTTCTCCGGTCACGCGGATCTCGATCAGCGCGCTCGCCAATGACTATTACCAGAAATTCCGCCGACGTTATGTGACGCGGGCATTTACCGGAAACCAAAATACCGTACCCAACGCCACGTCGGGGATTGTCCCGGGGTTCACCAACCAGATCACTAACGTCCGAGCCACTCCGGGCTCAACGATCGAAATGACCATGACGGGACCGAACAACTGGATGAGTCGTATGCGGCAGGTTAGTTTCGGGGGCGAGCACGACCTGGGCCCCCTGCAAATCGACTACGAAGCGAGGTATGCACGGACGAACCTCAACAACGGCAACGGCCGAGGCGGAGTCCTCGTCAACAGCATCACGAATGTCGGCTGGAAGCTGGATCGCACTCAGTCCGATCTCTATCCGAGCTTTACCCAGACCGAGGGCCCAGATTTCACCAACCCCGCAAATTATCGTCCCGCCGCGGCCAATGCCCTGACCAACGCCGATAACCAAAGTGATCAGCGGGTCCGCGATCTCCGAGGTAATGCCAAGTACGTGCTGCCCACGCCAATCCCGGTCACCTTTAAAACCGGCGTCCAATGGCGCGAAATTCTGGTGCAGCAGCTTCAACTGGGCGGCAGTCGGCGGTGGAATTACGCAGGCACGGGCGCGCTGCCCACCGACCCGAACCTTAAAATGTTCGACGAAGTCAAAACGGGCCGGCGGATGCCGCAATGGGAGGCCACGATGTTCATTAGCGACCGCACCCTCATTAATCCGACCCTTTGGTCCGAAGACGTTTTCTACCGGGAACAACAAAAGTACACCGGCACCAAAGAGGTATCCGAAACCGTCGCGGCCGCCTTCGTAATGGCCGAGGGCAAACTCGGGCACCAAGGTCTGCTCGCTCACACCGGGTATCTCACTGGCGTGAGGGTTGAAGGCACGAAGAACGAAAGCTGGGGGTGGGTTCGCCAGCGATTTGGCAGCACCACCGCTGAGCAGCGGGCCGACCCGGTTGGCGCCGCCACCCGCGACTACGCGGGCACGCGGCGTGATTTAGAAGGCGGCTATACCAAATCATTTCCGAGTGTGCACCTCACCCAAGACATCACCCCCAATCTGCGAGGCCGCTTGGCGTGGTCGACGAGCTTTGGACGACCGGGGATGAGCAACTGGCTGCCCAACGAAAGCGTCAATGAAGCCAATCAGACCATCACGGTAAATAACCCGGACCTCTTGCCGCAAACTGCCACAAACTGGGACGCGACGTTAGATTACTATTTCGAGCCAGTCGGAAACCTCTCCGTGGGATGGTTCCACAAGACAATTAAAGATTACATTGTGAGTGGAGTTAATACCGGGACGATTGGCAGTGGAAACGACAACGGGTACAACGGTGTCTACGATGGATTCACCCGCCTTACGACCAGCAACGCGGGCACAGCCATTGTGCAAGGGTGGGAATTCAGTTATCAGCAGCAGTTCACTTTCCTCCCTGGGCTACTCAAGGGACTCAGCGGATCGGCAAATTATACCGCGATCGAAACGCACGGGAATTTCGGCGGAAAAATAAACAGTGGGACCGGCCAAGTCGTCGGGTTCATTCCTCGAGCAGCGAATTTGAGCCTTTCGTGGCGTTATAAAAACTTCAGCACGCGCATTCTCTACAATTACACGAGCAGCTACATCGTCGAGTACAGCGCGGCCAGCGTGGGTTTTAATCGCTACCGAATGCCCTTGAAAACCATCAATCTCGGTCTCGCCACCATGGTCAGACCCGCCGTGAATCTCACCTGCGATATTTCAAATCTGACCAACGCGCCGCAAGTATGGTATCGCGGATTTACCGATCGGATGCAGAGCACCATAATCAATGGGATTGCCGTTAGCTTCGGCGTTAACGGCCGCTTCTGAGCGGGACCGCTTTTCCCCCATCGCGGTGGGCTCTCCTTCTACTGAGTGGCCCCGGAAGGGCGAAGCCGCCACGTGAAATTACCCATCGCCCGGAGGATTCCGAATTTGATTGGCGGGCGAGTGGGCCGATCCCCCCTCGCTGCGCTCGCGGCCGGCGGAAAATCGAGACCTCACGGACGCTGGCCTAGGATCAAAGCCGAAGGGTCGGGCTAGCCGCACCGGCGACTTTGCGGGTGGCGACGCCGAGACTGCCCGAGCGTGTGATCGAGCGCGACGGCGTGGCGCCGTCTGCCGCGCCCGCAGTAAGCTCCGGCGCTCGCGGGGGGCCCGAAAATGAGGGTCGGACAGCGCGCGCCGCCCACCCGGCACGTTCGACGAAGCAGGCGTCTCGCCAAGGCCAGCCCTGCGATGGCCGCGGCGGGTGGCGCGGACGCGCTCAGCCGCGCTGCCAGCACCCGCCATAAGAGGAGTCTGCGACGGGAGACGAGCGGCACGCCGCCCGCCAAAGCCACCTCCTGCTCGCTCGACAACCAGCAAGCCCGCGCCCGAGGCACCTCGCGCATGAGGAACCTTCTGCGGTTTCGTGCGCGCGCCTCAGTCCACAATCAATACGCCGCGCATGATCCTCCAGTGACCTGGAAATGTGCAGATGTAGGGATAGCGGCCCGGCTGGTTCGGAGCGGTGAACACGAGCTCGGCGCGCGCGCCGGGATCGATGAGCGGGGTGGCGTGCAGGACCTTCGCCGAGGCGGGGATAAAATTCTTGGCGAGGCTGGCCGGATCGCTCGCCATCTGGTCGGCAAGAACCCCGACGTCTTCCTCCGCACCGAGCGCCACTAACACAAGATTGTGGGGCATCGAATCAGGATTTTCGAAAAGGATGCGCACGGGCTGCCCGGCTTTTACGCGGAGCTCGCGCGGCGCGAATTGCATTTGGTTCGGCACGGCTTGCACGCGGAGGGCATCCGCGTCGGCAGCGTGGGTTTTTTCCCAAGCGGCCGAAAAACTCTTCAGGCCGGCGGCGTCCGCCGCGAAACGCGCACCCGACAACGGCTGACCGAGGGAATCATAAATGAACACCGGCGGCGGCGCGTTGCGCAGGCGACGATAAGTGATTTCGATGGGATTTAAACCGGGCTGTAGGTCAAACGCCACTTGCTGCTCAGAGCTGTAGGGGCTGTCGGCCGAAGCGATCTGCACCCCGTTAACCGACACGTCGAGGTAGCCGTGCTTGACGCTGAGCACAGCGGTTCGGGCCGTCGTCACTTCGGCGAACGTCCGATAGGTTCGATTCACGGCGGCCGCCACTTTGGTCTTGCCCTTGGCGTCCGGCGGGGCGGCCCGCGATGGGGAAATTGTTTCCGTTTCGCTGGTCGCCACCGTGAGCCAGTGGTTAACCTGCGTGGCCGGGGAGACCTCGAGGACCGGCACCGATCGACCCTTGAGTGGCAGGGTACCCACGCGGAGATCGGTCAGCATCTGTTGCACCGCCGGCTCGACGGGATGGAGGTGAGCGATCGCGGCGTCGAACTTCGCCCTCGTCGGCCGGAGATGAGCGACCGCGTTAATCACGGCCATACGCACGCGCGGGTGCGGATCGTGGGCGGCGGCCGTGAGCCGATCCAGTGCGTCGGGCAGACGATCGACCAGCAGGCGGATGAGCTGCACCGCCGCCGCGCGCATGAAAGGATCTGGAGAACGGGAAAGGCGGGCAATCCATTGGGGCCGGGCCGCACCCGTCGCCGCCAAAACCCAGGAAGCCTCGAGATGGGCCTGATCGAAACCGGGACTGCCCGCGGGTTGCGCGTCCACCCACGCCTCGACGGCGGGCACCGCGGCCGTCCCGAGTTTACGCAGCTGAATCCGCGCGTGGTGGCGGACGATGTTTTGCGGATGAAGGAGGAGCGGTAGCAATGCGGTGGCGCTCGCCCCGGCAATCTTCGGCCACTCGGAGACAAGCGGTTTGGCCGTGTGCACGACACGCCAGATACGGCCGCGCACGTGGTTCCACTGGGGATCGCGCATGGCGTGTTGCGCGTGGCCGATGATCAGGCTGGAGAAATCAGAAACATAGAGCGCGCCGTCGAAACCGAATTCCACATCCACGGGGCGAAACGTACTGTTCTTCGAAGAAAGCACATCAAGCCGATCGGTCGCGACAATCGGTCCGGCGTCTGCCTTCACCGCCGAGACCGACACGATGTAACTACCGAGCAGCGAAGCGGAGGCGATGCCCTGTTGCAAAGCATCGGGAAAATTGGGGCTCGAGATTACGCTGAGAGCCGAGCCCTTCGCATAATTGAGCACGGTGGCATTGCCGTAGGGGTGATAAACGCCGAGCGGTGTCCACGTAAGCGGCAACGCGTCGAGCACATGCCCGCCACCGTAGCGCTGGAAAATATTTCCGTAACGGTCGAACGACACCTTCCACGGATTTGGCGTCATGCTCTGCCACTCGGATGTGATGCGTCCGGTCGCGGGATTGAGCCGATAAGTCGTCGCGTCGATACCGCGCACGACGCCGAAGGGCGTCTCAAACTGCGAGCGATGGAAAACGCCGTCGGAAAAGAGCAGATGACCGAGCGGATCACTCGTAACCATGCCGCCATGGTGCGAATCAGTGACATCGATGCCGCGCAACAACTCGATGCGCGTATCGGCGCGGCCATCGCCATCAGTATCGTTGAGGACCAAGAGCCGCGGCTGCGCCGAGACGATCACGCCGCGTTCGTGAAAGGCCACGCCGTCGAGTGCGTCGAAGCCGTCGGCGAAGACCGTGCACGTGTCCGCCTTGCCGTCGTGATCGGTGTCTTCGAGGATGAGAATTTTGTCGTGCGGTTGTTCGCCGGGGATGGTGTGCGGAAACGACGGCATCGTGACGACCCAGAGGCGTCCGCGGGCGTCGAAGCTGAGTTGGACCGGATTGCGCAGCTCGGGGAACTGCTCCTCCGAGGCAAAGAGGTTCACCGCATAACCGTCGGCCACGATCAACTCATGCTGCAACTCGGCCGGCGACCGGACCGTGCCACCAGGGAACCGATAGGCGGTCACTTTGCCTTCGGGCAGCACGGGGAGCGAGGGTGCGGGATAGTCCGCGAAGCGCTTCGTCGGGTGGGCGGCGAGATCGTGCACGATGGCGTCGGCTTGCGCGACGAGCTGGTGATAGCGCGGAATTTCGGCGGCATTTTCCTCCGGCCGCTTGCGAACACCGTAGTAGAGCGCGGCATTCTTCGGGCGGACGAGTTCGGCTACATAACTGTGTTTTAAGGCAGCGGCGCGGGCGACGTCGGCGAGCCGGGGAGATTCGATCACGCTGGGCGCGGACTCGCCGAGGAGTGACCGCGCGATCGCCTCACCGATGACGCGAGCGCCGGCAGCGTTGAGATGGAGGCCCTGCACGGTGAGAGGCTCCGCGCTGCGAGCGTAGGCATCGCGGCTCGCGGCGAAAAGATCAATGAAGGCGGCACCGTGTTCGCGAGCAAGTATGGCCATCGCCTCCGTGTACAGGGCGACGTCGCGGTTACGTTCGACGGCATTCGCTGCGCTGCGTTCCTCGAAAGCAATCGGCGAGAGCAGGACGATTTTTGAACTCGGGTGGAGCCGCGCGATCTCACGGAGATAGACCTGATAATGCGAACGAAATGCCGCGAGGCCGGGCGCGCCGGCAAAGGATTCGTTCATCCCGTAGCCCAGCACCACGATCTGCGCGGGCCACGCGGCGAGCAAAGTCTTGAGATGTTCGACGTAACCTTCGGGGCGGAGCCGGTGGCCGACTTCGTCGCCCGTCCAGGCAAGACTCCGGACGCGGATTTTTTTGTCGGGGTGCGCGAGCTGCAGGCGAGCCTCGAGGTCACCGGACTCGAGCAGACGCTCGATCATGGCGTTGCCATAAAATAAAATTTCGTCGCCGGTTCGGAGCGAAACGGCGGCGGGGACGGGACGCAGCAGATTCGATAATTGCGCGACGGGTTCGGCGGCGTGGAGGAGCGCGCCAGCAAGCAAACCGCACGCCAGGGGGAGAACCTTTGGATTAAAACATATCATAAAAGGGGCTCCAGAATGCTTGCGAGCGGCTCGAACAACGCCACCTGTTTTTTGGACTCTTGGAGAATTTGGATCGCGCCGGGACGTCTCGGTCCGGCTGGCGTAAAGCGTCCCCAAGAGCGTCGGGCCGAAGATCCGGACTTTTGGAAACCGTACTTCGGCTACCCATGCGAGCACGGACTGTGCAATGCCCATCACCCTCCCTGCGCGAACTGACCTTCGTCCGAAAATAGCGGGTCTGTTCCGCAGCGAAGACGGCGCCAAGGGGTTCTGCCGCATCCGCCGTATCTTCACCGCGCGCAAGAACGCCGGGGATGTCCGCGAAAGTGGTCCGCACAGTCCCCTGTGCGGAAGAGTGGGGCGTCTCCTGACTCGGAGCCGCACTTCGCCCCTACCTTGCAATGCTGTAGCGGGGATTGAGTCCGGAAGAGGCGTCTCCTGACTCGGACCCGCACAGGGGACTGTGCGGACCACTATGTGCGGACCCCTTTTGGGCAAGGCGCCAGAGGTGATCGGTGCTCGTGATGGCGGGAATCGACCTGAGCCGTTACCCGATTTCTTGAGAGCCTGAGCGGGCGTGCCCTCGTTCGTTCACAAGGCCCGCCGTATCTTCACCGCGCGCAAGAACGCCGGGGATGTCCGCGAAAGTGGTCCGCACAGTCCCCTGTGCGGAAGGGGCGACTCCTGACTCGGAGCCACACTCCACCACCATCTCCCTCACGCCCACGACCGAGGCGTGCGGAAGGGGCGTCTCCTGACTCAGAGCCGCACAGTGGACTGTGCGGACCACTTTGTCGGACCCCTTTGCTCACCGCACCAGAGGTGATCGGGGCTCGTGATGGCCGAGAATCGACCTGAGCCGTTACGCGATTTCTTGAGAGCCTGAGCGGGCGTGCCCTCGTTCGTTCACAAGGCCCGCCGTATCTTCACCGCGCGCAAGAACGCCGGGGATGTCCGCGAAAGTGGTCCGCACAGTCCCCTGTGCGGAAGGGGCGCCTCCTGACTCG
>CAMDOF010000130.1 GCA_945903465.1 Opitutus sp. GAS368
GGGGAGGCACCACCCGAGCACGGCCAGCGGGCGCCGGGGATCGGAGAAACGTTCGAGCAACATGAAAGCCGTGAGACTCCAGGAAAGCGTGCTGATAATGACGTAGCGCGACATCACCAGTCCACCGACCTGCTCCGCGCGACCTACCGCGACGAGCGCGAGGGCGGCGACGCCAAACCACGCGAGCGGGTAGGCGACGCGTTCGCGCCGGACCGCGCCGTGCGTGCCGAGCCAGCCGAGGGCGGCGAGCAGCACAACCCCGAGCCACGGGGCGAGGCCGGTGTGGCCGAGCGCGGGGACGGTGCCGAGGAGCGTGAGCCAGTAGCGGAGAATTTCCTGCGCGCCGGCAAACGTGAAATGAGTGAAGCGGTGCGCACCGTTGACCGAAAAACCCAGCGCGTAACCGACGATGACGAGGGTGGCCAAGGCGCACCAGCCGAGGAGCTCCGGGGTGCGGCGGGCGCGCCACAGAAGCGCCGCGCCGAGCGGCCAGACCAAAAGGCCGTGGGCGAGCGTCAGCGTCGCGAGCACGGCGCAAAGACCCGCGATGAGCCACGCAGGGCGCGTGCCCTGCGCGAGGGCGGCGACGGCTGCGCCTACATAGAGCAGCACTTGGAAATGATCGATCGAAGAGCCGGACCAGAGGAAGTTTTCGTAGTTCTCGAGCTGAAACAGACCGAGAGCCAGCACGAGACCGAGCCGGAGACGACGGGCGGCCGTGCCGGCACCGACGATCAAAATGGCGCACAGCGCGAGGAGACAGACATTTCCGAGCAGGCTGATAATGGAAAAGTTTACGGTGCCGGTAAGCCAATAACTGGCCGTGAAAAGCAAGCGGCTCATGACCATGCGATGCTCGTTATTGACGGCGAACAACTCCTCGAGAAAGACGCCCGGCCCGACGCCGGTGTGCAGGCGCATGAGCAGCGCGAGAGCGGTTTCAAACTCGTCCCAGTAGGCGACATTGCGACCGGCCTCGGCGGCGCGGAGGCCGATGTAGATGAGCGGGAGGAGGGCCAAGCCGACGAGCAGCCCAGTCGCCAGCAGGCCGACGCGGGGGGCGGGGCGGCGAGGCACAGAGGGCGAGGTGGTCAAAAACATGAGGTAAGGGAAGCGCGGCTATGGCAGGCCGGAGGCAAGCGGAGTGGAGGAGCCCGGCCGTTGCAGCGCGGCGAGACTCCTCCACTTCGCGAACCGAGTTTCACGCAAGCACGCGGAGGGAGCGGGCAGCGAGAATCGCTAACTGACATTTTTGTCAGGAGGCAGGCGCGCGCGCGGGCTGCCAAGGGAGCGCGAAACCATCGTCCGACGCGGGGGGCGACACGCGTGTCGCCGCGCTGCCGGTTTCGACGGGAGGGGTGCCGTTCGTGTCGCCGAGCGCGGGAAGCGCTCGGCGGCACGCGAGAAACCTTACTTCACCTCGCGGATCTTGATGTTCCGATACCAGCAGTTGTCCTGATGGTAGGTGAGCATGAGATGGCCGGCGATTTTTTCGCCGAAGCCAGGTTGTTTCGAAAACTTACTGGCGGCGACGCCGGCTTTGACCGCTTCGCTGCCGGCCTCGTAGGCGAGGACCCTTTTGCGATTGAGCCAGTGCTCCACTTTTTTGCTCTGCACGACGGGCTTTGATTGGTTCCAGTTGGCGGGCTCGCGGTAGGGTTTGTCGGCCGCGGGAGGGAGGACGAAATAAAAAGCGGCGGTCTGCCGCAGTGGACCGGCCTTGGCGTCCGCGTGGCGCACATCGTCCAACATCTGATACTCGTGGCCAGGTGCGCCCGGGCGCTCCTCAGTGACGAAATACTTGACGCCCTTATTGCCGGCGAGGGGCAGCTTCCATTCCCTGGAAAACTCAAAGTTGTCGTATTTTTTCTCGGTGATAAGTTCCACGCCTTTGACCTTCGCGATGGCGTGGAGCGTGCCGTCGACGACCTCCCAGCCACCGGCGGGCTTTTTGTTGTAGGGGTGTCAGCCATCGAGCGTCTTGCCGTCAAAAAGGAGCGTCCAACCGGCCTTTTTTTCGACGGCGGTGAGTTCGTTTTCGGCGGCGTGCGCGGTGAACGCACAGGCGGCGAGGGAGAGGCAGGCGGCGAAGAGGCGGAGGTTCTTGGGTATTAACGGGAGGGAGTGAAAATACGGGACGGACCGACGCTTTCAACACCGCAGTCGTGGTGACGTTGCGCCAGCGTGCCCGCGGGAAGACGTGCGAGGGGCCCGGGGTTGCGGGCCACGTGCGCAGTCAAGGCTGGGGGGATGGCGGGAGCTGCACGCGCGGCGAAAACCTCAGGCGATTAAACGGCTTGTTCTCATTGCGAGGAAACTGGATTTGCGGGGGGGAGGGGGTTATTATTGCGAGGAAACTGGATTTGCGGAGGGGAGGGGGTTATTGTCCGAAAAATGAAACGCCCCCTCCGACTTTTCTGTCTAGTCTTGCCTTCAGTCGTTGCTCTCCTCAGCGCGATCCTTCCCGCAGGTGCGCGCGCCGCCGATGCGCCGCCGCAAAAGCCCAACGTGCTCTTTATCGCCATTGACGATCTGCGCGACTGGGTCGGCTACTTCGGACGCAACCCGCAGGTGAAGACGCCGAACTTCGACCGGTTGTCGAAGATGGGTGTCTCGTTCAACCGCGCCTATTGCGCTTCTCCCGTCTGTAATCCTTCGCGCGCCGCGCTCATGTCCGGCCTGCGCCCCTCGACCTCGGGCGTCTATGAAAACAACATCGATTTCCGCCCCATCATCGCGCCGGACAAAATGCTCACGACGGCGTTTCGCAATGCGGGCTACATCGTGCAGGGCGCCGGAAAAATTTATCACGAGGCCTACCGTCGCGACAGCGAGTGGGACGACTATCTCCAGCGCGAAGGGGGCAACCCGAAGGTTCCCGCCGGTCAGAGCGACGGTGTTGGGGGCATCAAGTTCGCCGCGCTCGATTGCAAGGACGAGGACATCCCCGACTGGACCATCGCCGACTATGGCATCGCCGCGCTCGCGAAGAAACACGACAAGCCATTCTTCCTCGCCGTCGGTTTCCACAAGCCGCACATGCCGTGGAACGTCCCGAGGAAATGGTTTGATCTGTTTCCGCTCGCCTCGATCCAACTCCCGCCGCACCTCGACAACGATCTCGACGATGTGCCGCCCGCCGGTGTTCGCATGGCGCATCCCCAGACCGACCACGAACCGATGGTAAAGTCCGGTCGCTGGAAGGAAGCCGTGCAGGCCTACCTCGCGACCATCGCCTACTGCGACATGAACCTCGGTCGCCTGCTTGACGCCTACGAGAAATCGCCCGAGCGCGCGAATACCATTCTGTGTCTGTGGAGCGATCATGGCTGGCATCTTGGCGAAAAAAGCCACTGGCGGAAATTTGCGCTCTGGGAAGAAGCCACGCGCGCGCCCTTTATCTGGATTGTCCCCGGCGTCACGAAACCCGGCACGATCTGCGAGCGCACGATCGACTACATGGGTATTTTCCCGACGCTCACCGAACTCTGTGGCATCCCCACGCCGAAGCACGTCGAGTTCGAGAGCTTCCGCGCCCTCCTCGCGGATCCCACCGCCGCGTGGGATAAACCCGCGATCACCACCTATCGCTACAAAAACCATACCGTCCGCACCGCCGGCTGGCGCTACATCCGCTACGCCAACGGCGACGAGGAACTCTATGATGAGACGAAGGATTCCAACGAATATGTGAACCTGGCGACGAAGCCCGAGTTCGCCGCCAAGAAGACCGAACTCGCGAAATTTCTCCCGAAGACCGATGTCGCCGATCCCGGCGGTCCCGCCGGACTCGGCGCGGAAGCCGGCGAACCCAAGGGGGCCAAAAAGGGCGGGAAGAAAAAGAAGGCGGAGTAGCCGTGACGGTCGGCTCGGCGGCCCGGGATGAGGTGGCTATTTTCGGTCTGGTCGCGGCGAACATGGAGACGCCGCTAGCGAAGAAGAAGGACGAGCCGTTGCCGGAGATTGCGAGGGCCTTGTTCCCCTATCCTTGGATTCTGAAACGGGCAAAAAACGGGACCGATTTCCTTCCGGCTAACTGGGAAGCCAACCGGGAACTATGAACTCGCCACGGAGGGGTGCGATTTTCCAGAGTGACGGCGTTACGGTCTCACCCACTTCGCCCCGCAATGTCCGAATCCGCCAAAGCCGTCTTCCTGAGCTACGCGTCGCAAGACGTGGCGGCGGCGCTGCGCATCTGCGCGGCACTGCGCGCGGCGGGCGTCGAGGTGTGGTTCGACAAGAACGAACTTGTTGGTGGCGATGCGTGGGATCAGAAAATCCGTCGTCAGATCAAGGAGTGCATGCTGTTTGTGCCGGTGATTTCGGCGGCGACGCAGGCGCGCACTGAGGGGTATTTTCGGCTCGAATGGCGGCTGGCCGACCAGCGCACGCATCTGATGGCGAAGGGCCGGGCGTTTTTGCTACCGGTCGTGATTGACGACACGCGCGACGCCGACGCGCATGTGCCGGACTCATTCACCGAGGTCCAATGGACGCGATTGCCGGGCGGCGAAGCGAGCGGGGCATTTGCCGCGCGCGTGATCACGTTGCTCGGCGGAGAAGCAGAAGTGGAGCCGGGGCGTTCTCGCCTCGGTGCACGCGGCGAGGGAGCCGCGTCCCCAACCAAGCCCTCGCGGCGCGAAGGCAGCCCACCGTGGCTCACGGCGGTTATTGTGGTGGTTCCCATTCTTGTCGGGCTCGCGATCGCGTGGCGCACGCTCCCGCGGAGCGGCGGCACGTCGGCGGAAAACAAGTTCACCGCTTCCGCGCCTACGCCGCCACCGGCGCCAGCGCCTGTTTCGCCCGCCGCGCCCGCGCCGAGCCCCGCCGTGGAGCTGGCGAACCGCGCCCGCGATCTCTACAATAAAGTCGGCTTTGGCCGCGACGATCTCGCGCTGGCGGACGACTTCGCGAAGCGCGCGACGGACACCGATCCGACGTCCGCGTTTTGCTGGGGCGTGCGGGCGCACGTGCAGGCGGCTTATCTGTTTCGCGGCTTCGCGGTGGGCGACGAACTGGTGCAGCGCTCGCGCGATGCGCAGTCGTTTGCGAACCGCGCGCTCGCGCTCGATGCCAGCGAGGTGGAGGCGCTGCTCGCGCAGGGGCGCGTGGCGGCCAGCCAGCGGGCGTATGCGCAGGCCGAGGAGATGTTTGGGCGCGCGCTGGCGGCTCACCCGGACGACAACCGGATCCGTCGCGCGCTCGGCGCGATGTTGCGCAATCAGCCGAAGCGCGTGGCCGAGGCGTTGGGCGTCTTGCAGGAGGCCGTGCGGCGCGACCCGCGCGATCCGCTGGCACACTACGATCTCGCGGTGACGTGGAGCCCCGCGTGGAATTTTTCTGCCGCGTGGGATGAATACGAGACCGTGCTCCGGCTGCAGCCGTTTGGCGGCGCCTTCACGGGGAAAGCCTCGCTGGCGCTCAAGTGGAAGGGCGACGTCACGCCGCTGCGGGCGGCGCTTGAGCGATTGGCCCCCGCCGACCGTGCGGAAGACCGGGCGGTGTATTACGCCATGCTGTGCGGGGTGCTGGAACGTGATCCGGACGCAACCTCGACTGCCGCGGCGCTGACCCCACGGGACTACCTGGAGGACAGTGCGGTCGTCGGCCCGAAGGCGTGGTTTCCGGCGCTGGCCTATCAACGGACCGGCAAGGAAAATCTCGCCCGCGCGCAATGGCAGGCGGCGGAGGCGGTGTTGCGGGAGCGCATCCGCACCGACCCGAGGTCCGAGCGCTATCGGATCCAACTGGCGCTGACGCTGGCTTGGCTCGGCCGGACGGACGACGCGGCACGCGAATTGGCGCCGATCGAGGCGGCATGGCGGGAGCAGATGATCCCCACGGCCGCGCGCGAGTTGGCGCGGCACTACGCGGCGCTCGGAGAGAGTGCAAAGGCGTTGGCGTATCTGCGGCAGGCGGTGAACCAAACGTGGTTGTTTACCGATCAAGACATGCGGCTTGATCCGTTTTTGGACAAGGTGCGCGACACGCCGGAGTTCGTGGCGCTGCTGGCCGCGCCGCCGAAACAACCGGCGCCGGTCGTGCCCGTGCCGTATCTCGGCAAGGGCGCGGCGACGGCCACACCCGCCTCGCGCGAGGCGGAGCAGATCGTCGCTGGCGTTTTTGCAACGCTCGCGACGGTGAACTACACGAAGGAGAATCTCGCGGTCGCGGAGGACCTCACGCGAAAAGCCACCGACCTTGCGCCCGATTCGGCGCGGGCGTGGGCGGCCCGGGCGCGGGTGCAGGCGGCCTATATCCAGCGCACGTGGGACGCCGCTGCCAAGCGGCGGCAGGATACCGAGACGTTTGCGATCCGCGCGCTGACGCTCGATCCCGACGAAGCCGACGCGATGATTGCGCGGTCGATGGTCACCGGGACGGCGCAGAGCGAGCCGCTGTTGCGCCGCGCGCTGGAGTTGCGGCCGGCCGATCCGCTGATTCGCCGGCTACTGGGCGGATCGCTGCTCGGCCAGCGCCGCAACGACGAGGGAAAGGCGATGCGACTCGAAACCGTGCGGCTGTTCCCTGACGATGCGCTCGCGCACTACGACCTCGGGCTGTTTTACCTTAATAACGCCAAAGACGCGGACCGCGCACTGGCGAGCTTCGACGCCGCGCTGGCGATCGAACCCTTCGCGAGCGCGATTCTCAACAAGGTGATGATCATGGCGGGAGCGAAGGGCGATCTCGCGGCGGCGCGCCGGGCGCTGGCCACGATTCCAGCGACCGACCGCAGCGAGGATCGCGCGATGGGTTTTGCGATGTGGCTGGGGCTGCTGGAAGGTAACGGGGCGCGCGTGGCGGCGGCGGCGAATCTCTCGGCGCGGACCTACATCGATGACCTGTCCTATTTCACCGGCCCCAAGGCTTGGATGCTCGCCCATATGTTCCGGCGCGACGGCAAGGAGACGTTTGCGCGGCTCCAGTGGGAGGCGGCAGAAACCGTCGCGCGCGTCCGGTTGCGGGCGAAGCCGGATGGGTTGCAGGAAAAATTGGAACTTGGCGTCACGCTCGCCTGGCTCGGGCGCACCCGGGAAATCCCGGACCTCGTGGCGACGATCGAGGGCGTGGCGCGCGAATCGGGTAACTGGGCGGTGTACTTGGCGGCAGCGCAATATTACGCCGGGCTGGGGGACGCCGCGAAGGCGGTGCCGTTTCTGCGCAAGGCGCTCAACGACCGCAACACGCTCAGCGACCGCACGGTCGCGCTCGATCCGTGGTGGGACAAGCTGCACGGCACGCCGGAATTCGAGGCCCTGCTCGCCGAGGCGCAGGCGCGGATCGAGCAGGAGAAGAAATGAGTGGTGAAGATTGCCAATTGCCGATTGCCGAATGAAAAACCAGCCGGCTGGAATTCGGGTGGCGTGCCGACTCGGTGTTCGCTGCAATCGCCAATCGAAAATCGCCAATCGGCAATCATGAGCGCTGCGAATCAAGCCGTCTTCCTGAGCTACGCGTCGCAAGACGTGGTGGCGGCGCTGTTGCTCAATCCATGCGTTCGGGAATATCGGGACAAGTCCGACGTCAATCCGCCGCTGATACGGAATCGCGGGATCGGCATGGAAAATATCTCAATTTGCGCCAGTTTGGCGCGGCTTTGCTGTTTCTCTTCCAAGGCGTTCGGAAATATTGGAACAAACCTGATGTCAATCCGCCGCTGATACGGAATCGCGGGGTCGGCATGGAAAAGGCCGCGATTTGCGCCAGATTGGCGCGAATTTTCTGTGCCTAAAATAACCGTATTTTGCACGACGCGACGATCAACGTGTTGCGCAGCGTTCACACCTTCGTAATTCGTTGATCAGATGTTCAGGGCGTAGGCCCGTGCCAAAAACGTATGGGGAGTGAAACGCGTCCATCGCGGACCAGACCATTTCAATGCATGCATTTCGATCCGGGCGCAGCTTGACAGTGAATCTTTTTTGAGGCACCCATGAACGACGTCACTACCGCGCCCGCTACCGTGCGCTTTCTACCGCACCACCGCTGGCAACGAGCCGGTGCGTGAGTGGTTGAAGGCACTGCCGGAAGGCGAACGCAAGCAGGTCGGCAGTGATATAAAAGCAGTGCAGTATGGCTGGCCGATGGGTCTGCCGCTCGTGGATTCCCTCGGAAATGGTCTCTGGGAAGTCCGTTCGCGGCTGCCCTCCCGAATCGCACGAACAATATTCTTCGTGCACGACGGAATGGTCATCCTCCTGCATGGTTTTATTAAGAAGACACGCACGACCCCAGATCACGAACTCGATTTAGCCAAAAGGAGAAAACTTGAAGTCCAAAAACAATCAGCACATCGGAAGTAACTTCGACGAATTTCTTCGCGAAGAAGGCATCTACGAAGAGGTCGAAGCAGCGGCCCTGAAAAAGGTCATTGCTGCCGCCCTCGCAAGGCAGATGAAACGTCGGCACATCAGCGTGTCCAAGCTCGCTGAAGCCTTGGGCACAAGTCGGGCCGCGGTTAGCCGCGTCCTCGATGAGAAAAATACGTCCATCACCCTGACCACGCTCTCACGCACGGCCATGGCGCTCGGCTGCAAAGTCAGATTGGAAATCGTCGCGGCTTAACCACTCCACCATTCAATTGCCGGGCTGACCAGCGTCGGGCCGGAATCTTGCAAACACCCGGCAAACCGAACTAGGCGACGCGTGAATCTCCCTGGCGACGGCTCGAACATGGTGGCCCAAGCGGGTCTCTGCTTCGAGAATCAAGCGGACAATCTTGGAATCCAACGGTAGCCGTCCCAGCCGCTTACCTTTTTTGCGTGCAACCTCTAACCCGGCCAACGTGGGTTCTTTGATCAAGGCCCGCTCGAACTCTGCGACGGCCATCAATACTCCGAGTTGGAGCTGACCGACAGGATTCTGCTTGGAGGTATCGATGCCTTGGCTCGTGTAAATCAACGCGACGTTTCGCATCTGAAGTTCACCGACGATGATCGCGAGATGGGTCAAACTGCGACCCAGGCGATCAAGCTTGTAAGTTACGACCTGATGGACGCCACTGGCCCTCACCTGTGCCAGCATTTGCTCAAGCCCGGGCCGACTTGACGATGCGCCGGAGGCAGCATCCCGAAGTATCAGAGGCGGTTGCCAACCGCGCACTTTGCAGTATGCCAGCACTTGGTGCTCTTGCGAATCGGTCTCTTGCTCAGCGGTCGATACCCTGAGGTAAACGATGGTTGGATTTTTTTGGTATTCATTGGGCGATGCGTTGTGCATCGCCCCACGCTACCCAAATTTTCCGAGTCTGCGCTCGGGGGTGTCATCCCGAAATTGACGGCGTGTGAAACAGGCTTGTTTTCCGGCCAAGGATTTGACTTGCCGCGTTTGATAGCATAATTTTGATTTCAAACGTGAAGTTCGATTGGGATCCGGTCAAAAGCACCAGCAATCAGGCAAAGCATGGCATCAGCTTGGCCGAGGCATGTGTTCTTTGGCAGGGTCCTGTCGTCACGCTCCCGTCAAGAAACCCGGACGAGTTACGGCATCTCGCCATCGGGCTAATTGAGGGGAAACACTGGACGGTGGTTTACGCCCCGCGCGGCGACCACCTACGACTCATCTCTGCGCGCCGCTCCCGCACCAATGAAAAAGATCTCTTCCAAGAACTCATCAGCTAAGACGACTGAGTCCAACCTTGAATCGCGCTTCGCGAGCGGTCGCGACGTTCTGGACTATTTTGATGCCGCACGCGCGGTAGTCACCCACGGTGGAGCACGTCCGGGGGCAGGCCGTAAACCGACCGGGAAATTACAGAAGACCGTGAAACTCTCTCCCCAGGCCATACGCCGTTTTCAGGCTTATGCCCGTCGCGAACGCCTGCCAGATTTCTCTGCGGCCCTTGAGGCAGCCTCGCGCGTCGTCTAGGGACCATGGTGAATCCGCTCGAACTGCATCGTGGTTCGAGCTTCAGACCGCGGCGACTTCCTCGTGCCGAATAGGTTCGATTCTGAAACGGGCAAAAAACGGGGCCGATTTCCTTCCGGCTAACTGGGAAGCCGACCGGGAACGATGAACGCCCCACCGATGGGTGCGATTTTCCAGGGTGACGGCGTTACGTTTATTGCTAGGAAACTGGATTTGCGGGGGGGAGGGTTTAGTGCGGTCAAGGTGACTCGCGGCGACGGAGGCTGGGAAGTAATCGTCGAGACGACCGGCGGGACCGACCGTTTCGCCATCGCGCCCGATTACAAGGTGACGAGGCGCTGAGAGCATTCGACGTAGGAGCGGCTGCACGCCGCGACTTTACTTCACGCCGTGCTGCACGCCGCGAATCAAGTTCCGTCCCGTCCTTGGTTGCGCCCAAAGGGCCCCCGCGATGGACCTGCCCTGGATCTCCAATAGTCCGTAAACCCGGGTTTAGCGGGTCAATCGTGCCACTTCGTCCACTCGACGGGGTTCGCGTTGAAACGAGCGGAAAGTCCAAAGTATCTTGTCCCATTGCGCGAGCGCTCGAAAACGGTCGTTTCGATACCAACCATTCTTGGGGCCTTCAGGCGGATGCCCATTTGCAGTGCTGACTACGCCTGGCCACGCCGGCCGCTCACTTCGAAGTCTTGTGGCCTGAAAGTGGCGGTGGCAACACCACCAAGGACCGGCAGTTTTAAAATCACCAGTGACCGACCATCGCAAGCGACGTGTCGACCGGAAGAAAAACATCTTTTTTGAAGTTCTCAGACGATCCCTCCCTTCGGACACAACCCTGTTTAGACCGCCCATTTTTGGCGATTTTCGTCCCGCCACTTCAGTCATCGTGCCCGGTGAGTGGAAAGGCGCCTGTTGATCAAAGCCGTGCGCTCCACGGATGAAGATCTGCCGATGCGGCCCAAGGAGAAGTTGTCCGCCGTGGAAATCGCGATCCTCGGGCAATGGGTGAAGCTGGGCGCCGTCGATGCGCGGGCCAACCCCGGAACTGCCGCTGGGTGCTGGGGCTGATCGAGCCGGTGAAACACGACGAGGAGGTTGCTGTCGGGCGCGATCATGCCGCCGACCTTCGTAGATGGCATCGCGGATCTTCGCCCAACCGCCTTCGGCAAACTCAGGGTTCACTCGCGAGTGGCGAAAGATCACGAGCGCCGAAAGGTCACGAACGGCGGCAGCTCGCGGTGGGCTTCGGGGTGCGCGGCGTGGGTCTGGGCGAGGCTCGGCTCGACGAGGGCGCGCAGCGTGGTGCCGTCGCGGGCGCCGTTTTTTATCCAGCGGAAGCGAGGCGCTCTATTTGGGGTGGTCGTCTCAGCTCGTCCTGTCGCGGGTGCCGTTTTTTCCCCAGCGGAAGCGAGGGCGGAAAATTTCGAGGAGGGTTTTTATGAATAGGCCGGGGATATCGGGCAAATCGCAACACGGCGGGAATTTCCGGCGGCGTCGTCAACGAAACGGCCGGTTGGCGGCGGGAGGCCGGTTAAATATAACTGATCGCCGCAACCATGGCGTGGGCAACTTCCCGGCCGAGCGGTGAACAGCCATCCCGACCGCGCCGGCCAGTTGATCAAGCGCCCGTTTTTCTCCGCAAATAGTGGCGCCCGCGGGCTGGTAAACGGCCGGGCGTTGCGCAACGTCGAGCCTTTGACCACCACCATGCTTCTCCGAAAATCATTCCTCGCGGCCGTCATTCGCCACCTCACCGGACCCGCTCTCGCCTGGTTGTTCACCTCGGTCCAGGCGGCCGACTGGCCTCAGTGGCGCGGCCCGCAGCGCAACGGCATCTCCGAAGAAAAAGACTGGCTCGATCAATGGCCCGCCGCCGGCCCGAAGATCGCCTGGACGGCGAAGGTCGGACTCGGCCCCTCGTCCTTCGTGATCGGCGGCGGACGCGCTTTCACCCTCGGCCATGCTGACGGCAAAGACACGGTGTTCTGCTTTGAAGCGGCGACCGGGAAATCGCTCTGGAAGCACAGCTACGCCGCTGAACTCGGCGACAAATTTTTCGAGGGCGGCACCACTGGCACGCCAACCTTGGCCGGAGAACGACTCTACGTGTTGAGCCGCTGGGGCGATGCCTTTTGTTTCGAAGCAGCCAGCGGCAAAATCGTCTGGAACATCAACGTGCAAAAACAAACGGGGATTCGCGTCCCCGACTGGGGATTCACCGGCGCCCCCCTGGTCCTCGGCCGCCGCTTGATTCTGAACATCGGCGAGTCTGGCGTGGCACTCGACCCAGCGACAGGTGCCATCTTGTGGCAATCAGCCGACAAAAATGCCGGCTACTCGACGCCGCTGCCCGTCGCACTCGACGGCCGGACGCTCGTGCTGATGGGTTCTTCGCAATCGTACCTCGCGGTCAATCCGGAGGACGGCAAGGAGGCGTGGCGGGTACGCTGGGTGACGGAGTATGGCGTCAATGCGGCTGATCCCATCGTCAGCGGCGACCGTCTTTTCATCTCCTCCGGATACGGCAAGGGTGCGGGCCTCTTCCGGCTGGGCACCAGCGAGCCCGAGGAACTTTGGAAAATCAGAACGCTGCGGACCCAGCTGAACGCCGCGATTCTCATCGACGGCCATCTCTACGGCGTGGACGGAGACACGACCTCGCTCGGTGCGCTCAAGTGTCTCGACCTCGCCACCGGAACTGAAAAGTGGGCCCACAAGGATTTCCGTACAGGGGCGGTCAGCGGGGCGGACGGACGGCTCATCGCTCTCAGCGGAACGGGCACGCTCCTGATCGCGCCGGCGTCACCGGCGCAATTCAAGCCCACCGCCTCCGCGAAAATTCTCGACGGTAAATGCTGGACCGCTCCCGTGCTTGCCAACGGGCTGATCTATTGCCGCACTACGAGCGGAGATGTCGCCGTCATCGACGTCCGTAAAAAATAGCCCCCCCCATGCCCTTGAATCGGCGTTCTTTCCTTCGCACCTCCGCTCTGGCCGGCGCCGTCTTGAGCGCGGCGCCGTACATCCGCGCCGCCACCCCGGGGCGAAAGCTGCGCACGGCTCTGATCGGCTCGGGCTGGTGGGGGAAAAACATTTTGAAGGAGGCGATGGCGTCGGGCCGCTGCCAGACCGTCGCGCTCGCGGATGTGGACGCCACCGCGCTCGAGGTCGCCGCCGATCAGGTCAACGCCCTGAGCGGTGACACGCCGAAAATCTACCAAGACTACCGCGAGCTCCTGGCGCGGGAGAAGCCCGACATCGCCATCATCGCGACGCCGGATCACTGGCACGCGCTGAACACGATCGCGGCGCTCAAGGCGGGCGCACATGTGTTCGTCGAAAAACCGACCGGGCATACCGTGAACGAAAGCCGGGCGATGCTCAAAGCCGCGCGCGAGAGCGGACGCGTCTCGCAGATCGGGCTGCACCGTCGCATCGGCCCGCACCACGTCAGCGGGATGAATTTCCTCAAGTCTGGTGCGGTTGGTGAAGTCGGCATGGTGCGGCTCTTTGCCCACGGCGGCGGCGACGTCGAGAAGCCGGCGCCGAACGAAACGCCTCCGGCCGGGCTGGACTGGAATCTTTGGTGCGGCCCCGCGCCGTTGCGCCCATTCAACAAGCGCATCCATCCCGGCGGCTGGAGAAATTATCTGGACTACGCCAATGGCCAGCTCGGCGACTGGGGCGTGCACTGGCTTGATCAGGTGCTCTGGTGGAGCGGCGAAAAATATCCCAAGCGCATCTTCTGCGCGGGCGGCCGACCCGTGCGCGGCCCCGCGGTGTTGAACGACAAAGAACAGACGAGCGACGCCCCCGACCACCAAGTAGCGACGTACGAGTTCGAGAAATTTACCTGCGTCTGGGAGCACCGGCGCTTCGCTGACAACAACAGCGAGAAGCACAAGATCGGCGCCTACTTCTACGGGACCAAGGGCGTGCTCCATATCGGCTGGCGCGACGGGTGGACCTTGTATCCTGCGGCGAAGAGTGGAAAAATCGAACATGGAAATGCCCAGCTCCAAGAGCCCGACGGGCACAACATCGCGCTCCTCTGGGCGGATTTCATGGAGTCGATTGACCAACGCCGCACGCCGATCGCGGGCATCGAGCTTGCGCATCGCGCGAGTGTGCTCCCGTTGCTCGGAATGGTTTCGTGGCGGGTGGGACGCAGCATCGCGTGGGACGCCGCGACGGAACAAATCTCCGGCGACCCTGAGGCGAACCAGCTCCTGAGCCGCCCTTACCGTACCCCGTGGGTGTATCCGACCGCGTAGACGATCGGGACCGGTGAACCCCTCCGGCGGCACCGGACTCGGGACGACCTTGAGGCTCTTCCTCACCAGACCGCGCCGGCGCACCCCACCTCCGCTCCAGCCTTTATCCATGGCCGCTCTTGCTCGATATTTTTTACTCATCAACGGGTGCATCGGCTCCCTCGCCGCCGCGGCGGAGATCACTCTTCAGGCGATCGCCAGCGATCTCACGCCTCCCGCCATCACCGAAGGCGAGCCAGGAGCGGGCCGGCGCGTGCTCCAAGCGCTGCCGGAGTATCGGGGCACCCCCATCCGGCATGCGTTATACCTTCCGCGCGATTGGCTGCCGGGGAAGAAATACCCGGTCATCGTCGAGTATTCGGGCAACGGGCGGACGGTGGCGGGCGGGCAGGCTTGCCTTGGCTACGGCGCAAGCCGCGGCGACGGATTCATTTGGATCTGCCTCCCGTTCGTCAGTGAAGATCGGAGTCATGACACGGCGACCTGGTGGGGGGATCTGGCGGCTAACGTCCGTTACTGCCAAGATGCGGTGGCCACGGTCATCGCGGCATGGGGCGGTGATCGGCACGCCATTTTTATCGCGGGATTTTCCCGAGGCGCGATCGCCTGTAATGTCATCGGCCTCCACGACGACACCATCGCGGGGCTCTGGCGCGGCATGATCTGTCATAGCCACTACGACGACGGCCGCTGGCGGGGCACCGACCCAACCGCCGCCAACCAGCGCCTCGCCCGACTCGGTCGCATCCCGCAATTCATCACCAACGAGCGGCCCGTGGTTGAAAAAGAGCGCATCGCCGAGCACCTCAAGTCAGCGAAACCCGACGGCGCGTTCACCTTCGTCACACTACCCTTCACCGAGCACACGGAAACGTGGGTCTTGCGTGACCTCCCTGAGCGCGCCCAGCTCCGCGCCTGGTTGCAGCGCGTCTTGGCGACGGATCCGTAAAGATGCGCGCGCGGACGAAATTGCGCCTAAAAAAATCCGGCGCGCGTGACCATCGCTCGATCGCCGACGCCTCGGGCGGAGCCCCGCCGGCTCACTCCGTCACGATTTTCGCGTTCTCCACGATCAACGCATATTTATAACCGCTGCCGAAATCCCGGTCGCTCGCCAGCATGCCCGTCACGAGCACAATGTCGCCGACCCTCGCCACCGCATCGGTCGTGACCGTCAAATCGTTCGTGCCCTCGCCCCCGGAGCCATCGCGAACGTGCAGCCAGTTCTTCCCCAAGATACCTCCATTAAATTTCACGACGCGACCGCGCACCGCGATGGACTTGCCGACAAATTTTTCTCTACCCGTCAGAATTTCCATGACCGTCTGGCCACCCTCGATCCGCTTGATGTTCGCCAGATCAAAGGCCACGGGAGCGCTCCGAGTAGCCGAGGTATTCGGAATCGCCGGATGCCCCTTGGGCAGCTCCCCGCTCGCGGTGCTGACGCCGGCACTCGCCGCTGAACCCGCCGGAACCGGCCCGCGCGGAGCGTCCCCGTTTACTCTTAAATTACTGCTGAAGTATATGACGTCGAAGGTCCGCTGCAGCGTCTTGCTGTAATACTGCGTCATCGGCATGGCGTCCCCCAAGGCGACCCTATCGCCGACCTTGACCGAAAATTGAGGCGCGGCCGCCCAGATTTTCGTCCGGCCGTTATCGAGCTGCACGTAGGTATAACTCGCGGCGTTCATCGTCTCGACGACTTTGCCATTGAGCGCGCTGGCCGGGTCCGACGCGCCCGGGGCCGAGGCCGCTTCCGCCGCTTGCACGGGGAAAATCAGCCCACTGGTGAGCGCCGTCATTTGAGCGATCCGGCGAAAAAAAAGGTTCATTCGAAAAGTACAGAGCGAGATTCTCTCCGGCACAAGTCTCTGCCAGTGCCATTTTGACCTGCCCCCATCCGGTTTGGTCGACGCCACCGGACGAATGCCAGCCTCGCGCGGCCAGCCCGTCGCCGCTCCGTGGATCGCGCCGCTATCACCGTATGCGTAGACGAATGCCCGCCTCGCGCGGCCAGCCCGTCGCCGCGGCCCTCTGAAAACCGATCCGCCGCCTTCCGCGATTCAACGATCTCGATCTGTTCAATCTGTAATCCGCGATTCAAGGGAATGCGCCGCGGCGCTCCGATGCACCCAATATCTCCGGAGAAAAGAAAATCGCCGGTTCCTCACCCGCTTCCTCGAGCCCCGCTCCCGCCTTTTCCGTGCGCACCAGAAAAGGGTCACCGACTACGTGACCCTTTCTGATCGATGAGCGCCTGATTTTCCCGGAGTCGCTCTTAACGGCCAAGGGTTGCCGCAGGCGCGGACCGGGGCGTCGCAGGCGCGGACCGGGGGCGTCGCAGGCGCGGACCGGGGGCGTTGCAGGCGCGGACCGGGGCGTTGCAGGCGCGGACCGGGGGCGTTGCACTCCTCGATTCATTTTATTTTCGTGCGAGTAAATCAATCGTCGGAGGAGGCATTGAATCAGGCGCTCTGGTCGAGGGCACGGCGGGGGGGAAGGGGCCAGCCGCGCCATCCTTGAGCCGTCTGATCCCAGCGCGGGCGGGGGCGCGGCCGCTGGCTGGGAAAAGATCCGTGTGAGCACCATTAAAAAATCCCGTAGCCCGGCCCGGCCGCCACCACGGCTACACGCGGAGCTCGCAACCGTCTAGCGATAGCCGGAGTCGCCCCAACTCAATTTTTGCACCCCGTAAACACAGGATAGGAGTTGTTCTTGAATTTGCCGACTGCCCTGTGTTTAAAAAAACCGTGGCAGTCTGCGGTAGCCCCTCAACCGAGCCCGGTTCGCTCACCCTCCTTTTCTGGTGACCGAAAATTCTTTCCAGTCCTGAAAACTCAATCGCATTACTTAATGAATTCCACCCTGCTCCCGACCCTGCTCCCCTCCCTTCGACCGCACCGTTGGCTCGCGGGCCGCATCGCGGCGCACGCCACGGCCGGTGTGCTGTTGGGCATCGTCGGCCCCTTGACTTGGGCCCAAACACCCGCCGCCCCCGTGAAGTCCGCGCCCCTCCCCGGCGTGGTGGTCGAGCTCTCGCCGTTTCTGGTTAATACAACTTCCGATAACGGCTATGCGGCCACGGAGACGCTCGCCGGCACGCGCATGCGCACCAACCTGCGCGATGTCGGGGCCTCTCTCTCAATTCTGACCCCCGAATTTCTACGCGATCTCGGCGTCAATTCTTTTGACCAAGCGCTTCTTTATACACCGAGCGTCGACGCCACCGAAGGCGACAACACCGATGCCAATCGCGCTTCCGGCACACAAATGCGCTATGGCACCGGTCAATCCTATTCGATTCGCGGCTTCAACACCAACGCTGGCAACCAATCGATCTCGCACGATTTTTTCAACGCTTTGGAGCCCACCGATAATTACAATCTTGAGCGCATCACGCTCTCGCTCGGGCCGAACGCTCTCCTCATCGGCGTCGGCAATCCCCAAGGAACCGCCGTCACCACGACAAAACGCGCAGAATTACAGCGGCGAAAAACCGAGGTGCAGACGCAGGCCGATACCAATGGCTCGCGGCGCATCGCGATCGACCACAACCAACCCTTGATCAAGGATAAGTTGGGTTTCCGGCTCAATCTATTGCACGATCAAGCCCGCGAGTTTCGGCGCTACGAAGGCAAGAATCAGGAGCGCTTGACCCTGAGCGTAACCGCCAAACCGTTGGCCAACACCAAGCTCACCCTCAACCACGAGAGCTACACCCTCGGCACCAATGCCTCGAGTTTGGTGTGGGGCTTCGACGGCAGCGCGCTGCGCTGGGCCGCGTCAGGAAAACCAACGATTGAATTCCTGCCGGCCGGCCAGCAATGGACCGCGACGCGGCCTTATGTCGATGCCAAGGGGAACGGTATTCCCGTCGCCCGCGGCGTGGTGGACGCGGATGGGTTCGTCGATTCGCGCAACGACTTCGATCCCAACTTGGTGCTGGGCCAAGGCACCGGTAACCAGCAGATGTGGATCGTCGGGCTACCGTTGGCAAACCCGATGGTGAACACGCGCTATCAGGGCACCCTCGGTGGCGCCACGTTTGGCGGCCAAGGCAGCGCCAACTATCAATCGAAAGACCCCTGGACCGCGCTCGGTCTGAGCAAGAGCACCAACCTCAACGGCGGGACTTGGGAAGATCCTTCCAATAAGCAACACGGGCGCTGGAGCCAGTTCCTCCTCGAGCAGAAACTCGCCGAGGGACTTTTCCTCGAACTGGGCGGCAACCTCGCGTTGTACAATCAAACGCTCGATCCCAACAACTTCACCAGCGTGACCATCGATCCAAACCGTTACCTGCCGGACGGCTCGAACAACCCCGGTTATCTTGTGCCCTATAGCCAGATCGGCGGCCAATATCGCCCCGTAAAAAACCGGTCGGCGGAATCTCGCGCGACCCTTTCCTACGAACTCGATCTCACCCGGCGGAGTCGTTGGCTCGGCCAGCATAATTTCGCCGGGCTCTACCAGCGCTCCCGCTCCGATGCGGAGCAGGATCTCACCCGAGTCAGCAACCTCGCCACCGTCGGCCTCACCACTGCGAATGGCTGGAGCAATAACATCCTCGACGGAACCAACAGCCTGCAAACCCGCGTGTATTACTTGAACGGCAACGTGCCCGTGATGCCCGATGTCATCCAAACCCTGAATAATATTTCACTCCTCAACAGCTACGGGAAATTCGTCGGCGCCACCGCGGCCGAACAGGTTCCCATCAACCTGCGCCGGATCTCTTTTCTCAATGCCATTAAGAGCAAATACACGGCCGATGCCCTTTCCCTCGGTTGGCAAGCCCGCTGGTTCGGCGGTCGCCTCGTCACCGTCGCGGGCTACCGCGAGGACAACACCCAAAGCTACGGCGTTCCTACCGTGCGCACCATCGCCGATCCCGCCATCCCCGGCTCGGCTGGTGATCCGCTCAAGCAGTCATTCGAACTCGCTCGCAACATCGAATATAATACCGTCCCCGCCATCATCGCCAATGGGATCTCGCGCACCTATGGCGGCGTTTACCATGCCTTACCGTGGCTCTCGCTGACCTATAGCCGCTCGAACAACTTCCTCCCCGTGGGCAACGCTTCATGGGTCGACCCACTGGGTCGCTCCGCCCCCAATTCAGTCGGTCAAACCGTCGACTACGGTGTCCGGTTATCCCAGTTGCAGGGGCGGCTTTCTCTCAGCGTGAGCCACTTCACCACGTCCGCCGATAACCAGGCGCGTAACGCCAACGGCAGCGTCGGGGGCACGCGCAACATTCTCGGCCGCTTGCGAAATTATAAAACCGCGGGCGATCCCTATTTTAAAGACTTGGCCGAGTCCGGTGGTTATCCCGTGGATACAGGTAATACGTCGGATACGTGGAGCTATGTCGCCGAGGGCTATGAGATGAATCTCATTTTCAACCCTTCACGCAACTGGCGGGCCGCGCTCTCCGGCAGCACGAACACGAATCAACTGGGCACGCATCTCGCCGCCGTCGGGACCTATCTTTACACCGATTCAAAGTATCAGGGCCTCGGCACCTGGAAGAAATTAGCCAGCGAACTGCGCAAGATCGAGGCCGGGCAGGCCTCTGCCTTCTTCGCCCTCAATCCAGCCGATGCCACCGCCAAGGTTCAGGCCGCCGCCGATGCCCTCTTCCTCGAGCAACAGATCGCCTCCCAGGAAAAAGGTTACCTCGATGATGTCGCCCTCAACGGCATCACCACCGCCCGCAACGGCAAGTACGCCCTCAATGGTCTCATCACTCGGGTGTTCAACGAGGGGCTCCTCAAGGGCTGGACCGTCGGCGGCAACTACCGCTGGCGCAGCGCCAACACCATCGGTTATCAACGCCTGAACAACGCCGCAGGCGCCCCCGTCGGGACCATCGATCCCACCCGCCCTCTCAGCGGTAAAGAATACTGGGATCTCGGCGGGATGGTTTCCTATCAACGCCGCGTCTTCGGAAAAGTAAATCTTCGGACCCAACTCAACATCCAGAATCTGCCCAACTGGCAGACACCGCGCCTCGTGAAGTCCGACTACGATAGCCAAGCCTTGTACGGTACCACCAATGCCATCGTCCCCATTATCTGGGAAATCCGCCGCCCACGGAACTACATCCTCACCGCGACGTTTGAGTTCTGAGTGCGACCGGCCGGCCGCGAACACCCCCGCCTTCCGACGCAACCGCCCGGCCCACCCAGGGCGCGATTCCGCTCGCGGGCAGTTGCGCCCGGCCGCCCAGCGCCCGCGGACGGTGGCAACCCCGCGCAGTCGTCTCGTTACCAGCCTCGTTCACTTCGCCACGCCTTCACCCAACCGCCCCCGTATCGTCTGCATGCCTGCCTCCGTTCCTGCCAACCCTTGACGATATGCGAAAAATAATCGCCAGCGCGCTGACCCTCGTCATCGCCGGTCTTCTCATCGGCGCCGAGCCCGAGACCCTCCCGCCGCTCACCACGGGCCAGCCTCCCCAAACGTGGGCCGCGCTCTGGGACGGCTTCGATCCTCGGCCTGAACCGCTCGACCTCGAGACGCTCAAAACGTGGGAAGAAGACGACGTGGTTTTACGAATCGTCCGCTACCGGATCGGCATCTTTAAGGGACAAAAAGCCATGATGGCGGCGATCTATGGCTTTCCCAAAAATCGGCCTAAACTTCCCGGCTTAGTTCAAATTCATGGCGGCGGCCAATCGGCTGACTACCGCGCCGTGCTCACCAACGCCAAGCGGGGCTACGCGACGATTTCGATCGCGTGGGCCGGCCGGATCAGCGCGCCGGGTTACACGGTCAACTCAGAGGGTGTCGCCCTATTCTGGGCAGGAAAAAAATCTGATCCCGCCTACCGGCTGACGACGGACTGGGGCGCCCTCGATGCCTACCACGCGCCGTGCCGATATGAGAAAAATAATTTCCAGACCGTCGCGCCCGCGCCTTGGACCTTGGACGCCGTGGATTCTCCCCGCAACAATCCGTGGTTCCTCTGCACGCTCGGCGCTCGGCGTGCGCTCACATTTCTAGAAGCTCAGCCGGAAGTGGATTCCGCCCGCCTCGGCGTCTACGGGCACTCGATGGGCGGCAAACTCACCGTCATGACCACGGCCGCGGATTCCCGAGTCAAAGCTGCCGCCCCGTCCTGCGGCGGCATCAGCGATCGACCGCTCGAAAATCCACTCTACGCCGCGATGATCAACGACGGCGAAAGCCTGAGGCGGATCGTGTGCCCGATCGTCTTTCTCAGCCCGGCCAACGATTTTCACGGTCGCATCGACGACCTGGCATCCGCGTTGCAGGAGATCCGGAGCGCCGAATGGCGGGTGACTTGTTCGGCCCACCACAACCATCAAGACACGGCGGAATACCAAGTCGTCGGACTGCTGTGGTTCGATCAGCACCTGCGCGACGCCTTCACGTTTCCGCAGACCCCGGCAGCGCGCTTGACGCTGAAAACCGCGGAGGCCGTGCCGACGTTTATCGTCACGCCCGACAGCGCGCGCCCCCTCACCTCGGTGGATATTTACTACACGCAGCAAGGCCAGCTGCCCGGCCAGCGGAACGATCACGAAAACACGATGGCCCGCTTCTGGCATCACGCCAAGGCGACGCGAGAGGGCGGGAGTTGGCAAGCGAGCTTGCCACTAACCACCACGGGTAAGCCACTCTGGGTCTACGCGACGGTCCACTATGCTCTGGAAAAACCCATCACGGGAGCGGGCTACTACTACGCCATTTATACGGCGAAAGCATTTGCCCTCTCCTCCCGTCTGCTCATCGCGACCGCTGATCAATTGCAAGCAGCCGGCGTCAAGGCGACCGCGCCACCCACGCGGCTCATCGAGGACTTCGCGAGCGGCTGGGAGAAGGCGTGGTTCACCTACGACGCGAACGCCCCCTGGGGGCGGCGCACGCACAAGATCTACGACGAGCGCTGGCCGGCGCCGCCCCTCGCAAGACTCGCGCTTGAAATCCGCTCCGCGCAAGCCAACCAGCTCGTGGTCGGCCTCGATAATTATGCTGCCGTAATCCGCTTGGCGGGCGGCGCCGAGTGGCAGAGCATCCACTTGGCTCCCGCCGATTTTCGTAACGCTGCGGGCGCTTCGCTCGAGCAGTGGCAGGGCATCCGGGAATTGCGGCTCGTCGCCACCGAGCGGCTCACCGTCCGAACGGGCGGCCGCGACCAGCGGGTCACCGTCGGCGCCGAGTGGCAAGGGCCTCCCCCGCAATTCCAAAATCTGCGCTGGAGTGCCGATGACGAGCAGGGCCCCGCTCACGGCGAGGTCATGAAAAAACCGTAATAAAGCCCGCGGCCTCCGCGCTGCCCGCGCCACCCAAGCCAGCGCCCGCGCCGCCGCCCAAGCCGCCCGCGCCACCCCCACCGGCGCACCCGCGACCCGGCTCGCGACCGACGCCCCCGAACCCGCGGCCGCCGTGCCCCTCGCCCCGCCCGACCCACCCCCACGGCGGCGCCGTCGAGTCGACCGGGGCGGGACGAAAACCGCCAAAACTGGGCGGTTTGAACAGGGTTGTGTCCG
>CAMDOF010000131.1 GCA_945903465.1 Opitutus sp. GAS368
CAAGAGTGTCGCCCATCCGACGGACCGGCGACACTCCTGTCGCCGAT
This sequence comes from Opitutus sp. GAS368, assembly GCA_945903465.1. Classification (GTDB taxonomy): domain Bacteria; phylum Verrucomicrobiota; class Verrucomicrobiia; order Opitutales; family Opitutaceae; genus ER46. The sequence continues at coordinate 48 of CAMDOF010000131.1, forward strand.
GGTGGCCACGAAGGCGTGCTTCGCTCCCCCACCACCCACCCTCTCGCGCTCCCATGAAACAGCTTCTGCAAGTCGTTGGTGGGCCTGGAAAGCTGTTTCTTCCTATCGGGGCCAAAACTTGTTTTGGTGGGGAGGCTGCTCGGCTTCGGCCTAAGCCGGACAAGCCTTCTTTAGGGAGCGGCCTCGACGCAAAATCGGGCAAGAGCTTGGGTGTGACTGGCGGCGCGAACACCGTCTCTTTCTGGCGATCAGGAAATCACCGGAGCCTCGTGAACGCTTGGTGCGGTCAACGCAAATCATGCAGAAAGGAAACGTTTAAAAAGAGTTCTTTGAGGAAGTTTCTAAGAAAAAAATCACTCGGGCGGAGGTGGATGAAAATCGCCAGCAAGACACGATTTCAGGGTCACCGCTGGCCCTTGGGCCCGGTCAGCAGGAAAAACGAGCCGTTTTCAGGCAAGTTCAACCCCGGCTCAAACCGACCACGGGGTCCTTCGGTTTTACGGAACGGCCGGCTTATCCGTCATCTGCTGCAACGCCCGCTTCGCCAGCGAACCCAGAATGACGCAAACCAAAACGGTCGCCACCACACCCGCCACAAAAACCCAGGTATCCGATTTTAAAGTGAATTGCAGGTGCTCGAGACCGGCCCCCGTAAATACACCCAACGCCGTCCGCGGCGCCACCCCCACCAGCGTGCCGAGAGTATATTCCAGCAAGGGCACTCGCCCAGCCGCTAAAACAAAGTTCGCCAACGCAAAAGGCGAGGTCGGCGGCACCCGCAGCAACGTGACCACAAGGAACGTCCGACCCTTTGCCTGGCCCAAGAGCGCCCCGTGAATCGCCTGCCAACTCGCTCTCTCCCGAATCACCGTTAAAACTCGATCCGCGCACACCCAGCGCCCAATCGCGTAGGCAATCACCGCCGCCAACGTAATTGTCGCCTGAGCGAGCGGCCAGCCCGCGCTGAAACCAAAAGCCCACCCCGCCAGGATTGCGCACGAATAAGTCGGTAAGAAAGACAAGCCCATCAACAGCCCTGCTAGGATAAAATAAATCAAGCCGCCTCCCTGGCCGTGGGCTCGCAGCCAGGGGCCGAGGTCCGTGAGGAAGGCGAGAAGCAGAAAGCCACCGAGCGGCGGCCAAAAAGAAAGAACGACCCCCACTGGGCCCGCCCGCCCAAGGCGCTTGAACACACTCACAAGGGACGCCGCAGAAGGAGACGAAGACATCGTATTCACTAACGTTCCCGCTCGCTTAAACAATCGCCACAAAAAAGTGATATTCTGCAAAATCCTCATTATTTAGGGCACACCCGCGGCGCACCGGAGCCCCCGCTTGCCCGCTCGGGCATGCGAGAAAATCGCCCAGCCCTCCCGCAACTCCCGCCAGCCCCTTCTTTAACGCGCCCACTCTGGCTGCCCCGGAGCCAAAGGAGCCCCTTGCCGCCACCACTCCGCCCGCTCGGGGTCACTGCCCAACCATTTTCTCGCCGCCCGCTCCATTAGCGCATCCCGAAGGGCTGATCGTGGTAATGCCCGCAGCCAATTCGCCGCAACCACGGGAGATCCTGCCAATAAGTTTTCCCAATAAAGCTCCATCGCGTTCTCTCGCGCCGGCCCTCCTGCCAACGTCAGTAACCACGTGCCAATCGTACCCAAATCCAGCGCACCCCGCTGGCGTACATACTCAAGAATCGCCTCGTCCCGCGTGAAGGTCCGCACCTGCTGCCGACGCCACGTCTCAAAATCCTCATCCGCCAGCGGCCCCACCACCCCCCCACCCACCCTACTCCCCGCCCACTGATCCAGACCGCCCATGGCTGGACGTTCCTTTACCGCCGCCTCCCGCAACCGATTCGGCAGACCCACGCCCGTTTCCGCTCCCGCCAACGCCGCCCATCGCGAGTCGCCCATCGGCAGTTGCTGGGCCCAGGTCCAAGCCGACCGAGGATCCGTCGCCACCCAAGTCTGCGCGATCGCCCCGATCAACAGGCCACGGTCGCGCGAGGGCGGCAAAGAGTCCGCCAGCTCAATCGCCCCTCGCGGGTTCCTCTGTGCGATCTCAAACCCTATCGCCGAGGTCAACCGATCCCTCAAGGCGTCGACCGGCAATTCCCGCCACCACGCGAGGGCCGCCGCTTCGTCCCGCCGAGCCCAGACCGCCGCTGCAAAACTCAACGTCGTCTCCCGCCGCGCACTCAGCGGCCGCCGGCACAGGAGCCTCATCGCCCCTCGCGCATCACGCTCCACCAAAACTTCCGCCAAAACCCGCTGCACGGTCACCACCGGCGCCTCAGGCATAAGCTCCTCCAACCATGACAAGGCCGCTTCTGCGCTCGCCGTAGCCCGCCACCGCGCTACCCACTCCAGACCTTCCGCCCGTGAACCAAACTCCGGCCACGCTAACGCCAAACCTTCCGCCAACCCCACATCTTCCTCCGCCAAAGCGGTCACCACCCGCAATTGGAGATCGGCTCGGCGCCTCGGGCCCACCACTTGGCTGACTATGCGCACCGTCGCCGCGACGTCTCGCCGCCGAGCCCGCGCCAACGCTTCCGCCACAATCTCGCCATCGGCGAGCGACACCGGCGGCGGCGGCTCCATCGGCGCCGTGACCGTCGGCATCAGTGGCCGCCGCAACGCGGTCGCCTCAAAGTCAGGATCAATACTCGCGCACCCCGCTACCCACCAGACAACGGACCCCATCCAACAAAGCCACTTGCACAAAACCAACCGAGGCCACCGCCCCCGCTCGTCTCGTCGTTGATGAATAATCCAGCTCGGCACGGCACCATCTAAACCCGCCCGCGCCCACCGTGCAACCGCGCATCCCACCAACCCCATCACCGCCCTCCCTACTCGCCCCAACCCCAGTCGCTTTTCCATTCAAAATAACGGCACCGCCATCGTCCCCACCCTGCGCATCCGAAACCAGCCATCACGACCGCCGTCGCCCCGGGCACTTCTCACTTGCCCCTCACACCACCCCACTAAAGCCTCCGCCCTTAATCAGCACTCGCTCTCGCCATTTTTGCTATGACCACACCGGATTGCCCAGCCTGCAGCCTCAATGATTTGCTCAGCCACCTTGACCATTGGGAATGCGCCACCTGCGGTCACGAATGGCCCAAGACGGCCGCCCCCGCCGTCGCCCGTATCGTCAAGGATGCTCACGCCAATATTCTCGCCGACGGCGATACCGTCACCCTCATCAAAGACCTTAAGCTCCGCGGCGGATCGGGGGTACTCAAGGGGGGCACCAAAGTAAAAAATATCCGCTTGGTCGACGGTGACCACGAAATCGACTGCAAGATCGAGGGGAGCCCCATGGCGCTAAAAGCCTGCTTCGTGAAAAAGGGCTGATCCCGCTTTCTCCGTTCGTCGCCAACGGAGCAACTCGGATTCCTCCTGAAAAGCCGCGATCGCGTCGACCGCCTCTCGACACGCGCGCCCGGCCCAGCCGCGGACTCATCGCGGGCGGGCAGATTTGCCCGGTGAACTCCTGCTGAACCCGCGCCCACCCAGCGCCACCTCGGGCCAACCTCGCCCAAGACCACGGTGGCCACACCGTCGCTCGTCAGCTCGCCGCGCCTCCCCCTAAACTCGCCAAATCTTTACTTCCGTTTTGATTTTTTAACCACGGCCATCGGCATTTTCTTAAACTTACGCAACGGATTCTGCTTTTGCTGAAAACGTTGGTTGGCCTTTAAATCCTTCGTCGTCGGTAGATATTTTGCACCCATCCCCCAGACCCATCCAAAAGGCCGCTCCACGCAATCAGAATTAAGCCCGCTGGTCCGTCTCCGAAAACCGCGCGCCTGGGCCCACTCCGCCGTCGCTCAGCCAGCCCGCCAGGTCAAACCCAATGCCTGCCGCCCACTCGTCCGCTATCGCACTTGCGCTCGTCCGCGCGGTCGGCTTGATCGCCCCATGCCCTTTTACCCACCTCGGCGGACACTTTTGCTCGCGCCTCTTTTCTGCGCTTTTCTCGCCCTCATCCTCGTCCCCAAATCGCCCGCGGCTCCCGCCGTTCAACCGGTCGAACGTTCCGAGTTTGGCCGTACCGCCGACGGCACCCTCGTCGATCTCTTCACCTTGCGCGTTCCCTCCGGCGCCGTCGCCAAGGTCATCACCTACGGCGCGATCGTCGCCAGTCTGCAGATGCCCGACCGCCAAGGAAAATTCGCCGGTGTCGTCCGCGAAATCACCGCCTCAGATCAAGGCTTCCAACGCGGGTTTCCCCAAGCCGCCGCCGTCTTCGGTCGGGTCGCCAACCGCATCGGCGGCGCTCGCTTCTCAATCGATGGCCACGACTACACCGTCACCCGCAATAACGGCGCCCATACGCTCCACGGCGGACTCAAAAATTTTGGCCGCGTCGTCTGGCAAGCCAAGCGCCTGCCCGATACCCGCACCGCCGCCATCGAATTGTCTTACGTCAGCGCCGATGGCGAGGAGGGCTTCCCCGGCCAGCTCCACGTCACCGTTACTTACACGCTCACACCGGAAAATATCCTGCGCATCGACTACCGCGCTACGACCGACCGACCCACCCCTGTGAATCTCACCAATCATGCCTATTTTAATTTAGCCGGCAGCGGCGACGTCCTCAGTCACCACCTTCACCTTAACGCCGATCGCTACACCGTCGTTGACCAAGATTTGATTCCCACCGGCGAACTTCGCTCGGTCGAAGCTTCGCCGCTCGACTTCCGCCGCCCCATGCCTCTCGGCGCTCGCTCCGACCAACTCGGCAAGAGCCGACGCTACGATCACAACTTCGTCATCACTCGCCCGGCCGGTACCGCCACTCTGCTGCTCGCCGCCCGCGTCTACGAGGCCAGCTCCGGTCGCACCCTCGAGACTTGGACCACCGAGCCCGGCGTACAGCTTTACACCAGCCCACTCGGTCCGCTCGGCGAAACCGAGCCGGGCCCACGCAGCGGTTTCTTCTGTCTCGAAACCCAGCACTTTCCTGACTCCGTCAATCAACCGAAATTTCCAACGACGATTCTAAGGCCGGGCCAGAACTTTCATTCGACGACGGAATTTCGTTTCTCAGCAAAGTAACGCCATTCCCGGCGCTCCACCCGAGGGCTCCTTGCCTCAGCCGAATAATTCGTCCGGCTTGAAGAAGCGCGCAAGCTCGGCTTGGCCGTTCTCCACGCTATCCGATGCATGGACCATATTCTTCATCATATCCGTCCCGAAATCGCCGCGGATCGTCCCCTTGGCCGCCTTCCGAGAGTCCGTCGGCCCCAAAAGATCGCGCACCTTCTGCACCACGTCCGCGCCTCGCAATCCGATCATGATGACCGGACCAGAACGCATGAACGCCTCGATCTCAGGGTAAAATGGCTTGTCCGCCACGTGCGCATAATGTTCGCGCAGCACCGCAGACGAAAGTTGGGCCATCTTGCAGCCAATCACATCGAAGCCCGCTGCTTCGAATCGGCTCAACACGGTGCCTACGCGGTGCTGTTGCATCGCGTCAGGCTTAAAAATAACGAACGTTTTCTGCATAAGGAAACTCACCGTAGCCCGCCGGCCACGATTGGAAAGCCTAGACTTTACTCACGCAATTTTTCGCACCCACCGCCGCGTATTTTACCGAAATCGCCCCCACGATCTTGCCCGCCCGACGCTGCCGACAATGGCCCGAAACACCGAAACTTCCCATCGCCCCCGGCACTCCCCGCTCGCCGGTTCTTCGGCGCCATCCACAAAATTCCTGCTAAAAATTCCGCCGCCATCATCCGTCCGCGTTGAGCCAACTTCCAAAGGTCAGCAACTTTCTTCTTGGGGCGCACCCGACCTCCGCTATTCATTCGACGTTCACACCCGCTCCCAACGCCCCGCTTCCCTCGGGCTCTCCGCCTCCATCCTGTCTCCGACCATGCCTCCCGTCCGCCCACTCCGCCTCGCCGCGCTAGGAATCTCCCTCGCCGTTTCCCTTTGGGCCCAGCCTGCCCAGCCCCAGCCGCTCTGGCCGGGGAAGGCTCCCGGTGAAATCAAGGACCTCCCCCCCGAGTCCGATCAGACGAAATCCACCGACCGGCCCGTCGCCGGCAAGACTGTGCTCCGCCTTGGGAACGTCACCCAGCCCACGCTCACGATTTATTCACCGCCTTCTGATAAAAATACTGGCGCGGCCGTACTCGTGTGCCCGGGCGGCGGCTATAATATTCTCGCGGCCGATCTGGAGGGCACCGAGGTCTGCGAGTGGCTCAACCGGCTCGGGGTCACCGCCGTGCTTGTGAAATATCGGGTACCTCGGCGCCCCGGCCTCGAGAAACACCTGCCACCGCTGCAAGACGCTCAGCGCGCGCTCGGGCTCGTGCGCCAAAGCGCCTCCCAACTGCGCATCGATCCTCACCGCATCGGCGTCATGGGGTTTTCCGCCGGCGGGCATCTCGCTGCCACGCTCAGCAACCAACATACCGCCCGCGCCTACGAGGCGGTCGATTCCGCCGACGTTCTTAGCTGCCGCCCCGACTTCACCCTGTTAATTTACCCCGCTTATTTAACCGAAAAAGAAAAGGGCGACGCCATTGCGCCCGAATTACCCATCAGCGCCACCAACACTCCGCCCACGTTTATCGCCATGAGCGCAGACGACCCGGTCCGTGTTGAGACCGCTCTTTTTTACTACCTCGCCCTCCGCCAGGCGAAAGTTCCAGCAGAAATGCATCTGTATCCGAAAGGTGGACACGGTTACGGACTCCGCCGCAACGAACATGATGTGACGACCTGGCCTGACCGCGCCGCCGATTGGCTAAAATCCTCCGGCCTGCTTTCCGCCCGCCCCTGAGGCTCCCTCCTTTTTTTAAAAATCCCAGCGCCCACCGGCCGCTCGGCGGGGCGAACGCGCTCCGCGTCTCGCCACCCGCTGGCACCCGCCGGGCATGACGCACCCGCCCCGAGTCTCCCGCTTGATTCGCCGCCGCTCCTATCCGCACGTCGGGCTACCCGGCCGACCAAGCCGCACGTGGCGGAGGGGCGGCGCCCGAGTACGGCCGCATGATCGCCCGTATCTCGGTTCACGTCCGCTGAGTTTGGGACGCCTCGCCCTCGCTTCACTCCAGCCCGCGCCGTTTTAACAATGGACCGATCATCGGCTCCCCGCCGCTAAATTTGCGAAATAGTCCCAGCGCATCCTCACTGCCTCCCCGCGAGAGCAGCATCGCCCTAAAACGATCGCCGTTAGCCCGAGTTAAACCGCCATGCTCTTTGATCCAATCAACCGTCACGGCGTCCAAGACTTCACTCCAGATATAAGAATAATAACCTGCGGAGTAACCACCGGAAAACGTATGCGAAAAATACGTCGAGCGGTAGCGCGGCGGGACCAACGCAAAATCGACGCCAAACGCTTTCAGCGCGGCGCTCTCAAAGGCCAGCACTCCTTCAGGTCCAGGCACCGCACTCGCCGGCACTTGGTGCCATGCCTGATCCAACAAAGTCGCCGCCAAATACTCGGTCGTTTTGAACCCTTGATTGAACTGAGCGGAAGCGACCACCTTCGCAAGCAATGCCACCGGCAAGGCCTCTCCCGACTGATAATGCTTCGCGTAATTCTGGAGAATCTCCGGCCAGGCCATCCACATTTCGTTCACCTGAGAGGGATATTCGACGAAATCTCTCGGCACCGCCGTACCTGCGAAACGCGGATACTTAACATCGGAAAACATCCCGTGCAGTGCGTGACCAAATTCATGAAACGCCGTCACCACTTCGTCGAAGCTCAGCAAGGTCGGCTGCCCAGCCGGAGGCTTCGAGATATTTAGATGATTCGCGATGACTGGTCGCGTCCCAAGCAACCCACTCTGCGAGACGTAGGCGCTCGCCCACGCGCCCCCATTTTTATTGGGCCGCGCATAGTAATCGAGGAGGAAAATCGCGAGCGGCGAACCATCCTCATTGAACACGTCAAAGGTGCGCACGCTCGGCTCGTAAACCGGTAGATCGTGGCGCTCTTTAAAGGTGATCCCATAGAGCCGCGTCGCGGCGTAAAAGACCCCATCGATAAAAACGCGGCTGACTTCAAAGTACGGCCGGAGTTGCTCGCCCGCAAAGGCGTAGCGGTCCCGCCGCACTTTCTCCGAATACATTTCCCAATCCGCCGCCCCCAACGTGAAGCCACCTTTTTCCGTCTCCACCAAAGCCTGCATGTCGGCGGCTTCGCGGCGCGCATTTGCGACCGCGGGAGGCGCCAGTTGCGCGAGGAGCTTATTCAGGGCGTCGACGTTGCCGACCGTCTGCTCCTCCAGCTGGTAAGCCGCATGGTGCGGATACCCCAGCAACGCGGCCCGCTCCGCCCGCTTCATCGCTATCGCGGAAACCACCGCCCGATTGTCAAACGCCCCCCCGCTACTTCCACGCGCGAGTGACGCCGTCAGCAGGCGCTCACGCACACCCCGATTTTTTAACGTAGCGAGCGCCGGCTGGCCCGTCGTATTCTGCAACCTCAATAAAAACTGCCCATCATGACCGGCCCCTTTCGCCGCCGCCGCCGCCGCCTCTATTTCAACCGAGTTCAGCCCCGCCAACTCTTCGCGAGAAGCAACGAACACTCCCGCCCCGTCGCGCTCCTTTAACACATTCTGCGAAAATTGCGTCTGCAAGGTCGCCAACTCTCCGTTGAGCGCGCGGAGCTTCGCCTGCTCAGCTTGGGGCAACTTTGCCCCCGCTCGAACAAAGTCCTGGTAATAACGCCCCAACAACCGGTCCGACTCGGCGTCGAGCGCCAACGTCGCCCGCGCCTTGAACAGGAACTCAATCTTTGCAAACAACGTCGGAATAAGCCTGATCGCATCCGCGTGAGCCGCGAGCAGGGGCGCAAGCGTCCGTTGGATCGTCTGTAGCTCAGGATTCGTCAGGGTCCCGGTGAGACCAGAAAAAACCCGTTCGACCCGTCCTAACAAACGCCCCGACCGTTCCAACGCGACAAGGGTATTTTCAAAGGTGGCCGCCTCAGTGCTTGCGGCAATCGCGGAGACTTCACGCTGCGCTGCCGCCATGCCTTGCTCAAAGGCCGGCATAAAATGACGGTCCTTAATTAGATCGAAGGGCGGGAATTGCCAGGGCAAGGAACTTTCGCTGAGCAGCGGGTTTTCAGATTCGACGGCAACCATAGATAAAGAAAGGCAACAAGCCACGCCTGCGCGCAAGCCCGCCCGCCTTAAAATAAAAAAAATCATCCAAGTAGGGGAACGCAGTTGAAAGACGCCAGGATTGCAAATGACATGCCTTTTAAAAACCGCAGGCTCGCCGGGGCCCCGATTTCGCTGGGGCGCAAGCCGCGAGCGAGAAATCACCCACCTTGTCGCATCATTCGGCGCCGCCAAGCCGGGCTTGACCCGCTTACCGGCAGGTGACCGCCACCTCCTTTCGAAGGAGACTCCGCTCCAGCCCTCCCGGCGAGGCTAACCCCCAAAAAAACCGCGGAGCGCGACCCGCGTGCCCGTGGGCGCTTTGGGCCTCACGGCTGCGCATCACCCCTGCTTGCCCCGCGACCGATCCGCCAAGATCGCCGCATTCCCCTTGCGAGAGCCGCCCGAGCACAACATACCCCCACTTTCGAAGATGCATATTCATCCAACCAAGGAAATTTTCGCGAGCCTCGCCCACCAAGGAAATGTCATCCCGGTTTACACTGACTTGATGGCCGACTTCGAAACGCCCGTATCGGCCTACGCCAAGTTGAAAAATACGGGTCCAGCCTATCTCCTTGAATCCGTGGAGGGCGGCGAGCACCTCTCCCGCTATAGCTTCATTGGCTGCCGCCCGCGCAAAACTTTCGTGTGCGGTCCGACCACCACCGAAATCCGCTCGCCTGACCGGCCCACGGAAATTGTCCCCACCCCGAGCGATCCCCTCACCTTGATCGAAGAGGAGATGCGCGCCTACCGCCCGGTCACTCTCCCGGGTTTACCTCGATTCACGGGCGGAGCCGTCGGCTTCATCGCCTACGAATACGTCACCCGCATCGAACCTTCCGTCCCCACCGCGACCACGGACGAGCTCGGCCTGCCCCTTCTGTACTTCATCCTCTCGGACTCGCTGCTGATCTTCGATCGAGCGAAGCAGACCTTGCGCCTCTGTGTAAACGCCCACGTCAACGGCGACCCCTCCGCTGCTTACGAGGTGGCCGCCGACGAGCTTCGCGCGCTCTACGCCATGTTGCGCCAACCTCGCGAGCTCGCGCCCGCTCCCCTCGTCGAGCCCGCCAGGATCACGATCCCGCGAGGTAATTTCTCGCAGGCTCAATTCGAACAGGTCGTCGACGAGGGCAAGGAATTCATCCGCTCCGGGGATATTATTCAGTTCGTGCCGTCCCAGCGTTTCAGCCGCCCGTTCAGCAAATCTCCTCTCGATTTCTACCGAGCGCTGCGCACCGTCAATCCTTCCCCTTACATGTTTATCCTGGAGACGGATGACTTCGCCATCGTTGGCGCCTCGCCCGAAGTCCACGTTCGCCTCACCGATGGTTTGGTCGAGATTCGCCCCATCGCCGGAACCCGCAAGCGCGGAGCCTCGCCGGCCGAGGATCTCGCCCTGGAAAAAGAGCTGCTCGCCGACGAAAAAGAACGCGCCGAGCACCTCATGCTCGTCGATCTCGCCCGCAACGACATCGGCCGCGTTTGTCGCTTCGGTACCGTCAATGTTCCCGAAATGATGGTCGTCGAACGTTACTCCCACGTCATGCACATCGTTTCCCAGGTAGAGGGCCAGATCGCCCCCGATAAAACCGCCTACGACCTCATGCGCGCGACGTTTCCAGCCGGTACCGTCAGCGGCGCCCCCAAAATTCGCGCCATGCAAATCATCGCCCAGTACGAGCCGTCGACTCGCGGATTTTACGCCGGCGCCCTCGGCTACGTCGGCTACGACGGCAATATGGACACATGTATTATGCTGCGCACGGCCCTACTCAAAAACGGGCAGATTCATATTCAAGCCGGCGCCGGCGTCGTCGCCGATTCCGTCGCCACCTCGGAATATCAGGAAACTATTAGCAAGGCCTCCGCCCTTTTCAAAGCGGTCGCCATGGCGGAAAATTTCAACACGTAGGTCGGCGGTGGCGTTTGCCAGCGCATTCATTGGACCACGCTAGTTGCACTCTCGCGCGTGCCCACGAGAGTGGCCCCGCCTTTTCGCTGGTACGCGCGGCTATCCGGTAAAATCAAAGTCCGCATCTTTTGGACGCTGGCGATTACACCCGCTCAGGAATTTAGAAAGTGGGCGATTTATCGCGAATATTTCCCGCGCGCCGCCCTGCACCCGTGCCTCGAATCGCACTCCCCGGCCGATCTCCCACCGAACCCGCGATCATCACGTTTCGTCGCCCGCCATACCCAAATTAAACCCATGACTGGGCCCGGAACGATCGGTCGGACTGCAGGGAGCGCGAAGCTCCGACTACGCGTAGCCGCACGCACGCGCGCACCGCGCGATGCGCGCGTAAAATCGCACCGCACCGCGCGATGTCGTCGAGATCGTCTCGCTTACTCCGGCAAGGGCCGGCCCTTCGTTTCGGGGGCGAACCAAATCACCACCAGACCGAGCGCATAGATTAATGAGATGACCGCGCCCGCCTTCGCGTAGCTCCCGTCAAAACTTTGCATCAAAGCACCCATTTGCAGCGCACCGACCGCGGCAAAAACCCGACCCGCATTATAGGAGATGCCCTGACCCGTGGCCCGAACGCGTGTGGGGAAAAGCTCCGGCAAGTAGAGCGGCAACCATCCGTAAAAAGCCGCGGTCAATCCGCCGACCACAAAAGTCAGCACCAGAAAAGATGTGCCGTAAGCATCGATGCCGCGGAAGAGCCACGCGCAGGCAATCAGGGAGCCTAAACAAAGGAGAAAATACGCCATTCGCCGACTCAAGAAGCCACCCACCCACGCGCCCAACAAACATCCAACAACCGCACCAATCGCCGAGCAGGCCTGCGTGTAAGCCTTCGCGGTCGGCACCACTCCCGCGGTCAATTTGTCCGCCCAGAGCGGCAACCATTGCACGGAGCCCCATGTGCCAATCAACGCAATCGAAGAGAGCATGATCGCGAGCAGGGTCCCCTTTAACAAGGGCGGCGAAAGCACCTCAGCCAGAGGCCGACTGGGCTTCGTGCTGTTCTTCACAGACTCCTGCCATTTCTCGGACTCATGCACAAATAAACTGATCAAGAGCGTGAGCAACGCGGGCGCCGCGCCCACGAGCGCGACCCAGCGCCATGACTCAATCGTGACTTTAAAAAATAGCCCGATCACGGCGATCGAGGCAAACCCGACGTTGGCCGCCGCCCCGATAATTCCGGCCATCAGCGGACGGTGCTTTTCCGGCCAGACCTCCATCACCAAAGCCACCCCCAAGGACCACTCGCCACCCATCCCGAGCGCCGCGATGAAGCGACTGGCCGCGAGATGCCAAGGCTCCGTCGCGAAGTAAATAAGTCCCGTAAATAACGAGTAACAAAGAATACTCAGCGACATCGCCCGCACTCGACCAATCTTATCACCGAGCCAGCCAAAGACCACGCCACCGAGCGCCGCGCCGATGAGGAAAGCCGCCGTTGCGTAGCCCATCCACTGTCCGACGAAGGAATCGGTCACCGCCAACCCATGCGCGGTCTGGATTTGCTGGAGCGCGGGTCGCGCGATGAGCGGGAAAATTCCCATTTCAAGACCATCAAACATCCAGCCGAGAAAAGCCGCGGCGAGGACGGTGTAGAGACGTTTATTGTCAGTTTTTTCCATAGCGAAAGTTGAGGATCAGATAAAGGAAGCGGAACAAAATGTTAGGCGTGAGCCTCAGGGCATGGCCACCACGGATACAGCCGGCACCCGCGCGTAGCCATTCCAAAAAGCGTCAATCATCGCGCGATCAGGCACGCCATCTGCCACCACAAATCGAAAACGCGCCACATACGGCACACCGGGGCGGATCGCAAACTCACCCAGTTGCTGCGGTACATAGGACATATAGGGCATATCAGGATGCAGACGCATCGGCTGCGGAGCTCGGAAATTTTCAGGATGACCCAAAATCGCCGTACCCGCCATCTTTCCGTCCAAGAGCCCACCCAAATAACACCAGCGACCCCGCGTGTTGTTCCCTGCCAGTCGGTCCGTCACTCCCTCCGAGGTTAAGTAACGCGCGGCATCTCCGGGTCCATTCCAGGCCGCCGCCCCACGAAAACCAAAGCCACCGTAATGATAAGTCGGCAGCACCAACGGATCGTTCGTCGCGCACCGCTGAGTAATCTCGAGATCAAAAACCGCCACGGGTCCGATCGCTGCCACCGCCACCACATCGTAGGCCACCACCCGCCACAGCTCATGCAGGGCCACCACGGGGCTCGCGCCAGATAAATCCACCATCTGCAACTTCGCTTCGAGACCTCCGTGCACCGCCCCACCCCACGTCCGCTCCAGCGCCACCAAGTCTTCCGTACCCGTCTTCGTTCCCATATTCCAAAAGTCCGGACTCCGACCTTGAAACGAGGTCTTGGTCCACGGCGACCAGATCCCATGGTGATGCACGTGATTCGAGGGATAATCGTCCGTCACCATTTTCCCCGACGGGCTGTAAACCGGATGAATGTATCCAGCCCGATGATACTCGGGCTTGATCCCCGCCCTCGGTAAAACCGTCCGATCAATCGGGTAGTCAAAAACGGGGCGCCCGCCGACACTCAATCGCACCCGCTGGGCGTCCGCTTGGGCCACCACCACCGGAACGACGGGCGCTTTGCCCACTTTCGTCACCACCGAAAAACTCCTCACCTCTCCCGCTTTCTGAAAAGGCAGGACAAACGCCCACCTTCCCGTCGCCGCGGCTTGCAGCGCCAAGACCAGTCCATCCTCACCACGAAGCGCCGCCGGTTCCGGCTGCTCGGCCGGCCAGGTAAACGTGATCAATTGGCCCGCTCGATCCACATCGACGGCTGCAAGGTTGACCCGATAATCGCGCGCTCTCGCCAGACCCACCAGGAGAACCAAGCCCAGCCAAACCGCAGACGATCGACGAAAAGCAACCATGTTTTTAAAGGACCAGAGTCGACGAACACGAAGCCACACGCCAATTTCAGATGCAAGCCCCGACATCGGTAGACTTGCGCCATCCATCGGCCCACGTACTTTCAAACTATGATGTGGCCCGAATTTACTGATCGTGCTTGGCTGTGGATCGCCGCCAGCTTTTACCTCGCTGGCTTTATTCAGGGGACCGTCTCTCTCCTGCGTCATGGTCGCCCTCCCGGCGGCACCACTTACCTCTTTATCGCCGGTGGCTACCTTGCCCAACTGGTCGGACTCAGTATCCGCGGGCGAGCGGTTGCCGGTTGCCCTCTCGGTAATCCGTTCGAGATTTTTCAGTTCATCGCCTGGTCCGCCATCACGCTCTATCTTGTTGTCGGCGTCACCTTCCGGAAAAGTCTTTTCGGTTATTTTACCTCGGGCCTGGCGGCCTCCCTCACGCTGCTTTCCCTCGCCATCCCCGTATGGGATCACACGCAGCGCCGCCCTATCTTCGGACTCAATCCGTGGATTGAACTCCACGCCGCCCTGGCTGTTTTTAGCTACGGCGTTTTTGGCCTCCTCGCCCTCACCGCGTTCATGTTCTTACTGAGAAATTACTCTTTAAAATCCAAACGGCAGGGCGGCTGGTTCTCCTTCCTGCCCTCGATTATGGAACTTGATCATATCGGCGTGCGCCTGCTCGGCGCGGGATCGGCCATTCTCGCCCTGTCACTGGCCGTCGGCTCCGTCTACTGGCTCAAGGATATCTCCAGCGTCAACGTCACGAAGTTGGTGCTCACCGTCGTCGTTTGGTTAATCGCGGCGGGGGCTTTTACCTTGCGATTGCTCGGCATTCTCATCGCCAAACGATTCGCTTGGGTTTGCCTGAGTCTTTTTATTGGCGCACTGCTTTCGCTGGCGGCCGTTGACCAAAGCCGTACCGGCGGCAAGAAAACCTCTCCGGCTAGCCGGCCGGCTCGGGTCGTACTCGAGCGGTCATGAGTACGGAGATTTTTGTGATTGGGGCCACGCATCATCGTGCCCCGCTCGCCTTACGCGAGAAGCTCGCCCTCACCGCGGATGGTGCTCTGGCGCTGGCGCAGACGTTCGCTCAGATCGAGGGCCTCCAAGAGTTTGCGATCCTCAACACGTGCAACCGGATCGAGTTCTACGGCGTAACGGGCCAAGCTGGCACCCCCGCACGCATCGCGGCCGCGTTTTGCGCCCAGCAGGGCTTCGCCCCCGAGGAATTTGCCAACCTCCAACTCAGGCTCCAAGGGTGCGACGCAGTCCACCACCTCGTGGCTGTCTCCGCCGGCCTCGATTCGCAGATGCTCGGGGAGACCGAAATCTTTGGACAAGTGAAGGGCGCGTACGCTGCCGCCCAGGCCGCCGGTTTTACCGGACCCGTGCTCAATCGTCTTTTCCAAAAAAGCTTTCAAGCGGCCAAGCACGTGCGCACCACGACTGCCATCACGATAGGCCAAGTGAGCGTCGCCAATGTCGCGGTTGATCTCGCCCTGACCATTTTTGGTACCTTGACGAACACCCGCATCTTGCTGCTGGGGGCCGGTGAAATCGGTGAAAAAACCGCGAAGGCCTTTCAGAGCCGCGGCGCCGCGGCGCTCACCGTCGCCAGTCGACGCTTCGAGCGGGCGATGGAGTTAGCGACCGCGCTCGACGCCAGCGCTATGCCGTTTACGCAGCGGGAGGCGCGTCTCGCCGAATTTGACGTCGTCGTCTGCGCCACCTCCGCACCCGATCCCGTGATTTCACTCGCCACCACCCGAGTGGCCATGGCGCGCCGACCGGGCCGCCCCCTTTTTTTTATCGATCTCGCCCTCCCGCGCGATATCGACCCGCAGGTGGCCGAGATCGACAACGTCTTCGTCTATAATCTCGACGATCTCGCCAAGATCGCGGAGCAAAATCGTCGCGCCCGTGCCGCCGAAATGACCAAGTGCTTGGCGATCGCGACGACCAAAGCAGAAATTATTTGGCAGCAAATTTCCGCCACCATCGGCTCGCTTCCGCTCAAATTGACCAGTCGTGCAGAGGGCCTCTCTCCCCCTTAAAATCGGACCAACCCGACCTGCCCGCGCTCGAACCAACGACCGCCGAAGCCTGACCTCGCCTGCCTCGAGCGCCACCGAGGCGCGGGCCTTGGAAAGTCTTCCGGAATTTTGCCGCCCTAGCGCCGACTGGCCACCCGCGCTCGCTGCAAAGCCGCCGCAAGCTCATCCGCTTCGAAGGGCTTGCTCAAGTAATCGTCCATCCCCGCACGCATACACATCTCGCGGTCACCGAGCATCGCGTTGGCCGTGAGCGCAATAATCCACGGGCGCACGGCCCGATCTGGCAGAAAAGCGCTAATGCGTCGCGCCGCTTCCAACCCATCCATCTCCGGCATTTGCACATCCATCAAAATAATATCGTACGTCTTCCGCTGGAGCGCATCAAGTACCTCAATCCCATTAACCGCCACATCCGCCCGATAACCTAGCTTCCCAAGCATATGCAACGCGACCTTCTGATTTACCGCATTATCCTCGGCTAACAACATTGTTTCGCTGCGCATCAGGGGCGCCGGACGGTTCGTGCGTGCATCAACCGTCCGAGGAGATTTATGGGACGTCTGGAAAATACTCGAAAAAGCTTCAAACAAATGCCCCGCCTTGGCCGGTTTGGTTAACCCCGCCGCAAACAGATCCCGATGTTCACTTACTTCGCGATACCCGAGAGACGACAACATAACCATCGGTAGAGTGACCGCATCCCGTAGTTTACGGATCTCCCCCGCCAACATCAGCCCATCCATCTCCGGCATCTGCATATCCAATACCGCCGCGTCGAAAACTTCTCCTTCTCTGAGCACCGCCAGCGCCTCCGCCCCACTCCCGACCGCGACCGTCGTCATCCCCCAGCGCTGCGCCTGGCCCGTCAATATCCGGCAGTTCGTCGCGTTGTCATCCACAACGAGCAAGCGCTTCCCTGCCAACGCCCCACCACTTGCCTGCAGCCATGGACGGGCCTTGCTCGGCATGGCTTCAACCACCACCGAAAAGAAAAAAGTCGACCCCCGACCCTCGTCGCTCTCCACCCAAATACTCCCACCCATCAAATCGACCAAACGCCGGCTGATCGCCAACCCGAGCCCCGTCCCTCCGAAGCGACGGGTTGTCGAGGCATCCACTTGAGAAAAAGATTCGAATAGCCGCTCTTGCCCTTCCTTCGAAATACCAATCCCCGTATCGCGGACAGCGAAGACCAACCGCACCGCTTCGCCTGCCACGAAGGGTGCTCGCGCCAGCGTCAATGGCGCGCGTGCCGCCACCCCAACCTCTGCGACCGTTTCCGCACCCACCCGCAACTCAACCTCGCCGCGCTCCGTAAACTTTACCGCGTTCCCCATCAGGTTCACGAGAATTTGCCGCAATCGCGTCGGATCACCACGAACATTGCCCGGCACCCCTTCGAGAAATTCACACAGCAGATCCAGCCGCTTCTCCGCGACCCTCGGCGCTAATAAATCGAGGGTTCCTTCCACGCACTCCCGCACGGAAAACTCGGTCCGCTCCAACTCGAGCCGCCCGGATTCAATCTTCGAAAAATCCAGAATATCATTAATGATCGTCAAGAGGGCATCACCACTGTTGCGGAGCGTCTGCACATAGTCGCGCTGTTGGAGCGAGAGGGCCGAGTCGAGCAGAAGCGAGGTCATGCCGATCACCCCGTTCATCGGCGTACGAATCTCATGACTCATCATGGCCAAAAATTGCCCCTTCGCCAAATTAGCCCGCTCCGCCACCTCTTTCGCCGCCCTTAACTCCGCCGCTTGCCGCTTCTGTTCCGAAATGTCGACAATCGTGATTAAACATTGCTGCGTGCCAGTCGCCGGATCGCGCAGCACCCGGCTCTCAAATTTCACCCAAAGATCTTCTCTACCCGCATGCACATAGCGCTTCTCCAGCCCATAACGATCGATGGCCCCCGACCGGATTTTCTCTTCAAAGACCCCCTGCAGTCGAAAATCACTTGGATGAGTGACCGTCTCAAATACACCGGGCCGAGACGAGTCCTCTCTCGAAACCCCAGTCACGCGAATATGCTCCGAGTTGACCAAGCGAGAGCTGGGTACACCTGGAATATACCAGGAAATACCGACGGGCAGGGACTCGAAAATAAACCGTAATTGCGCCTCGCGCTGCACCAATTGCTCGCAGATTTGGCGCTTATCCGTAACATCAAGTAACACGGCCATTTGCCCAGTGATGCCTTCCCCTTCGCCGCAAATCGACTGCGTCTCGATCTCCGCCCACCACGCACGCCCATCTTTGGCATAATTGCAGGCCTCACCTTTGAACGAAGCCTGCGCCCCTCCCTGACCGTATATTCTGTCGACCAACCCGCGATCGACCCCGGTCCCCATCAAAAAATCCGCCGGCCTTCTCCCTTTAACCTCATCGAGCGCGTACCCCGTTATTCTGGTAAAACTAGCATTGACCCACGTAATCGCCCAACCTGGATCAGCCACCACCACCGCGCTCGCCGTATGGCTTGCGACCAGCGAGAGGTGATACGCGTTCGTCTGTGATCGGTTGAGATCAGCCGTCGCCCGCTGCGCCAGCAGCACGGCCGACGCGCGATTTCGCACCAGTGACCGAGCGAGAAAAGCCCCACCCGTACTTGCGAAAAATCCCGCCAGAAAAACTATCCCAGGCGATGGAAAATGTTCATTCGCGTCGAACTTCGGGGTCGAAACCACCCAAACGGTCCAAGGATGGCCATAGAGATTGAGGGGAATTTTCAATGATCGGGTTCGCCCGCGGAAACCGCCTTCCGCCGCCGCCCACGTCCGCCCCTTCGCTGGCGCGCTGCTATCCCGAAAATCCAGCAGCCCGTCACTTTGGACCGAGTTGCCTTCAAAGGCCGCAAAATCAATTTGTCCACCCGAGCCTTCCGCCAACCCGGCCAGCAAGGCATCGGTGCGCAGTATGACAAAAGCCCAACCTCGTAAACCGGCGCGACGCGCCATCGCTTCCGACTGGGGCGTCCCCGCGCCATAGACCGGCGCAAACAATAAAAAGCCCGGAACCTCTCCGCCGTTGACAAATAAATTTATTTTCTCAGTCAACGCCAACCCGCCGGATTCCAAGGCACGCTCAGCCGCCCGCGCCCTTCGGCCCGTACCGCTCATGAAATCAAGCCCGAGCGCGGCCGCACTCGTCTGCAGAGGTTCAATGTGAGTCACCACATAGGCCCAAGGACCGCTCCCCGTGCGCTGCACCGCAAAGGCCGGTTGCCCTTGCGCCCGCACGTGCTGCTCCAACTCGTCCAAGCCGGAGCGCGGTACCCTTTGGGCATAGGCCAGCCCCACCACGCCTTCAGGAAAGAACCGGCTGACCGTATTGACGTAAATCAACCACTCCGACTGGGAAAAATTATCGGCGCACGCTGACACAAATGCACCTGCCCCCAGCGAGAGTTGCGCCGCCAGTTCAAACCGAGCCAAGACCGAGGCGGTCGCGCGCTCAGCCAACTGGGCAAAGCGCGCGGCCTCCTCCCGCTCGCAGGCGGAGCGCATCGCTTGCCAACCCGCGACCGATAGCACCAAACCAACGACAAAAACTAAACCAGGTAAGAAGGCGAGGGAGCGGAGCGAACCGAAAGCTGATAAATAGGAAGTTTTACCCATAGCGGACAAAGCAAGTGTGGTGCCCTTATCCATGCTTCTCCCCGCTGCCGAGCGCAACCTACTTTCCGTTCGTTACGAAAAAAATCCCGCTGATAATTTTACAAAAATACTCAAATAACCAAATCCGCCAGCCGCCCTCGACCGAGCTCACGTGACAACCGCACGATTCTTCCCATTGCCCAAACCACGATAAATCGAGGCACGCCCGCTCCCATTTCCCAGGTCCCCGATTCTAAAGCGGAAACGTCACGCTTGCTCCAGTTGCCTGAGCATCCAGCTAACGACCGTGCCGTTCGCCGGCTGACCGAGTAGAGCGCGCAGCCGGGTGGCTTGGGCCGCCGTCCGCTCGCGGCGCGTCGGGTCTTCCGCGCACGCCCGCAACTCGGCCGCCAAGGCCATCGGCGTCGCGGTGCCTTGAATGTATTCTGGATACATCGGCTCCCGCAGAATTAAATTCGCGATCCCTAAATACCGCACCCGGACTAGCCATCGCCCGAGCAGATAAGTCACCGGATCAGTCCGATACGTCACCGCTCCCGGAATACCCGCCAATGCGCACTGCATCGACATCGTGCCACTCGAAGTGAGTACGGCCGAAGCGCCGATCGGTGCGGGCCGGCCATCGATCGGCATTGGTATTAGTCGCACGTTTGCCGGCGGATTCAGGCTAGTGATTAGATCTCGGATCTCGATACTCGGATAAATCACCACCGCCTCCGGCCGCCCTGAAGCGCGAAACCCCGCCGCCAATCGTGGAAATATCCTCTTGACGGCACTCGCGCGACTCCCCGGTAGCAAGAGCACCGGCCCCGCCGGATCATAGCGCACCGGCGAGGTGTGCGCCGACGCCAAAAAGGGATGCCCGACAAATTCAACCGGTAGCGCCGTGTCCGCGTATTCCGCCAGCTCAAACGGAAAAATCGCCGCCAAGGCATCAAGATGTTTTGCCATGGCGAAACGCCGCCCTGGTCGGGAAGCCCAGATTTGCGGACTAATATAATAAACCACCCGGGTAGGCCCTCCCGCCTTGGCTGAAAAACCTTGGGTAAATAATCCGCGCGCAATCCGTAAATTCAAACCGGACGAATCCACCAAACAGATCACTCGGGGACAATGCCGCCCGGTCCAACGAACGATCTCAGCAATCAATGCCCGATAAAAAGCCAACCGACCCACCACCGCGAAGCCTATCGCCGAAACGCCGGTTAAATCTCGCAAGAGCTGCGCTCCCGCCGCCGCGAGCCGCGGTCCGCCCAGTGCCGCCACCGCCAGCTGAGGCTGCCTCGCTCGCAAGCCACCCACCAAGCGGGCCGCGTGTTCGTCGCCCGAATGTTCCGCGGCCACAATTAACACGTCGACCCGCCCCGTCGTCGGTTCCGGTAAAATGACCCCAGATGATGTGTTCATACCAACCGAGAATACCTCCACCGCTTCGGGTCCTCCACTCGCCGCAAGGCTGGGCCCAACCCGCGCCCGCCCGCCCTCGCCCGGCGGCTCGGCGCGTCGACTCCGCTAAAAGGTACGCTCCCCGTACTCATTCCGTCCGGTCCTTCCCCGCCCGAATCTGCTCCGTTATCGTGATGGCCACTTCCAGCGCACTTTTGCCAAGTGCCCCACCCACCTTGGGTTCTTGCGCCCGCGCTACGCTGTCAACAAAATGGGCCAACTCCAAGGCGAGGGGTTCCCCTTTCTCAATCGGAATCTCCCGCACGGGCAGCGCACTCAGATCCCCCGCTTTCACCAACCCCATTTTCATCTTCAACCCGTAGTCCAGAATATCGCTCTTTCTTACCAAATGCCCCGCTTGATTCATAAAATCCAGCGAGAGGTAGGCGTCCCCCTGGAAAATCCGAATCTCCCGCGCCTTCTTCGTGCTCATCCGACTCGCACTTAGATTCGCCACGCACCCGTTCTTAAACTGGATCCGCGCGTTCGCAATATCTTCACTCTGGGAGAGCACGGTGACGCCCACACTGTCAATTTTCTCAATCGGCGACTTTACCAGCGCGAGCACAATGCCGATATCATGAATCATCAGGTCAAGGACCACGCCCACCTCCGTACCGCGCATCTGGTACGGGGCCAGTCGCTCCGCCGTGATATATCGAGGGGCATCAATCTCCTTCTCGAGAAAACTCATGACCGGATTAAAATGCTCGATATGCCCGACTTGCACTATCCGCGCCGCCGCCCGCGCGGCCGCCAGCACGCGCTCCGCTTCCTCCAGCGAGGCACACAACGGTTTTTCGATCAGCAGATGCGCCCCCCTTGCTAGCAACGGCAACGCCACCTCCGCATGCCGGTCCGTCGGCACCACCACGGAGACCGCGTCACAGGCCGCCCCAAGTTCATCCAGCGTGGCAAAACGCCGGCAGCAATACTTCGCGCAAATCTCCGCCGCGCGCGCATCGTTCGTCTCAAAAATTCCCGTCAATTCTGCCCCGGGGAGCGACGCGTAAATTCTCGCATGATGCTGCCCAAGCGAACCGACCCCGGCTACACCACAGCGGATTTTCGAAGATGCCATCCTCCTAGTGTGGGTTTTCACCGACCCTCGGCAATCAAAGAGGAAACTTAACTGCTCAGGTCGATTCCCAGCCATCTCGAGCACCCATCACCTCTGGCGCGGTGACCAAAGTGGTCCGCACAGTCCCCTGTGCGGCT